>NZ_WVRN01000002.1:300000-600000 GCF_013112245.1 Ruegeria sp. HKCCD4315 | reverse complement strand
CGAAGGCTTCAGCATCAACCAGTCACCGACAGTCACATCCGGCCTGGGAGGAAGTATATCATCAACACTGTCACCGAGGACGTGCAGCCCATTGCGATGCACTTCTACGACGCGAGCGGGAGGTGTTGCCGTTAGCTCGTCTACGCTGATCTGTTGGGCGAAAAAGGGTTGCCATCCCAGTGCCTGAAGGGGGTTGAGATTAGTTCGTGCTCCGGCGTCTCGCGCGCGTTGCGGAAGGAAATCTGTGTAGTCCCGTTTCATGGGGTGTCCACTTTCATGTCTCTAGCCCAAGCTATTCTTGAGCGATGATGGTAGGAAACGAATGTGCACATCATGAGGAGCCGTCAGCCTTGAGGCTACGGAGCTGTTTCAATTGTTCGATGTGCACCGGGAGGCGCTCTGCCTCCCTTCCTTACCAGGACATGAAGTCTCCATTTCGGGTAGGAAATATATGGGGTGTGGATACACACAACACAAGTGCCGATGACTGATATGGATCTCTTCTCCGATTATCAGAAGCGGCCATTCGAAGAGACGAAGGAGAAGTCGGTTTTGTCCGCGTAGCGGTCATGCAGACAGAACGCTGCGAACGACCGCTGGGAGCCCAAAGCGGCCGGTGCGAGGCTGAAGACCTAATGTCGCAGTATGCTTCCGATCTGATCCGCGAACTTCCCAAAGAAATATGAGTAGCGGTTGGGCACAAAACAATTCACCGAGCAGAAGTATCGCCGGCCTTCGGAAACTTGATAAGAGAGCTAATAGATATAATATTCAAACACCAATATATCTTGCTGGGTGAGAGCGTTTAATTGGCGTCCTTAGACTTCACATCTTCATTTAGTTACGACGAGGCCGGAAACAGCTCGAACTACAAGCAGGGTTCTTTTGACTCAACCGGCGGAGTTCTCACCGACACCAACGCGAACAATGTCTTCGAGTTCGGGGAACCAATCCTTGAAAACGGAGTTACTATTGGCACTTTTAACGGCACATTCACAAACGGCACTAGCACTTGGATAGTGGTAGAGACCGTTCCAAGTACTGGGCCCAATACGGGTCAATGGAAGGTTTTCACTCCTGAAGGAGTAGTGGACGTTCCGCCGGATACGATCAAGGAAGGCGACCTTGACCGGGGCGATTACATCATTCCGTGCTTTGTATCGGGAACGCTTATTCAGACCGACACAAAAAAACGGCCAATTGAGGTTCTACAACCAGGTGATTTGATCCAAACAATGGATCACGGTCTTCAACCAATTCGATGGATCGGTTCGCGAAAACTCACTGCCGTTGATCTAAGGTTAAATCCGAAACTACGGCCGATTTGTATTCGAGCGGGCGCATTGGGCAAGAACGAACCGTCAAGAGATCCGGTGGTGTCCCCACAGCATCGCATGTTAATTTGTGGATGGCGGGCAGAACTCTTTTTCGGTCAGCAATGTGTTCTTGCAGCAGCAAAGCACCTTGTGAATTGCGATACGATCTATCAGTACCCTGCGGCCGAAGTAGAATACTTTCACATATTTTGTTTGAAGAACACGAGATCATCTTAGCCGAAGACGCGCTTTCGTAGAGTTTCCACCCTGGGCACTACGTGATCAACAGGCTGGAAAAGGACACACGGGACGAGATTTTAGAGGTTTTTCCAGAGTTGCGGATTAAAGTTGGAGATTACGGTCCGATAGCACGGCCATCGCTCAAGCGATTTGAGTGCGCGCTATTACAAGCTGTGAGAAATCTAGGATAGCAACTCTCAAGGAGTCCAACTTGCTTATCGTGACACTAACTGTCTCAGCTGCAACTATAGCTAGAATCATAGCTCTTTGATAATTTGATGCTGTAAAGGCAGCGAGCAAGATTTCAGCCGGAGATCGTCAAGGTAAGCGGCCTCGGGCCCCTCGCAAACTAGTCCCAGTGTGCCGTTTTATGCAGGTGGTTTTGGTAAGCATCATCAGCTTTGTGCGCAAAGCGGTCCCAGTAACAGACCGCAGCGAACGGCTGCTCAGTGCTCAAAGAAGACGGAGTATTTCCCTAAACCGACCTTTTTTCATAACTTTTTCGGGCTAACGTACGCCGTGCGTTGGAACAACAACATCGTTACTGAAGAGTTACTTTTAGAAGATACTGAAAGTAAATACCCCGCGTCGATTGCCCTGGGATGGGTTCAACGCAGGGCTGTAGGAAAGTGCTAGGTAATCAAAACGATGCCCGCACTCACTACGGGAAACATCTCGATATATCGATGCCAGATTTTTTTATGTATCCAATTTGCATATTTGATAGTGCCAACTGTTTTCCAAATCGGAGCGAGCAAAACGACCACCCCTCGAGGTGGTACGTTTGTGTTTGCCTCTTGGCCTTAGGCTTCAAGCTTTCGGCTAACCTACTTAAACTGGCGTGAGCGTTTCCAGCAGAGTACAGATTTCCGGCTGATCCGGGTGAGTGATCAGATCTAGAGTTAGACCCAAACAAAGTGTCTGTTGGTCACAGTGAAACATTCAAACATAAACATAATTCTGGATTTGTTGCGTCTGAGTGTGCTCTCTTCGACTGTTAAATAGGTGGGGGACAGATAGATGAGACGAGCACTGAAAACGTTGACGATTTGGTCATTCCTTTGGTTTGCGGCGTTATCAGGCGCTTTTCCTGCCGGCGCGCAAGAAACTGAGGCGGACCAAGAAGTTTCGGAGGCGGAAAGCGACGATCTTATGGATGCAGTCGTAGATGAGATAATTGCGGCCGACGATCTCGAGATCCTACTTGTTCCCTTAACTGCGGAAGAGCTTTCCCAGATTGCTGGTACTTGGCAGAGTTATGTGCGCTCTCGGCTCGAAGAAGTCGCGCAAGTAAACTTGCAACTTCGATCGGCGAGCGGAACTCTGGAAGACAACTTGCGGTCTCAGTTGTCCTCCTTGAACGACTCTGGATCAGACATTCTCAACAACTATCGCCTGGTGCTCGAGGCATGGACCCTGAAAGGCGCAAAGGCGGAAGATCTGGAACCGCATACTGACTATATTCTTGCATTGAAAACGGGAGCCCTAAAAACAACCGATATTCAAACACTTTTTCAAAACGCTTGGGCGTGGCTGTTTTCATGGGATGGGGGCGTTGGGCTGCTGATGGCTGGTTTGGGCGTTTTGTTGGCGGTTTGGGTCATGATGTTCATTGCTCGAATGGTGCGCCGGGTCACTGAAAGGGGTTTGAACAAAATTCCAACTATCTCCAGAATGCTGAAACGCTTCATTGCCACCACCGTGTACTGGGCCGTCTTCGTCCTTGGCATACTCGTCGTTTTAGCTTTGTTCGGAGTTAACGTTACACCGCTTTTTGCCGTGCTTGGCGGTTTGTCGTTCATCCTAGGTTTCGCATTGCAGGAAACGTTAGGCAACCTCGCAAGCGGTTTGATGATCATGGTTCTCAAGCCATTCGACACTGGCGATTATATTCAGGTTGGCGGCTCCTCGGGATTTGTTGATGAGATGTCCGTGGTTTCAACCAAGATCAGAACATTTGACAATCAGATTATCATAGTACCGAACAGCAAGATTTGGGGGGATGTCATTACTAATGTGAGCGCATCCGAAGAACGTCGGGTGGATCTGGTCTTTGGCATCGCGTATTCGGACAACGCTGCCCAAGCAATTGAAGTCCTTAGGGACTTGGTCGCGCGTCACCAACTTTGTCTGAAAACACCGGAACCAGAAATTTTTGTGGGTGAGTTGGGAGACAACTCGGTCAACATCTTCTGCCGCCCATGGTCAAAGTCCGATGACTATTGGACCGTCTTTTGGGACCTCACTGGTCAAGCAAAAGAGAGGTTTGATGAAGAAGGTATATCTATACCATTCCCGCAACGCGATGTGCACATAATTCCCGTAGAAGGAGCAGAATCATGAGGGCTCTTACGTTATGGCTCCTGCCACTTCTGTTCGCCTGCGGCGTCGCGTTTGCTCAGTCAGAAGAAATTCTCGCACCGGCTGAAGAGAGAGAGGATCCCGAGTTTATTGCGCCAGTGATTGTGGATGGCGAAGAGTTGTTCTTGGTTCGCGGATCAAGTGCGTTGCCCGCTACCGAACGAGCGAGAAAGATCGAGGAACGGATTGCTCAGGTCGCCGATGCTTCGAAGAAGGCTTCGGTTCAGGTTCAGGTTTCGGACGCCGAATTTGGGAAAATGATACGCGTCGACGGGCAAATGGTTACAATAACCACCCAAGCTGACGCCGAGCACGAACAAATGGCTATTGAAGTCTTGGCTGGGCTTCAGGCTGAAGCGATTGAGACTGCGATCCTCCAATACCGAGATGCTCGGTCCAATGAGGGCAGAGTAGATAGTGCGATGGCTGCATTTGCTTGGACGGCAGTCTTTGCCCTCGCTTCGTATGCGTTTTTTGCGAAGCGGCGAAGCCTACTAGAATACATCAGAATAAACTTGGAAAAGAGAGCCGAAGGCGTCGAGGAAGCCACAAAATCGATCTTGAGAAGCAGGGCAATTGCGTCGCTTATCGTCTATTCAATCCACATATTGATGTGGGTCCTGTTTCTGTTCTTTTTCTATTACTACCTTTCATTGGTGCTGCTCTCCTTTGCTGAAACGCAGGGCATAGCCCAGATCCTCTTGAAGTACGTAAGCGAGCCGCTCGTAACTGTTGTTTTGGCAATTGTTGGATACGTCCCCAACTTAGTCATGCTCGCAATCATCGCAGCTGTGACACGGTTGGCAATTCGCGGCCTCGATCTGTTCTTTGAAAACCTCGAGAATGGTGCTTTCGAACTCAAAGACTTTGAAGATCATTGGATCGCTCCTACCAACATGTTGTTCAGAGCGTTGGTCATCGTCATCGCGCTTGTGTTTGCCTACCCCTATATCCCTGGTTCCGATTCCCGGGCTTTTCAGGGCTTGACGATTTTGGCGGGTATTATGGTTTCGCTCGGTTCGAACACCGTTGTTTCAAACATGATGGCCGGCCTGTTTGTTATCTACAGACGCAGTACCAACGTCGGTGACCGCATTCAGGTTGGGGACAAGATCGGAGACGTAACAGAGATCAAGTTAATGGAAACACTGATTAAATCGATAAAGAACGAGATGATAAGCATTCCAAATGCACAGCTACTCAACTCCGAGGTCGTAAACTACTCGCGCAAAGTGGATGGCCGGGGGCTGTTGGTCCACACGACAGTAGGGATCGGATACGAGGAGCCACCAAAGAAAATTAAAGCGATGCTGATAGAAGCTGCTCAGCGAACCCAAGGGTTAAGAAAGAGCCCCGAACCTTTTGTCCTTTGGACGAAGCTAGCTGACTACGCAATCAATTATGAGATCAACGCATATACTTCGCGCGGATCGAGCTTGCCCAAGATTTTGTCGGATTTGCGCGAAAACATTGTCGATGTGTTTAATGAAAACGGAACACAGATAATGACACCGTCCTACATTGCAGACCCGCCGGAACCCAAGGTTTCGACAGAAGAATGGGACGGAAAGCTTGCTCATCAAGATGAATAAACCGCATTCAGCAATTGGCTTTCAATGTCGTTGCTTGAGCTTCGTGTTGCAAAAAACGGTGATTGAGTACGCTTGTACGCTTCGTCCGCACAGCAGCCTTTAAAGGACTTGAACCGCTCGTTCAGGAATGGCAACCCAAAGGGAATCAAGCGTCACGTAGGAAATGTCACATGAAAAACCTTTTTCTAACGTGCTGCTTTGGAGCTATTTCTCTAGGATGCACAGCGTTTTCGTCTGCTGCACAGTCCCGGCTAGATTGGGCGTATCAGATTGACGGGCTTGCTGCATTTCAAGGGGACGCGGATTTGAGCGGCGGTGGCGAGTTCTCTGCAAGTCGATCATTTCTACGTGTCACCGCACTTTACAATCTGGAAGAAGGCAACTCCGTTGGGCTTTCCACCAGCTTTGGCAAGCTGGATTATAACTTCAGCCAACCGAACAACCAGCCTTGGGAAAACATCCGTGACCTTCGCATTGCTGTTCCTGTCCGGTTTCGTGTGGGTGACACTGCTACGGTTTTTGTGTCGCCACAAATCAGGTGGGACTATCAAAGCGGGGCCTCCTCATCTGACGGCAGAACCTATGGTGTTTTTGCTGGTATTGCTTGGCAACTGGGCGAGCGCCTGACGATAGGCCCGGCCTTCGGTGCGTTTTCTCAATTTGACGATGACAGTACTGATTTCTTTCCAGCTTTGCTGATCGACTGGGACATAAATGATCGCTGGAACTTGAACACTGGCTCTGGTGTAGGAGCGACGCAAGGCCCCGGATTGACACTGAGTTACGCGTTGAATGACACGATAGACCTTTCGTTGACCGCGCGATCGGAAAGGATACGATTCAGGTTGGATGGGGATGGCCTTGCCCCGGATGGCGTAGGTGAAGATAAGAGTATCCCTGTAGTTCTTTCTGTTGGGTACAACCCGAATCCTGGGGTTTCATTGAGCGTATTTGCAGGCGCAGAAATTGACGGCCGCCTGACGCTAGATGATGCGAATGGAGCGGAAATTAGCCGTCAGAGCTATGAAACAGCGCCATTGGTCGGGCTGGCGTTTAGGGTAAGGTTCTGATCGCAGCATTGAGCCTGTTTGCCGGATGTGTGCGTAGGTTTTCTCGCGGCTGAGTTCATACTTCTGCTTTGTCCGCAGAGCGGTCATTCAGACGGAACGCAGCGAACGACCGCTCTGAGCCCAAAGCAGAAATTGCTTTTCGGAAGCAAAGTCTGCCTTTCTGAACTCTAGATTTGACTTCAACTGATCGCCTCCGCCACTACTGCAGTTGTAATATATCCGGAACGCAAAGTTTTCTTTTTACCGGCATTTTGTTCGCACCATCCGATCGTTTCAGTCTTTTTGGCCCGTCTTTGACTTTAATCTTCGGTTTGGCTAGCGGGCCCTTCAAGGTCACGGGCCAGGGGCTCTTCGACAGAGGTTCGCCAATCTTACGGGGCTGCAGATTTAGGTCCAAAACCTTGCCCGCAACATCAACACCGCCAAAGACGACAACTTGGACATGGTCTGTCTCCAATGTGGTTTGTTTCGTCGAAATACTCCCATTTGAGATACTAATCGGCGCACGCAAGCATACGATTGGAGCAACCTTTTGCTTCTCTTTGGTAAACACCCAAGGTAGCACCCCTAGCCCTGCCAGATCCAAAAGCTGCGTCTCGATCGAGCCATCACGCATTGAAACTGTGGCATTGCCGTTCATGCTGTTTGCAAAATGCTTCGGTGAATCGGTTCCGCCGGTCACCGAAAAATCTGCATAAATCGTACCGCTCGCACCCTTTTTGAAGTTCAGGTTGTGAAGAATGTCATCCAGCTGCCAACCGCCCGCTTTGCCGGTCAACGTGAGTAGATGCGCGTCGTTTGATAGATCCATCTGCCCGCTGACGTCGAAATGAGCCCCTCCATATTCGAACTTCAAAGGTCCGGCCTTGAGCTCATTTTCGTTGAGCGTCAGTTCGCTCTGCAAACTGCTGATGCCCTTGGCGCCTTCGATGTGCCGAAGGTCAACGTCGACATCCATATCCATACCGGACAAGAGAATTGAACGCCCGATAGGTTTAAGCGTTACATCTCTTAACGCACCTTGGCCGCCCTCTTCTTCTTGCTTAGCTTCTTTCTCTTCCGGCTCTGGGCCGCCAATTTTCCGCAATTGTGCGGCAGCCTGAACAATAGTTCGGATCTGATCTATCTTTATCAGGTCACTCTCAATGGAACCCTGCAGCACCGGGTCGCTTGTTGCATCATCAAGATCGGCCATAATCTGCAAGATAGAGTCGGCGACCTCAACATTAGCACTGGCGTTCCAATCGGTGCCTTCGCTAACGAGGTTGATTTCAAGGCGAGCCTGCCCGGTTTCCACACGTTCAAGTGATAGTGCCTCCAAAAGGTCTGCCCCGGATGGGACTGCGACGTCAATTGCCAAATCCAGGTCCTCGAATTTGAGTACATTTTTGACAGTGCCATGCACTTCAAGGTTCCAGACGTCTGTATCGCTTGTCTTTCCATCCAAATTCGTCAGCGAAAGCTGATTGATGTCGCCGTTCAAATGGAAGTCACCGGAAAACCTGCCAAGCTGGTCGTCTGGTCCCAACAATTCTGGCGAGATCAAACTGCTTGCCGGTATGTCGATTAGGCCTTCTGCTGATATGCCTTGCAACTGAAGCGCGTCATCGACCGAACCGTTCAAAATGATAAACGGGTCGGCTGGTTTCCCAATTCTAAGGTTGATGTTTCCGACTTTTAAGGCGCCTTCTGGTGTTCTGGAAAGCTCGGAGAACTTAATCGGGGGCGGGCCTTCGCCGGACGTGTCCAACGTGAAACCGTTGGTCTTAATAACCATTTGTCGCTGCGGCACCTGCCCAGGCACGCTGTCGATAACCATGTCGACTGCGATAAGTTTAAGATCATATCGCGATGCGGCAGGGGCTGGCTCAGCATCTTCAGGGTACAACCGAATGCGGGTTGTCAACGATACGTCTTCCGGGTTACCCAATTCTCCGATCTGCCCCGTCAGCGAAAGGCTTTGCCCGCCATCTAATTCCGCCAATACAGATAGGTCATCAATCCGTGCTACGCCGTCGACTGATGTGAACGTTGCGCCAATATTCCCTGTACCTTCCAAAACGCGGCTCAGCTTCAGGATATCGAGAAGCTGGCCAAGTTCGGCAACCTCTACGGTCGTTGCCACTTGCAGACCGCTGTCTTGAGGGACTTCCTCGGCGACAATCGAAATCTGTTCGAAGTTCACCGCCAACCGAAACGGGTCCTCCGTGGGGAATGTCGCGTTCAGATCAAACCTCTCTCCGTTCAGCGAACCGGCCCCGACTGCCGTCGCAACATCGGTTTCCGTATCACGCTTTAAGAGCAGCTCAGGAAGCTGAAGGTCCAACTCAAGTCCGTTTAAATCGTTCTGATAAAGAATGGCGATATCAGTCAGATCAATTTTGCGGTCCGTTAGAATTCCGGCCAACAGCGGCGTCGGGGAATTTGCAGGTTTCCCGGCTTCAGCTTCCGTTTGGGAAATGGACTGCCAGTTTCCGGAGCCGTCTTTGTCTGTGATTAGGTTCAGATGAACTCCTGAGAGTGAAAGACCACTCAGTGACAGTTTATTGTTCCAAAGGTCGCGCGCGGAAACTTCAAACTCGATCTCATCGATTGCTGCAAGTTTCACACCAGCATTCGGAGAACCGGGTAATTCCAGCCCTGCCGCTGACACCTGCAATTGCCGGCCGATACCCAGACGCACTTCATCTTCAATTCTAACCTCCTGGCCAAGTTTCTTAGAGATCAGGTTTTCGACGAAAGCAGTCCTGACCGAGGAAAACAACGCAGAAGACAGGAAAAGCCAAGCTGCAAACACAGCGACAAACGCGACAGCGCAACAAATCAAAATACCTTTTGCAACGTATCGCACGTTCTTCTCCTAAAATTCCGATTCATCCAATGGGAAGCCTAGACCATTTAACTACTAAATTAACGGAATATATGGTCGGTAGATGATCTGAAATCTGAATGATCTTGACAGCCATTTCTGGAAGCGGCCCGGCCTATGTGTTCGCGATGACAGAAGCGTTGACAGAAGCAGGAAGAGAATTGGGTTTGACCCAAGAAGTTGCAGCAAAACTGGCAAGAACAATGATCTCTGGGAGCGGTGATCTTCTGCGATCCAGCTCCTTATCACCTGCTAGCCTCCGAAATGAGGTTACGTCCCCAAATGGGACAACAGACGCGGGACTGCAGGAGTTGATGTCACGTGAGAACGGGATGTTCCCGCTCATTCAAAAGACTGCGCAAGCTGCTCACAATCGCAGTATCGAGCTGTCTCAACCCGATCTTTGAGGTCAACGGGGCGCAGGTTGTTCTGGTCACCCAATTCATGGCGGTCGTACTCTTTGCGATCCTGCAGGTGCCGACAACCAATCTCAATGCCGAGCATGAGGCGATCACTAGGTCCGTCGATATGGTCCGCAGAGCTTCCGGCCTGGGTCGGTTTTCTTCACCTCGGTGCCCGCAACAGGCCTTCGCGCTGCAAGAGCGCACGCTCTTTCTCGGCCTGGGCGCGTGCTGCTGCCGCGCGCGCCCGCCGGCTGGCGCGGACCGTTTCCTGCCCGGTTATCTGCAGAAACGCAGCGGCTAAGCGTTGAAGGGCGGGCACCCGCGTGCTGGCGTCTACCAGAACCTCGATGATTGCGCAGATTGCCATCACCTCATCTGCGGTGCCGCGCAGCCGGATTTGATCCTGTGCGATGGCCTCTGAAATCTCCATATACCCCTGCAGCAGCGCCGTGACCGTGATGCGATTGGTGGCGCCATTGGGGGTTTTCAGCTGCGCGGTGCTGGCCCGTATCCTCCGGACCTGCAGCCTGTCCTCGACAAAGCGTACGGTAACACGATCCGCGTCCAACACCATGCGCGACAGCTGCGCACCCGCGAGCTTGCGAATGGCCGCCGCACTATGCGGCTCGGCCTCCTCCAGCGCTGCGTAGAGTGCGACAATCCAGTCGCGCAGGTGGCGGGGCTCACTCGACATATTCGAAAACCCCGCAACCTTCAGCGCGCAACAAGGCGCGGTCGAGACTGGCAACAAGATGGCAACGGCCTGCCAGCTCGTTGATATAGCCGGAGCCGGGGCGCATTGGGTCGGCCAAGAGCAGTTGGGCCACAGTCTCCGCCTCGAAATGCAATTCAAACCTCGCAGTGCGGCTTTCCGCCTGCAATGTCACCCTGCGCGGAAGATCTGGCGCGCGACGATCCGGGTGGATCGCTGCCAGCGCGCCGGGCAACCGCCTTGTCGCACGGGTCGGCACGGTCTCATAACTCAGGTTTATCTGACTTGGCAGGAACGCGTGCACCTTTCTGCCGTGGACCAGAAACACATGCGGAGGCTGGTGGTTGAAATGGGCCTTGTCCGTGCCACGCGCCGCCACCACGGTGATGTCGTCGCTCAGCACCCAGGCGCCCCATTCCCAAGCAACATCCTCGCCCCAGAACCATCGGCCCCAATTGTGGTCGTGATAGCCGCGCGCGTTCTCCAGCGAGACCGCTTTGCCATCGAGGATCAAAGTTCCCGAGATCGAGAGAACAGGCACTGCGCTCCACCCGATCCACCCGCTGCCGAACTGCGCGGTGAGATCCAGCGCACCGGCCGGAAGAACCGGGCGCGCGATCAAATCTGCCTCGAACCCGTCTTCAGGGCGGGCGACCTTCGCGTGCAGCGTTTTGCCATCACGGGTCACGGCCATAGAGATCGTGCTGAGAAACACGGCCTGTGTGTCCACCGCGCTTTCAGCGAATGAGGCGATTTCGATGCCACCGATCCAATCGCCATCCGTCCCGCTCGCCAGCGCCGTGCCGACGGCCCGCCCGCGTGCGTCCCAAGGGGGGCCATGCAGCGACAGGTTGATCAGCACAACGCGCCCCGTGTTAGGCAGAAAGACGTTGAGGTGAAACCAGTCCTTATAAGCTGCCGCCGTCGGATCGCTAAGGGCCGGTGGTCGGAGCGCGTCGAAGGCTGTCACCGCAGTATCGGGCCGCTGTGTACCGCGTCCCCAGGTTCGATGTCGTCTCGTTCCGGCGCGCTGCGGGCCAGCGCTTCGACCGATTGCACGATCTCGCGCGAGTGAATCCAGAGGCCCATCAGCGTGTCGATAAAGGTGATCGCCGGCGGCACGGTCTTGCTTTTGTAAACCTTGTTTTCCAACGGGGCAGGGACGTTGTCGATCGTTTCGGCCAAATCGTCAGCGAGAAGTAGGGCTAGGTCATTGCGGATGTGGTCGAGCACGGGTGCTGCGGGCATGCCTTCGGTCCAGCCGGTGACACGCAGGGCGCTCCACAAAAGCTCGCCGTTATCCTTCACGGCGCTGGTTTCGAGCGCCCGGCGGATGCGGGCACCTTCGGCAGTCTTGGAGATTTCCCGGCCCGCTTCGGCGAGCCCGGCGAGCGTCGATCCTATGACACTGACGCCCGAGGTATAGTGTAAGGTAATCAACCGGCTCGCGAGCGAGGAGAAGAGGCTCGCCGTGGTGCGGCCTGAGTCCTCCGGCGGGTCTATCAGGCGGATGCTGGCACTGTTGGACATCGGCGGGTCTCCTCAGGACGCTTTGGTGGATTTGCGGGCGGCGGTCTTACGCGCGGACGCCTTTTTGGTTGCTGTCTTTGACTTGGCGGCAGCCGGCGTTGTTTTGCGCTTTGCTGCCTGTTTGGCCACGGTCACCTCCAGCGGTACGACGCCATCGCTGCAGCCATAGATCAGCACGGCGCCACGATAGACGCCGAGGGGCATGTCTTTCGGTGCCTCCAGTACCAGCGCGAAGTCCAGCACCTCATCGGTAGCCAGCAGCGCGGTGGGAGGTGTGAAGGCGGTCTGCGCAAACCACGTGGCCCCGGTATCGGAGACCAAAGGTGTGATCATCGGCGTGACCATGGAGTGTACGCGCTGCCGGTTCTCGACGTTGACGCTCGCGTTCGCCTGACCCCCGGGCCGCAGCTTGAGCGCGACACCTGCACCATCCACCTGATGCACGACGGTGCCCGGAGTGACCGGCCCAACGATGCCCTGCAGCTGCCGCAGATACTGCATTGTCGCCTGGCTCAGGCTCTGCTGAAACGCGCTTTGCAGCTTTATCAGCTCCTCGAAAGGGCTCGATGGGGTGCTTGCGTGGTCGTGGTCATGTGACATGGCGGTCCCTCTTACTTCAGTCTTGCAATCACGTATTTCAGCACTTCGCGGAGGAATTGGCGGTGGCGGGTTTCGGGCATGAAACGCAGCCCCTCCGCTTCGAATTTCAGCGCGCGGGTGATGAAATCCTGCGCCAAGTCGCGCCCGTGGTCGATGGAACCGGCCTCATGCATCGCCTGCAGGAGCCAACGTACTTCGTCGGGTTCCTTCTTGGGCCGCGGCTGCGTCAACAGTTTGATCGCGCGGGTGCGTTGGCGTTTGGGGGCGGTGCGTAGAAAATGCAGCAGCATGATCGTGCGCTTGCCCTCGTAAAGATCGCCGCTGATCTCCTTGCCATAGAGCACCTCGTCGGCGGTGAGGTTCAGCAGATCGTCCTGCACCTGAAAGCCGATGCCCGCGAGGTAGCCCAACTCCATCACGTCTATCAGCGCCTCTTCGAGATCGGCCACCATCGACGGACCGGAGCCTGCGACGACGCCCAAGCGCAGAGGCGCGATCATGGTATACCAACAGGTCTTTTTATAGGCCATGCGCAAGTAGTCTTCGCTGTCGAGGTCAAACCGTGCGTTTCGAATCCAATCGAGCTCTATGGCCTGGCCTTCGACGGATTCGCGGCTAAGCCGTTCGAAATCCTTCAAGATACGCATCGCCTTTCGGACACCGAGCTGTTCAACATTGTCGAGCAGAAGCGAGAGGCAGAAGACAAAAGTCGCGTCCCCGGTGTTGATCGCAATCGGCACCCCGTGACGGCGAAAGAGCGTCTCATCCCCGCGCCGGAAGTCCGAAATATCCTCGATATCGTCATGCACCAGAGCGCCGTTGTGAAAGAGCTCAATGGCCGTCGCCGTGTTTTCTGCCTGCGCTTCGGTTCCGCCCATGCCCTGACAAGCAGCGTAGACCAGCGCGGGCCGCAGGCCTTTGCCCACTCGAAACGGATAGTCGCTGATCTGATCGTAGAGCACATCCATCCCCGTCTCGCGCCGGGCATTAAAAAAGCGGGTCATCGCTTTCTCTGTCCGGGTCCGCGCGGTGTTGAGGGCCTGCTCAATAAGGGCCCGGTCGTAGGTATTCTCGTTCAAAGGGGCCTCTGAGCGCAGGCGATGCCGAAGCCGGGTACAAGGTCGATCCAACCGGTGTTTTCAAACCCTGCTGCCTCAAACAGCGCCATGAACTGTTCGGGCGTGTGGAACCCGATCCAGCCCGGATCAGCCCAGAGTGCGAGGCCGGAGGAGCGTTTTACGAACCATTCAGGGCCTGCGTCGATCACTGTGTAGTAGCCACCCGGGCGAAGGGCGCGAAAAATCTCGCGCGTGGCGGCAGGCGGGTCGGGATAGTGGTGATGGGCAAGGCAGGAATAGACGAGATCGAATTGCTCAGTGAAAACCTCGGGCAGATCGCCCACATCAGACTGGAAAAACGACGTATTATCAAATGCTTTAGCGCGGGCCGAGGCATGGGCCGCGTTGACCATTCCTGCGGCCAGATCAATGCCCACAGCTTCGCCCTCAGGCACCATGCGCGACAAGCGGCATAGTTCGCGTCCCGCGCCACAGCCTGCGTCGAGAAGTCGAAAGTCCGGCTTAATCCAGGCCGAGAGCTCCTCGACAGCAGCATTCATGATCGGGGTCGAAAAGGGCCGCACGTAGGCGTCATAAATCTCGCCCATCCGGTCGAACTCAGAGACGAGAGCGTCGTTCTCCGTGGCGCGCCCGAGCAACACTGGCTTGGGGTATTTCCGGGAAAAATGCGGGCCGAGGCCGTTGCGATCAAGCGGTTGAGGCAGGGTGCCCATCGTCGTCCGCTCGACTAGACCTGCGTTGCGCCCATGTTCATAGGGCCGCATCACCAAAGCGGAATAGAGATGCATGGCCTGCACCAGCACGCCTTCGGCCAGGATGCCGCCGGGCGCGCTCATGCCCGTTTCCCCTTCGGTTTGGCCGGCGCCTTCAACCGCCGCAACACGACCGGGATCTCACGGTCGCCAAAGTGGCGCACGCTGACGCTGCCATGAATGTCCTGGTCTAGCTTCATCTTCGACGTGGGTTTGCCCTTGAGCGTAAATACTACGTTCTCCCCATGCGCGACCATCCGGCCCGCCGGTTCGGCGATCACACCAGCCGTGCGCAGGCTTTCCGAGACCTCCGGATCTGCGGCCATCTCCTTCCCAGTGTTGTTGGTGACCGCAAAACTTGCCTCGGCCAGTTTCCCAGCAGGTGCCGCGAGGATCAGTGGCTGGATCGCAGGCGCAGCAGGCCTTGGTACGACGGTAGCGGGCGGGGATTTCTCCAGGCCCTGTTCGGCCAAATCCCGCAGCGCGCCGAGGTAATCCTTGGTGACGTCAAAGAGACCGGAATAATACTTTATATTCAGGCGCATGGCCTGGTTGAAAATATCTTTCATCTGCGAATTCGACATAGGTCACCCTTTGATCCCTATACCCGGCCGCACCGACCGCCCATAGCAGGGTCGCACGCAGTAGAAATGGTCATACCAATGATGCTCGTAGTCCGGCTGGTCAAAAACTTCCACGTGATGACAGCAAGCGCGCTCGGTCTTTCCGACCTCGACGGTCCAGCGCAGGTAATGGCTGTTGCAGCCAACCACCCAGATCAGCGCTTCCAACTCAGCGCAATGCACGCCGTCATCGAGCTTGGTGTCAAACTCGGCTCTTACGGTTCGGCGTTCCTTGGGGCCGAGGCTATAGCTGTTGGGGGTCAGTTTCACGCGCCCTGCATCGGGACCCGCTGCGGCAAGCGTGAAGTTGCGCGGGCGGAAATCGGTGTTGGTGATCCGGATCTCGATCACCCCGGTGCTGCTCGCACAGAGCTCGCAATGATATTCGCCCAGATCTTTCGGCATCCAGCACGGTTCAGGTATGTCGCAACAGTTCAAGGACTGCCCGGATGACAGAGAGGCGAGGAACCGGCGTGCGGTATCCGCTAGGCTATCGACCAACTCGCCAGACAGGTCCATCTGCCGCAACATCATATCCGACATCGTGTCCATACTTTCGCGCATGTCCCGCATCGTCATTTTGTTCTTTTTCATTGGCGATCTCCCTTTCTATTTCGGAGCGGTCAGGGCCAATCGGGCCACAAGGCGCAAGTGTGACATGACAATCGTGGTATGAAACCGCCGTCCTGCGCCCAGCTGAGTAGCCGGGTTCAGCGGCTCGGGCACGGTAAATTCCGCTGTAAGGTCACGGCTTTGACCTGGCGCCAAATCTCCCTTGTCCTTCGATGTCAGCTTCAGCCGCATCAAGCCCAAATAGGATCGACGCAGCCCGAGGATAAATTCGCCAAAGACCTCAAGTGGTGCCTCCGCGTCCGAGGCATAGGCCGCCGAAAACGCACCCGCTAGCCCGTCGGAGGCAAAGAGCCCGCCGACGCCGCCCGTCGGAACTGGCAATGCGACATTGCCGCGGTTAGAGATAGTGAACTGCGCGTTGATCCGCTCTCCCGGTCGTCCGGTTAGGCTGATCGACGCGGGCGAAAGGCGCAGTTTCTTGCGTTCCGGAACGTCGACCGTGACCGGATATTCACCGTTCTCCGTAACCAGTGTCGCTTTGTGGACACCTGGCGGGGCATTCTTGCCGATCCGTGTCGCAATCCGCGTCTGACCTTTGCGCGGCACCAGCCGCGCGCGAAGCTCCGCGCCCATCTCTTTCTTCAAGGCACCGCCGAGCTTCAGCACGCCCGACTGCGCCTCGTCGACCTCAAACGGTGCTATCGCGCGGCCCTTGCGCAGGGTGATGCTCTGGTGCAGATCAGCCATCGTCTTCAATAAGTTCGATGCGGCTCACGTCCGCAGAGATTTCGCGCGCATTGCCGGGTGGGCCACAAATCTCGCAAGGATTGGGCACATAGTCCTCGGTGATTACCTGCGCTTCACCGCAGAGGTTGATGGACAACAACTCGTTCCCGAGGAGCGACAGACCGACCTTGAAGTTCGCGGGCAGATGCGCCCGGATCGCCGGAATTTCTTTGATCCTCAGCGAGAAGTCGATGGGGTCCACGCCCAACTGCACCTTGGGTAGCTCGGTCACCCCGATCTTGATTTCAGGCAATTCCCGGACCCGCAACTCGATGGTCGGCAGTTCGCGTATGCGTGTGGTATTGTTGACAGTGAAATCGCCGTCAATGGTGCTGCCGCCGCTGAGGTTAAGATCAATGTCGAAATCGTCAGGTATGTCCACGCCCATGGCCATCTCCTTCCTGAGGACGGCATGAAAGATTGACGTTACGTTAACAGAAATTTGAGATTCTGCGAAGTCCTGAGAAAAACGTGGTCGAAAGGCGGCCGGACGCCTTAGATCTTTCGCCTGATATCGGGGCGACGTGACGAAAAAATGCGCTTTATCACAAAGCCCTCCAATGTAAGGCAGGTCTTGTCAGAAGAACTTGTCTTGGGGCGGGCAGGGGTGTTGCGTAGCTTTTGCCCATGACCAAACCTGCCTCTTGCAAGTATTTCAAAACAGCCCCGAGATCATCCGCCTTGCAGTGATGCTGTATATCCGTTTCCGGCTCTCGCTTCGGAATGTCGAAGACTGTTGCATGAGCGAAGCATCGACTTGAGACACGAAACTGTCCGGTATTAATGGAGCAGGTTTGGCCCAGTGTTTGCTGCTGAGATAAAGCGGAAGCGTTTTCAGCAGCTGCGCGTATTCTTGAAATGGAAGTGGCACGTGTACGAGGTTTTCGTGAAGGTGAATGTAATAGGCACTACCTCTGGCGGGCCGTCGATCATGAGGGCGAAGTGCTGGAAGCAATCGTTACCAAACGCCGAAACAAGCTGGCGGCATTGAAACTCCTCAAGAAATTGATGAAGCGTCACAGCTCTGCAGAAGAGATAGTTACGGACCGCTTCACGTCGTATTGGGCGGCTCTCAGAAAGCTCGGCGCTACCGAAAAGCAGAAGACGGGCAGGTGGCTCAACAACCGCGTCGAGGATTCACAACTTCCTTTCCGACGACGCGAATGCGCGATGCAGCGTTTCAAACGCATGCGAAGTTTACAGAAATTCGCGTCCGTCCATTCCACCTTATGCAACCACTTCAATCAGAAAAGATCCCTCAACGGCCGAGACTTCTTCAAGCTGACACGCACCGCCGCTCTCGCAGGGTGGCGTCAGATAGGTTCACGGTTTCTGCGGCAAACTGAGACTGGTTAGAATTAGTCTGACGATCCCCTCGGCAAAGCCTCATAATAAGTGCTTTGTTCACTACCCAAACATGTTCACCCAACGGATCAGCATTGGCGCGAGACAAATCAACAACAAAACAGGCATCATACACATGGCCATGACGGCGGACATTTGCACTGGCAGACGGTTTGCCTTTTCTTGAGCACGAAGCTCACGATCTAGCCTCATGTCGGTCGCAAACCTACGCAACGATGCTGAAATGCTGGTCCCATACTGATTGGATTGTAAAAACGCGTTCGCAAATGAATTCAACTCATCGATTCCAACTCGATCTGCCATGTCCAGAAAAGCGGCCTGACGTTCCTTTCCCGCTTGCAGCTCCAGTTGAAGTATAGAAAATTCCTGCGAAATTTCCGGTGCTGCATTTGCCATTTCATGTGACACGCGGATCATCGCTGCATCAAAACCCAGACCGGCCTCTATCGCCACCTGTAGCAGATCAAGCGCATTCGGCAGGCTGTGTTCAATTGCCTGGCGGCGTTTCCTTATGCGGTAGCGCAGCCAGATTGCTGGACCATAAAAGCCCGCCACCATCAGTGCCGTAACGATCTGCAGTGTATTCAGCCATGTAATGCCTTGTATAATGCTTGCGATCCCTATCTGGACTTGAACTTCAATAGGCAAGGCGACGGCTGCTACGAACACTGCTGGTAGGACAAATCCCATGAGCAAACGAAAGGTGTAGTATGAGCGAATGGCGTGCTTTCGTTGAATGCCAGCCTGTCTCAAAAGCTTGCCAATCTTTGAACGTTCGCGTTTCGACGATGGAACGAAAGCTCTCAGCAGTCCGTGTGGGTCGCTATTGTCGCCTTGAATAAGATCGAAATCTTGACCATGCCCATTTGAAACTGACCCTATACGCATTCGCCGCGCCGCCGTGTCGTCGCTAGCTGCCATACCGGACAACCCTACCACGACGAAAAAAATGCTGAGTGCGATTCCGGCTAGCAGGAATATTTGCGGCGGAAACTCTTGGTCGCTCAGAAATTCTTGAATGAAATCCATATCTCCAAAACTCCTTTTAAAACTTGAATTTTACCAAGCGGTTCAAGATGAGCCCTTGGGCGATTGTCAGGCCTAAAATTGCGAAGGCGAAATAGGGAAATAGTGGATCATTTCGGACATCGCCGTAGAAAGTTGGCGTGGAAATTTCGATGGATAAGTAGATGATTGCAGGCAATATAGTCAGAATAAGGCTGCTCAGACGACCTTCGGCAGAAATCGCCTTGATTTTCTTCTGCATAGTGTGCCGGTCTCTGATGGTCTGAGAAAGGATGGACAAGACGCGAGCGAGGTTGCCGCCGGTCCCATGCTGAATGCCAATACTTACGGCAAGATATTTTGCGTCCTCCGTAGCCACACGTTGTGCGAAGTCGTGAAAGGCGGTCGCGACGTCATCGCCAAAATTGATCTGGTCCTTAATGATGCCAAATTCAGTGCCAATTGGATCTGCCAAATCTTTTGCTACGGTTCCAACCGTGACGGCCACGGGATGCCCTACTTTTAGCCCTCGGGCCATCAGATCCAACGCGTCCGGCAATTGTTTTGTTAGCTTCTTCGATCGCGCGTTCTTCATGGTGGTCAACAGAACGAACGGCCCTGCAAAGCCGAGAACTGCGCTCAGAACGAATGCAAGTTCTTGAGCGAGGAACCGGGAGGCGATCGTGAAGGCTATCACGGCTAAGACAACTGCTGCGAGGACGACCCAAATTGGGCTAATCGTTAAGCCAGCTTGAACGAGCAAACGACGAAATCGCACAGTCGGTCCGGCTTTTTCTCCTGCAACCAACATTGCGGGATCTCGGAGTACTTGCAGAACTTGATCCGTTGAGGCTCCATTTTCGATCATCTTCATGCGTCGGTTTCTGGCTTCGCTTTGGGTTTCGTTGCGACGCAGGAGCTGATGCAGACCTTCGTAAGCTGTCAGAATGCCTAAGAAAATCGAAATATAGACTACAATATTCAGTGTGTTCGGTTGCAGGTCAATCATAATGCCGTTGCCCCGTGAATAAACATATCGGTCTCCACATTGACACCGGCGGCAACCAACTGATCGAAACATTTGGGGCGAATGCCAGTAGGTAGGAACTCTCCCAAAACGTCTCCGTTTTCTGATTTTCCACGACGTTTGAAGACAAAGATATCCTGCATGGTAATAGTGTCATCCTCCATCCCTGTGACTTCTGAAATGCTCATGACCCTCCTTGTTCCATCGCTGAGACGGCTCAGTTGCAACACCACCTGAATGGCGGAAGCAATTTGAGACCGAATAGTTTTGACAGGTAAATCCGCTCCCAGCATTGTAACCATCTGCTCGACACGGCTGAGCGCATCACGTGCGGAGTTCGCGTGAACGGTTGTCATCGAACCGTCATGACCAGTGTTCATAGCCTGAAGCATGTCAAAGCATTCGGAACCACGAACCTCTCCAACAATGATGCGGTCTGGCCGCATTCTGAGCGCGTTGCGTACAAGATCTCGTTGAGTGATCACGCCTTGGCCCTCCGAGTTGGGGGGGCGGGTTTCCAGTCGAACTACATGGCTCTGTTGCAGTTGAAGTTCGGCGGCGTCTTCGATTGTCACGATACGTTGTTTGTCGTCGATATAAGAGGACACCGCATTCAACATTGTTGTTTTACCGGACCCGGTGCCACCCGAAATCAAAATATTCAGCCGTGCTTCGACCAGCGCTTCCAGAAGCTTGGCTGCTTGATCATTCATACTCTCTCGCTGAATAAGCTTTTCGATGGTCAAGGGACTGCGCGAGAATTTGCGGATTGAAAGTGCAGGTCCATCTACTGAACACGGACGAATAATGGCGTTAACGCGGCTGCCGTCTTCTAGACGAGCATCGACCCACGGCTGGGATTCATCTATGCGCCGACCCACTTTACTGACAATCTTGTCGATTATCCTCAGTAGGTGGCGTTCATCGCGAAACCGCACGCTCGATTGCTCCAACAGGCCATAGCGTTCCACGTAAACCTGATCATACGAGTTGACCAGAATGTCGTTAACGGTTGGGTCTTCCAGGAGCGGCTCCAATGGGCCCAGCCCCATAACTTCGTGAATTAATTCGTCGACCAGTGAAGTAAAAGCTTCGGACCGCAAATGAAGGTTTTCAGCCTCAATTAGGCCCGTAACTAACGAGGCGATCTGTCGCTTCAATTCGGACCGTTCAACCTTGTCGATAACCGACAGGTTTAGCCGATCAAGAAGTTCACTGTGAAGGCGACTTTTGAGCTCCAGGTGCGCTTGCAGGTCTACGTCCAATGGTTCTGGAGTCACCTTCGGCTTAGGTACTTCGATAGGCTGCTCAAGTACTAAGACATTTGAGCTGGATGCAGCCTTGCGTGATCTAAATTCGTTGAACACGGTGATCTCCTTTTATTTATTTTTTGTTGCCATTTGTCTGACATCCTCAGACATTGCCTCAGCCAATCTTGTCAGGGCTTTTCCGAGGTCAGATCCAGGCTTCATGTCCACAATTGGTCGTCCTAAATCGACGGATTTACGCGCGACCTTTAGGTTCTCTGGCAGCCAGTGTTTCAGTTTAGTTTTCAACACCTTCTCTGCCTCGCGAACGTGCCCCGGTTTGAGCATTGTCTTAGGTTCTCGGTTCACAATTACCTCGACTGGAAGCGAGACATTGGCTTCGCGGTAGAAATCGATCAAACGTCGTGTCTGGCGCACGCAAGGCACAGAGGTATCGGTAACCAAAGCAAGCCGGGTCGCGCGCTTGAAAATGGGTTCGACCCATTCGACCACCGCACATGGCAGATCGATGACAATATAGTCGTAACGGCGCTGAAGGAGATTGAGCATCTCGTCGAGAAGCTTCGTATGAATCGACTGTAGCGGAACCAAAGGAGCAGGCGCGCAAAGCACATCGATGCCAAGTGTATGGGATTGCAGGATCGACGTGAGGAAATGGTCGTCTGGTTCTTCCGAATTCTCTATGAACTGCAAGCACCCTCCGTTGTCTTCCAGATCCAAGAACACGTTCGCGTTGCCGAATTGCAGATCGAGGTCCAAAAGTGCGACACGTTTTTTTTCTGTTTTGCGGAATAAAGATCCTTTGCCGCCAACCAGCGAGCAGGCAAGGTTCACCGCAACAGTCGAAGCACCAATACCACCGCGTGATTTTGCTACAGGGATAACTCGGCCCAAAGCAGATTTGCCATTTGAAGTCAGGAGTTGCGGAAGGGTACGTGGGATGGTTTTTCCATTGACCGCTGCTTTCAATCCCTCACCATCAATCGAGACAGGAAGAACTTCATCGATGCCAATTTTTCGTAACTCTTGGGCTTTTGTGATTGGCAGATCATTCTGCGTAAGCGCAACGAATAGGGTGTCATCATTGCGACGCGTCAGCAATTCCTGAACAGCTTCCAATTCGCCCGAGTCGTCTGGGTCGATTTCGAACAAAACCAGGTCATGCTGAAACGCCAGTTGGTGTGCAGTTCCGTTCAAGCTCTGGAACGAGCCATTCAACTCAGAGACCTTGTGGTTTTCTCCGGCGGGAAACGCGTGAGCGACGGCCTGAGCGATTGTGGCGCTTTCAGATAAAAGCATGACCGAATGCGACTTAAGATTGGAAATACTATTACTCATTACCCTGACTCTCCTAATGCTAGGTCTTCAGCAGGCAGCGAAACGCTGAAATTGGAATAGCCGGCTGTCGAAGAGATTATGCTGTTTGTCGCACCTGCGGCATTGGCCAAAGCGGCAAGTGGCGACACGAACTGAAAATCGTTCAGGTTCAGCTCAACTGTGACCATGGGTGTGTAAGGACCGCCCAAGAAACCCAGATTGGAATTGAAATCATAGGTAAACTGCATTGCGCTGATGGCTGTGCCAGGTGGTAGTAACGGACTGACGCGATCCCAGATTTCCGAGGCAGTGGCATTGGTGGCGTCACCCAAACACGTTGGTGTCATTGGATCGGCGCAAACTCCAAGCGAAGCATTGCAAGGCGTACCAAACCGGGGTTGTAGGGCAGACGTCCCTCGTGTGTGGGTTTGCGGAACACCTGCGCACGCTGGTGGACGTACGACGGCGATACGAGTAGCCAACTGCGCAGCTTTTTGCGCGTTAACTCCACTGTACGAAAGCCGACCAAAGTCCAACAGTGCGAGGAAGAGGAAAGAAAACATCGACACCACCAGAGCAAATTCGACCACAACACCTCCGTGCTGCTCTCGCAGGAATGAGCCTCCTCTATTCCAAATGCGCGCGGAAATATTCTGCAGACGTCTCATTGGCCAAATATCCGTGACGTATCAGCGACATCGGTGGTCACTGAAGTTGCGCCGCTGCCGAAAAGCGCCAGAATGCCACCCAGAGGAAACTGAATGGTGATATTGGCACTCACTTGGCCGACAGGTGCGGGGTTCATTCGATACGTGCCAGACACGCAAGTCAGGCTTGGCGTCACGGAGTTGACCGTTACGCTGGGCGGGAACAGGTTATTGCCGTTGATATCTTGCTCAACGATGCTTTTCAAAGTTGTAGTAAAACCAGCAACAGAGCCGCCAGATGTGCAGATGTCCGAAGGTGTTACTCGGGAAAGGTAACGGCTGGCGTCTCGGACACCGGCAATGACTGATTGGTAAGACCACATAAGGCGTGCGGATTCTAACGTTACCGCCAGCAGCAGCAGCATGACTGGCATCACAAGGCCAAACTCGACAAGGATTGCACCGTCGTCATTCTTGGCGAAGTGTTTGAACGAAAATTTGCGCCTAAAAATCATGAACAAACGCCCTTATCGATACAGCTGTACGACGTCGCGGAAGATGCCACCGAAGCCATTGCCACCGTTTCCAACACCCGAAACATCCGGAAACCCTACGATCTCACCGTGAATGTCGAAACTTGGTGGCGAGCTTCCATCGTCGCCCACTGGTTCCGTCAGGAAGACGGCGACAAACTTTGTAACGGGAACCCCGGTCGTCGAACCGGAAACAGGGTTTTGTGCGCAATCAATGCCGGCTGCGGTTACAACGCGCCGTGCCGGATTATTCGACATATGGCTTGAACACATTGGGCGGCCGGTCTCGGCAAGCGAAGGATCGAGTATGGCGTTTGCGTTGGGCGCTGAGTAAGGGTTTGTATTTCCGTAAGCAATTTCCCGCAGATACATTCCGTATCGAGTGCCCGCGAATACTGAGTTTGACGCAGACAATTCGGGCAGGTGAGCATCTGTGCCAATGCCGTCCGCTAAACCATCAGCCAAATCGTGGTTTTTGTTTAAGTAACCGGTCCGGTCCCAGTTCCCATCGCCGAAACGGTTGTTTCCACCACAGGTACCTGCCGCCATACAAAGGTCCCGTCCAAGGCCAATTGTGTCAGGCGTTGGTTGCTCGTTACCTTGTATGCAAGATCCACCACTGTCCTTTTCAATGCCCTTGATTACGTTTGGTGCAGGAGCGAAATCAATGTTGTTTTTCTCGCCGTTGAGGACCGACCGGTATATGTCAAACCGCACGTTGAACGCGGCGTTTGTGATGCCGACTTTCTGTCCCGGTTCCGTGTTCAGTCCGTTCGTGAGAACACATTGTGTGATCTGGCTCTGAGCCGCGATGAGGCAAGCCAGTTTGTTGCCACCTTCGTCTGCACACACTCCCGACGAGTCCTGAAAGTTCGCCAAATCGATAAACCCAAAGTTGCCAGGCCCCCAGGCAGTATCTTTACCACCGCTACGAAGCAGAATTTGGTCGCCGACAGTCAAAGTGGATTCCCAATTCGGAGGAAGGCAGAACATCAGAGGTGAAACATCGCACGCGGCTTTCGAATATCCAGCTACTGCCTCGGCAGAAACGCTTGCCGCCGAAAAGCCGCTTCCACCAAGCATCTTGTCCAAAGCAGAAGCAAGGCTCATGCTAAGCGACTTTGGTGTTAACACGACTTGCGCGAACTTTGCTTTTCGCGGATTGGTGGTCAGATCGGCACCAAGGGGCGTAAGATCTGAAGCTGGAAGTGCTGAATGAAATGTCAATGTATAGTCTGACGAACCTGAAAGGGTGGCACTCCCGTTCGCAAATGTTTGACTATCGCTTACCAGATTTGCCGCAGCGTTTGTGGCCCGCGAAATTGCATCTGGTTGTCCGTCCAACTCAGCCGCTGCAGCCAACGAAACATTGTCAGCAAACGATTGAAGTTCCGCGTGGGTGGAGCTCAATCGGCCAACATCCAGGGTGATCGCAAAGAAGCCAAGGAAGGCAACAAAGGCGGTTCCCCATAGGATTGCAACCGTGCCATGATCATCTTTGGCAAAATCGGATATGATAGCACTTGCTCGCATGACGGTACTTATTGACTGGGTGCCTGGCTGATTTTTACCGGCCGGGTGCGAGGTTTGACCCGCGGTGTCGCGGACGCTGGTGTAAGACGAACATCCTTTTGGGTGTTGGGCTCCAGTTCCGTAGCAGGATCCGCCTCTATGTTTTCTTCAGTCTCATCGCGCTGTCTTTGAATAGTCACAACTTCGGTCTCGGTGCCCCGGCGCAATTTTACAGTGGGTTGGGCTTCAACCTTTTCCACTGGTCCTTCTTCTTGCAAAAGATCGCGCAGGCGAACCATTTCCATGGGCTCGTCTTCAACACTGTCCAGAGTTCTTAGTGTGAGGCTCAGCGTTCCAGCTTTTTGTGCTAAAGCTAGGCGTTGCCCTTGCTGAGGTGTCACCTCAACTGTTATCGTTCGGGCGATCTCAGGCTGGTCACTGAGCTCTTCAGACTGCTGATCTACGCCAATAACCCGGATGTTCTGTAAAATGGTTACTGCGCGTAGTTCCTGCTTCGCACCTTGTGTCAAAACGATGTCGACATGATCTCCCGGGGTAACAAACCCACCTACGGCAGTTACAGCATCGACTTCGATCGCCATTGCGCGTGTGTTTTCGCCCAGCTTCTGAACTAAGGTGACTTTTTCTCCAAAGTTTGAAACCTTTGAAAGAAGCATTACCTCGCCGGGGTAGAACCGACCCTTGGCTCGACGCAGTTGGCGACGATTGTCGGGAACAAGGACATCAATGTCCGTGAAAACTCCGGCCGGAAGGGCTTCACGCGGCCAGGGGTGAAGCGTCACGTGATGAGATTCAATCGTTTGACCAAAGGCGATTTCCGACCGGGCTACATAAATTTCAACCAGGTCTGCATCAGACGATACTCCAGCGGTGTTGGTCTTGAACTGAATATGATCCTTCGCCAGGTAAACGGAACCGGAAGCTATCGCTATTCCAAACAGTGTAGAAATGACTGGTCTGATACGCATATCTCTCTCCAAAAGTTACGCTGTAAATACGGAACTTCGGTTTCCTGTCTTGCGAAATTCCTGGCGGTCAACTCTGCGCCGCCACATTGTTGTGAGGCGCAGAGTTCTGTTATTTTCTGAACGATTTTCGTTCAGCAGGTTGCGCTGCCCAAGGCGGCGCAGGCACCGGTCACATTTGTATTGGTAGTAGTGCCCAAGTACGAGAATGCTCCGACTGCAATCGATGCGACCACCAAAAGAGCTAGGCCGTATTCGACAATCGCCGCGCCACTTTCATTCTTGGCAAAATTCTTCATAAACTTGATCATCATTTCCCCCAAAAGGTTAACTTGGTTTCACCGCTGCATGGAATTGCAACGTAAGCTTGGCAAAATGCATTAGCTTGGAATCAGAATATCGATTGAGAAGTAGGTAGCCTTCATTCAAAGATATAAAAAATACAATCAAGAAAAGTTAAAGTTATAAAAACTTCAACTCAAGGATGATAATGATTAACCGAAAATTAACGAGTAATTAATGTATGAGGGAATCGTTTGGTTCGTAAACAATTGGGTGGATGATGCTGGAACTGTGAACTGATTGAGTGCCAATTTTGCAGCTTTTGATTTTTTCAGATGAGCTCATTTTTTTGAGAGGGGAAAATAATAAAATACATTAAATTAGATAGTTATAAGTGATTTTTCCTTATTCGACTGGAGGGGTGGTTACGTCGATTTTGTTAAATCGTTTGATGAAGCACCACCAGTGGAACAAGTTTGAGACCATAGTTCGGAAGTGTTCTGTTCGACGTAATATTGTCTAACCTGGTTGTGAGTTATGAGTGTCAGTTTTTTTAAGAGTGCTCATGCGAAGAAAAGCTTTGACTTCGTAATGGAGTGGACAAAGGCCGTAAACAATAATGGATCTCTTTTGAAGGCAGCAAAAATGTTGATGCATTTGTTAAATGCTGATGCACTATTGGTTGTTAGAGCTTCGAAAAATGAGCGGAAAATAAAACATATTGCGCGTTGCTGTATCCAGCAGGGAAAAATATGGCCTTCGCAGCCTCAAACTCAAGCGGAGTTGATTTTTGGGGCAATCATTTCAACAGCAAAGCAAGGGTCAGTCTGGAAATTGACGGACACTATGCTGTCCGGCACCGAGCCGAAGTCACGCTATGAGTATCATAAGCCTGAAGGATTGGTTGAAGTCATTGTAATTCCGCTTGAGAAATACGAAACACATATCGACTTCATAGAACTGCATTACAGTGTCAGCCCGTTGTGCTCGGATCTCGATTTATTAGCGATTTTGACTTCCACACTTTCAAATGGGTGGAGAAACCGCTTGCCGGGTATGATTTCAGCCCGAACTGAGCGTCCCAGAAGCCATCGGCTTGTCGGCGGAAGTGGCGACGAAAATGTTCCCATCCTTGATCCTCAAAATCCAGCGGCTCTTAGTAGGAGCGAGTTCCGGGTGTGTGCGATGCTGAGGGAAGGAATGACCGTAAAGTTTATCTCTGAAAATCTTTCGGTGGGCCCGGCTACTGTTCGTTCACACCTTAGCTCAATATTCTCGAAAACAGGTGCTTCCAACCAAGTCGAACTTCTCCATCTTCTCAATCGAACCTTCGAGGCTCGAGGAGGTTCGTGTCAGAAGAACATTGCTTGAGCGGGTTAGGGGTGTTGCGAAGCTTTTGCTCATGACCAGACCTGCCTTTTTCAAATACTTTAAAACCAGGCCCGAGATCATCTGCCTTGCGGTGATGCTGTACATCCGTTTGGTTCTGTTGCAAAATTTCTTGCTGAGTGCAGGTACCGCGCTGCCCCTGCGGGTTAAGCAGCCAATTCCGCAAATTGACGGAACGGACAGATTCCAGGCGTGAACTGACCTTTGCGGATCATGTGCGACACTTCGATCCCTGCAATAGTTGCGGATGCAGATGCAAAGGACTTGAAGCCGAGCATCGGGCGTGTTCGTCTTTTGATGAAACGATGGTCCTGTTCTACGATGTTGTTCAGATATTTCTGCCTGACCATCTCTATCGGGATGGGGCAACCAAACCCTTTCAACATCTTGTTTATGGCCTTGATGCCAGCCGCGTTAGCTCCGCTTTTGTCGATGACAATCTTTCTCGGAAGGCCGTTTACCTCCAGCATCCGGCCGAAGAATTTGGTGGCGGCGGGTTTGTTTCGACGCTGGGAAAGCATAAAATCAAGCGTCTTGCCGTGCTTGTCGACGGCCCGATAGAGATAGACCCAATTGCCTTTCACCTTGATGTAAGTCTCGTCCATTCTCCAGGAGCGGTCGCACGGTCCCTTTCGACGACGCGCCGCTTCAGCGATTGCGCCTGCATACCGTGACACCCAGCGGTTCAGCGTAGTGTGATCCACCGCAACGCCTCGCTCATGCATGATTTCTTCCAGATCACGATATGACACGCCATACCGAACATAGAAGAAGACCGCGAACAGGATGACGTCCCTTGGATATTGTGCGCCTTTGAACGAGATCATGAACCAGCTTTCGACCATAAATTAGAGCGAGCTATTCGCTCCCTACATCCATGACCGTCAATGGTCAAAACTTTGCAACAGAACCCCGGGACGCGGCTACTGAAATACGCACAACGGATTTCGTCCTGTTTTCTTGGAGATACCGGCCTCGAGAAACTCAAGGTCAACAGGAAACTTGGAGAAGTGGCGAACTGAAGACCGCGCCACAGCAGATTGTAACGACGGCAGACGCCCCACATCCCGCCACAAACGGGTCGCACAAACCTTCTGCGATATTCAGTTCAAGCCAAGACGGACTGACTTAACAGCAGTCACTCCCTTTGACCTTCAAGCCCAGGACAATCTCTTTGACGCACACGCCATCGATATCCTGTTTGATTCCCAGACAATCGGCCAATTTTTGGGCCTGGTCGGTACAGTCGTCAGGTTTGCCACCGGCGCGTGAACCTGGGCGCTTGTCTTTCAAATCGTTGAAGGGACGTTTGATCGATGGGTCCAGCCGATAGGTCATTCCGCCGACCGAATTGTCATCATGCAGGACTTCAATTCGTATGTCGCGGTCTTTAATCGCCTCGATTTCGTCGGCGGTAAAGTTATTGCCGGGATGTAGCTTCAGGAATACCTCGCGCCGTTCACCGGACTTGAGAACCACCCCTTCGCGAAGACCCTCGATCTCCAGACGCCAGCCCAGTTTGCGCAGTATACGGGGAAGGGTGATGTCAAAAGTAAACCGCCCGCGAGCAGGGTTGGGGTTGCCGACAAAGAAGCTGATCCCACTCAAACCAGCCATTAGCCCATCCTCGCCGCCTCCGCCGGGTACGAGATTCACGTTGCGCTGAGCGACGTTATTGTCATTGGGGACAAGCCGCCATTCGGGGATTGTTTCGCCTGCGGTAAAATTGTCGATATTGGCTGGATCGCCATCCGAACTGACAACCATCAGAACACAATCATGACCGTGCGTATTTACGTTAGGCGTCCACTCGAAGGGGCCAACCAGAACTTCTTCGGAGTCATTCGGATCTAATGTACCGACAGGCAATTGCGCTGTGGTTAGCGGATCGAAATCCGCTGGCCAATTCAATCCGGCACCCGGTTTGGTGTGGAATCCCCGAACAACGACATTTTGTGCTTGCGAGGTGCCCCGGTTCTTGACCTTGCAATACATGTAGTTTGTCTCACCAAGAGCGGCCTCTTGGTGGCTGTGGATGCCATCGGGATCGCGCCGGTTCCAAACGTTGGGACACGCCCAATGGACACGCTGGAATTCGTATCCACCGGCCCGACCGTCATCGATATACACATCAAATTCAGGCGGATCACCTGCAGTGGTTACACTACCGCTGGTGGCATTTGTGATCAGCGGTGTTTGGTATTCACCCTGTTGTTCAAAAACCCACCGGACGACCTTGGAATAAGCACCGCCGAAGACTCCTTCTGACGTCCAGTTCAGCTGATCGGTTGTCATCATCTGGGCGGCGAAATCTCTCGCGTAGTCGGGGTCAGTCGCAGGCGTCAGATCACCAATCGCGCGGATGATCAGGTACATCGCCATACGCGATGCGAACTGGCGGCGACCCAGATTTGGATGATCTCCGCCAATTGAGCGATAGAAGTTGAAGAGCGTGGTCAACAGTATTTCTTCTGACCCGTAGCCTGAATTGTCGCGCGATCCACCCCAGGCCCAACCGGCCGCCACATCCCTATCGGCGCGGCGGTCCAGCGACGGGTGCCACGGCACGTAGGTAAAGCGCAAATCGCCCGGTTTGTTGACGGGTGTTCCATCAACGCCCCAGCATTGACTGTCGGGATCGAAATAAATCAGAGACAGCGAGTCACCGGCGCTGTGCGTGAAATTCATATTGGCGCTATCGACCGCTTCATAGAGAATGCCATGGCCGAGAACTTCATGCAGGTGAACCCGAGGATCGCAGGCGCGGCCCAAAGGATTGGCGGTATCCGTTGTGTCCATCAAGCCATAGCCGACATGATCAATCCCCCCCATACCATCACCGACACAATGGGCATTTACGTTATTGAAACAGCGAATATCGACGGGGACCGGGAAATTGGTGTTGGCCATATAAGTGGTCACATTGAAACCGAGGTCCTCAATAGTCCGGAATATCCGGTCGACGTGGAAATACCCGCTGGTCGAAGCAAAATTGTTGGTACGCACATCGTAATCGAAATCCGTGCCGCTGCTTTCCACGGGCGGCGCAATATTCGCACCCTCTTCCTGACCGACAAAGGCCCAGGTTCCGGACAGGTTCTGATTGCCCCCGCTTGGCGCATCCAGATTTTGCAAGACCACATCGTCGCGATGAGGATTGAGCGTCATCGAGTCTGACGTGCTGTCCAACGACGTGTCTCCGGTTTTGGTAATCGGGTCGTTTTCAAAAACCAGACCATCCACACCTGCGAAGAAGGGCTCAACATAAAGAATAGCGTTTGTTTCAAGTTCTACGAGAACGCGCCAGATATGCTTGTGACTGCCATGCATCAACGCAAGGGTCACCTCGGCCACGACGTAGTCCTTTCCATGCTGAATCGAGTCCGGCACAGCCGGAAGCTTGAACGGCAGATGCATATGACCGTGCACTTCGCCGCCACCTTGCGGGTCCTCAAGCACGTGAGTGTCCTGATCAGGGTGCTGATGCGCATCCATGCTCAGGCGTCGTTTCGCGTCGTAGCGATAAATCCAGAATCTGCCCCTGATAATCCGAGATCGAGACACAGCGGCCGCTTCGCCGTCATCTGAAGGTTTCAGGAACTTCGTGAGGAACTTGGCCTCATCCGGCGCGCTTTCGGCTTCTGCCTCTTTGGCTTCAACTGCCCGAAGTGAGAGATCCTGGTTCGCCTTGATGGCGCGCTGGCCGAGACTTCGCTGATTGGCAGACAAAAGTGCTTTTCGTGCGGCATTCAGGACCCGAGTTGACGGTAGGGTGACATCAACATCGCGCAAGCTCGTATCAACGGATGCCACAACACGGTTAGGCCCCTGTTTTACTGTCACTTTCATGCCTTTTCGCCAGACGGGTAAATTGTGTACAGTCTGATAAAAGCCGAAGACCCCGGCGTCGAAATGGTGTTTTTCCTCACCCAGACGGTATTCTTCGCCCTGCTCTACCGGATCGACATAGCTTACTTTGGTTCTGGCGTTGTCCAATCGTCTGGTTGGAACTTCATACGTATCTGCAAAGCTCCGCAGATAGGCGATCGCGGTATCAAGCGCACCTCCGGTGCGATTTGGGCTTTCCCAATACTCGTCCGAGTGTCGGATCGCACGGACCTTGGCCTTGGCATCAGCTTGAATATGTGCGCGAAGGTCGGAACTGTAGAATTCCTTCATGACTTGGTGCTCCCTTTACCGGTTGATTTGGGCTTCCTTCTGCTCTTTCTTTTGGGTCGTTCGATAATGCGAATAGAAACCGTAATGCCACCGACGATGGTGCCGTCCGCGTTACGCTGCACCAGATCGACATCCATTCGGTCTCCGGGTCGAGTTGTCTTGGGGGCAACTAGGCGCAACCGGGTGCGGATGACTTCACCCGGGCGCAGACCAAGTTCGATCCCACTGGCGTCATGGTCAGAAAAGGCAACCGCAGACGCGCCGTCTTTTGTTTCGATCAAACGTGCCGTCAGCGGTGCCAGTGGGCGTTGAAACACCGGCTGACGCCCACCTGCAGGTTGTTTCGCCCGCATGTCAAGTTGAGAGCCAGGGGCAAGATCAAGGATCATGTCATCCCCATCGTTTGAGGCGACCCCCAGAATCTCAACACGGGACTGGTCGATGAACCGAAGCGACACGGGAGAAGGGCGTCTTTTCACAATCGGGTCTCTTTGGATCTTCCTGGCACGCATTGCTGCATTGGCCAAAGCACGTGGCACATGACCTGACAGATGTGCTCCCAGCTTGGGGCCCCTTCTGGATTGCCAGAACTCCAGTATCGTGAACTGATCCCGCAGCACGGCACGAGCGCCGATGGCCACCATCATTTCAGCTTCGCCGCCCGCTTCCATTTCAATGATCGTCAGGTTTTTCTGGGCAAGGTTGTTTGAATCCCAGACATGCGCAGGGGTCGCGATCGCGTCGCCGTTAATGATCGCTGCAGATGTCCAGCATGCATGCGTGCCCTCAGCCGGCACCTGATCCGCGGGCCAAACCACCTTTGCGACAGTGCTTTCACCGGGATCAACCTGTGCGCCGGTCAACGCTGTGTAAGGCCAATAGTCATCCGGATATACGAACTGAGTACCCGCCCACTCCTGAACTTTGTGCCATATCAATACGTTGCGCGCGATGCCGACTCCGCGGTTGTGAACTCTTGCCATGAACCAGTTGTCTTGCCCCGCGATTGGGTTCTGATGGCTGAATGCATCATCGTTCTGGTTGCGGACCCACAGATCGGGCGAGTTCCAGAATGCGCCACTGGAGGGTTCATCCCCGTCATCTCCGGTATTATCGCGCATGAAGACATCGATAGCCAGCGGCGGAAACAAATCGAGCAATTCATCCAGCGTTTCGATGCACTCACCCGAAGCAGATGTGCATGAAGTTCCGAAAGGCTTGTGAATGGCGCGCCAGCCCAGCGTTCGAGCAGCCTCGATGTGATCAAGTGTTTCGGTCACAAAAACCGTCTGGCTACTGGCCGATGTATGCCCGGCTTTGGTCAACGCGGTTTGGAATATCTGTGCATCAGGTTTGTAGATCGGTGGACTAAATTCTGAGCTAATGGTGATCACGTCGAAGCGAAACTCCTCCAGACCATAATCCGTAAGCTTCAAACGGACATCAGCGATAGTCGTCCCCGGGGACTGATCAGACAAAAGGCCGATACGATAACCGCGCAGCCAAAGTGCTTCGATTGTTACAACGGCATCAGCGAACGGTGTCTTGTCGCCGGTTGGGCCAAAAACCAGTGTGTTGCCGAGATCGAAATAGATTACCGGAGCGGGCATTACTTGGTCCCCCTTTTTAGCTGGTTGTTCAGGATGATCGTAAAGCCACCTTGCATGCGGCCTCGGTCATTGAACTGCACGACATTAAAGTGTTGGGGTTTGCCTTTGGTGTTTGGCATTCGAAAGCAAAGTTCGAACCCCAGGACCTCACCCTTGTCCAATGCAATGTCAAAGCCACTCCGGTGACCGGGATCGAAAGCAATGGCCAACTGCCCACGCGGATCTTTGATCAAGTGTATTTGCGTGGGCCCCTGGTGGTCATTGCCCTGATGATCTCCAACAATCAGGCATGATCCGTCTGCCGCGCGTATCTGCACGGTATCTGACAAGTCAAATCTTCTGGACGCCAGATGAAGGGCAATTGGTCGCTGCTTCTTTCGGCGCGACGACTTTCGATCCTTTGCACTGGAAAGCAGCATTTTGATCCGAGCCGGGTCTTTGTGCGTTATCAATACCTCCAGTTCGGGAAAGGCGCGCGGACGATGCAGTTCAATGCGGGCAATCTGGCTTGTTGGGCTGTGGCGACTACCGATCCGAAACGGGCGGTGTTCCCATTCATCCGGGTGTTCGTCAACGACGGTCATGTTTCTCTGTGCGAGAGTGTCCTCTTCCCAGACATGGCGACCCGGAACAGGTCTGTCGTCAGCACACCAAACCATGGCGAGAAGACAGCCATGCGTACCCTCTGGAGGAATATCAGACGCGGGCCATTTGGTGCAGACAATCTGGCTTGCACCCGGGGCAAGATCAAATCCGACAGCCGCGCCTGTCAGTGGAAGCCAGTCACCGGGATATTCGAACTGTGTTCCAGCCCAGACCTGCATTTTCCAACCCACCACAAAAGAGCGCGCTGTCGCCGAACCTCGATTGGTGACGCGCGCGTAAAGCCAGTTGTCCTGACCCGCCTCTGGGGGTTGCTGGGTTGTGCCGCCGTCAGGGGAATTGCGGACCCAGACATCGGGTGAGCGCCAAAACATACCCGTATATGGCTCTGCTCCGGTGTCATCTATTGCATCTCGCAAATGGAGATTGGCAGAACCTGGTAGGTCCGTGTTCCCGCCGTAAACAAACCGATCAAAAATATCAGCTATCGCGAAGCTGCCGGATCGCCGGATCAGTTCGGCTTCAACCAACGGAGTCGAGAAATGGCGTCTTTCGCGTGTATTATAAATGGCGGCCATATGGCTTTGCAAAGGCGCTATACCAATCTCGGCTGCGATGCCCGAAAACACGTCCGATCCATGCCCGTAGGCTGCGCCATTGGTGTTTCGGCGCCATGGATCATTCTGCCACATGGCGACCGGCGGGTCGGTCATGTCCAGCGGCGCGGCATCCGGTGTAGTGGTCATATAGGTGGTCCAAGCTTCGTCCAGCCACCCATCCTCTCCTGTGGCCGGGATCAGACCACGAGCCCACCAGCTGTGAAACACTTCATGCTCCAAAGCCCCGATACGGCTTGTCGTCGCGCCATCATACTCCATCGAGTGGCTATTGAAGGACGTTAGGTAAGCCACATAGCGGTCGCCGTGCATGTAAGGGCCGACTTCCCCGTCCATGTCCGTCAGAAAAGACGCCAAAGCCATTTCGGAAGAGTTGAGATTCAGATCAGCGTCAGTTGCTCGTTTTGTCAGCTCAAGCGCGACTGGCCCACCAGATAGATTGACCGTTCCGATCTGCTGAGTGATCTCGCTATCCGCTTCGATCATCAACATGTGAGAACACGGCGCGAAATGTGCCGGAAAGGCGACCGTCCATGTGTTCGACCCATTTTGGGTGATGGAACCATTGGAAATCAGCGTGTGAGCTGCCGCGCCGGTCAATGCAATATCCAGCGTGACAGGAAACTGGTCAAACAGCAGGTTCGAAGGTAGCCAACTTTCCAGATACCTGGCCGGGTTCAAGTCAGACAGATGGAAGTCAAACGAAAGTGCGCCAGAAGGCAACCAAATGACATCGCGCGCATTGGGCGATTGCGGTTCTTGAAGGGCGTAAGCGAGTGTCAGGACGTGGCTGCTGCCGGCCATCAGATTGCGATTGATGATGCGGAGCGCGTGATCGTTGCCCGGACCAAAATCGTGGTGCGCCAGATCACTTACCGCGATGGAACTGCCATTAAAAGTGGCCGCCTGAATGGTTTGGCGAATATCGAAAATCGGGAACCCGCTATGGGGACCGACATCAAACTCCATCACCGCCGAAGCCGTTGCCGTCTGCGTTGTCGCGTCAAATTCAAACGATCCGGTTACGTTCGTAATCCGAATGGGAACGGCATTGAACCCATCTACAAGTTTGGGCACCGGAACATGCAAAAGTGCCGTCATCGGAACTCCTGAAATACGAGCGATTCCGAACTCCGAAAGCCGATTGACCTATTTTGCAGGTGTGCAGCGGTAATTGATGCACAAAGCGAAATCGCAATTGATAAATATGCTTTACCTTACGTCAATTTTGCGAATTCTGGAAGACAAAAGTACCGACAGCTTTTTTGCGACCGGCTGGGGATGATTGCTCGACGGTTCTGTCGCAAACTTTGTTCCCACCTGTCAGGTCAAGCTTAGTTTTGGTAGCGCATGCTCCAAATTACAGGAGCAGACCGTGACAATCTCATTCAAGGGTGCACACTTTCCGAAAGAAGTGATCTTGTATGCTGTTTTCTTCTATCTCCGATACGGTGTGTCTTACCGGGATCTGGAAGAAATCATGGCGGAACGTGGCGTTGAACTGGATCATGCAACACTGAACCGTTGGGTGAGTCGATATGCCGGTCTTGTAGCTGATGCTTCACGGTACAAAAAGCGCCCTGCCGACCGTTCATGGCGCATGGATGAGACCTATGTGAAGGTGAAGGGTGAGTGGGTTTATCTCTATCGCGCTATCGACAAACACGGAAAGACCCTTGATTTCATGCTATCCAAGCGCCGGAACAAAGCGGCTGCGACCAAGTTCTTCGCTCGTGCGCTTGAGGCGAACGGTTTGCCACGGAAAATTGTCATCGACAAAAGCGGTGCAAACACAGCTGGCATCAAAGCAATAAACAAGATGTTGAAAGGCTTTGGTTGCCCGGTACCGATTGAGATGGTCAGACGGAAGTACCTCAACAACATCATTGAGCAAGACCATCGCTTCATCAAACGTCGGATCAGGCCCATGCTGGGTTTCAAGTCTTTCGATTCAGCTGCATCTGCCCTGGCTGGCATCGAACTGGTCAACATGATCCGCAAAGGTCAATTCACGCCCGGACTCCATCCGTTTCAGCAGTTTGTTCAACTGGCAGGATAACCAACCCACCTGCGCCATCTCCCCAGCCTTCAATGAAAATTGCGACAGAACCGGTGTTCTGATTAGCCCAATTTCACTGAGATTTGAGGAGTGCGCTTGCATGTTTTAAATATCTGAACAATCTGCGAGTAGGTTTGTGGTCGTTTACAGATCACTTGAGAAATGCCGATCCATCTTAATGAACCCGCATTAGAGATCAGGAGGCCAGATGGTGCAGTCACACGATCCCGAGCAGCCCGTTGCCCTGTCGCAGGACCCGCACAAGCTTCGGGACAGCGGCGAAAAGAACCTGGAAACTGCGATTGGGCGCGAGATCAAGGCCCTGCGTGTGCAACAGGGCACAACGATTGCTGAATTGGCGGCACTGACCGGTCTGTCCATCAGCATGTTGTCCAAGATTGAAAACGGCGCGACATCCGCGTCGCTGACGACGCTGCAGTTGCTGGCAAACGCGCTTAGCACTCCGATCACTTCATTCTTTCGTCGGTATGAGGAAACGCGCAATGCCGTACATACCAAGGCTGGTGAAGGGGTCGAAACCGACAGGGCCGGTACACGAGCCGGGCATCAATACAATCTTCTAGGCCATTTGGGGGCCAATGCCAGTGGCGTGGTTGTCGAACCCTACCTGATCACGCTGACAGAAGAATCGGACAGGTTCCCAACCTTTCAGCACGACGGAATCGAAATGTTGTACATGCTCGAAGGTGAGGTGGATTACCGTCATGGTGACGATATCTATTCGCTGAAACCGGGAGACACGCTGTTTTTCGACGCAGACGCGGCGCACGGGCCCGAGGTTTTGGTGAAACTTCCTGCCAAATACCTTTCCATCATCTCTTATCCGCAAACGAGTTGATGCGTCTTGCATCGTCCCGACAAGCCCGAGGTGCGTCTTTCGGACCCGCTGTGTCGTGCTTGTGGTTTAGGCACAAATATTTTCCCAACAGGAAAAAATATTTCTTGAAGTTGTTTTTTGATTTTTGGCCTGCTAGCGTTCCTCACGGCGAAATTTCAGAGGGCAAAAGCCATGTGCGGAATTGTTGGCCTTTTTTTGAAAGACAGGGCATTAGAGCCTGAGTTGGGTTCAATGCTGACGGACATGCTGGTCACGATGACGGACCGTGGCCCGGACAGTGCAGGTATCGCGATATATGGGGCAGAGGCGGACGGCGCAGTCAAGCTGACCGTGCAATCCGACACGCCAGAGGCGGATTTTGCGACCCTTGCCGTGGATCTTGGGGCCGCCATTGGTGCCGAAGTGACCCTGCGCGCAAATTCCACGCACGCGGTTCTGGAGCTGGCCGGTGACAAGGCTGACCAAGCTCGCCAAGCGGTGCGAGAATTACGTCCGGGTTTGCGGGTGATGTCGGATGGCGCGGCCATCGAGATTTACAAAGAGGTTGGCTTGCCCCGCGATGTGGCCGACCGGTTCAGCCTGTCCGCCATGAGCGGCAGCCACGGAATAGGTCACACCCGCATGGCCACCGAATCCGCCGTGACCACCGAAGGCGCACACCCGTTTAACACCGGGTCGGATCAGTGCTTGGTCCACAATGGCTCTTTGTCTAACCACAATGTGCTGCGCCGGAAGCTGAAACGCGAGGGTGTTCGGGTTGAATCCATGAATGACACCGAGGTTGGTGCAGCTTATCTGACGTGGAAAATGCAGAACGGTTCAACGCTGGGTGAGGCGCTGGAGAGCAGTCTTAAGGACCTCGATGGCTTCTTCACCTTTGTTGTGGGCACCAAAGATGGGTTCGGGGTAGTGCGCGATCCCATTGCCTGCAAGCCCGCAGTGATGGCCGAAACCGATAAATACGTGGCTTTTGGTAGCGAATACCGCGCGTTGGTCAATCTGCCCGGTATCGAAGACGCCCGCGTCTGGGAGCCCGAGCCCGCCACTGTCTATTTCTGGAGCCACTGAGATGCAGACCTATGATGTTGCAGAAAACGGCCTGCGGGGTTTGAACGCAGCCCTTCAGGCGCAAAGCGACGAAACGAACCAAACCAGTTGGGAAGTGCAGAATCCAAAAGGCAGCCACGCGATTGCCGTGGGTTTGGACGCACCGATTGAAGTGACCGTCAAAGGCTCGACCGGGTACTATTGCGCAGGGATGAACCAACAGGCGACCATCCGGGTTGAGGGCTCGGTTGGGCCGGGAGTGGCCGAAAACATGATGTCTGGCACCGTTGTCGTGGAAGGCGACGCCAGCCAATATGCGGGCGCGACCGGGCATGGTGGGCTTCTGGTGATCAAAGGCAATGCCAGCTCGCGCTGCGGGATTTCGATGAAAGGCATCGACATCGTTGTGCATGGCAATATCGGCCATATGTCCGCGTTCATGGCACAAGCAGGCAATTTGGTTGTGTGCGGCGATGCAGGCGATGCGCTTGGAGACTCGCTGTACGAAGCACGGCTGTTTGTGCGTGGCTCGGTCAAGAGCCTGGGCGCGGATTGCATCGAGAAAGAGATACGGCCGGAACATCTGGAGCTGCTGGCCGATCTGCTGGAGCGTGCCGGGGCCAACGCCCGGCCGGAGGAGTTCAAGCGCTATGGCTCGGCCCGTCAGCTTTACAACTTCGACGTCGACAACACAGCGGCCTACTGAGGACACGGGAATGAAAGAGACTAAGAACAGCATCCCCCGTACCATGCCGATCCAGTCGGCGACTTTCAGCAACCCGATCAACGCGGAAATCCGCAGGGCAGCGGCCACCGGCATCTATGACATTCGTGGTGGTGGGGCGAAACGCAAGGTGCCGCATTTTGATGACCTGCTGTTTCTGGGGGCGTCCGTCTCGCGTTATCCGCTGGAAGGGTACCGTGAGCGGTGCGATACCTCGGTGACGCTCGGTACACGCTTTGCCAAGAATCCGATCCAGCTGGATATCCCGATCACGATCGCGGGTATGAGCTTTGGGGCATTGTCCGGCCCGGCAAAAGAGGCTCTGGGTCGGGGTGCTTCGATGGCTGGGACGTCAACGACCACCGGTGACGGTGGCATGACACCCGAAGAGCGCGGGCATTCTTCGAAGCTGGTCTATCAGTACCTGCCGTCGCGCTATGGTATGAACCCCGACGATCTGCGCAAGGCCGATGCGATCGAGATTGTCGTGGGGCAGGGGGCGAAACCCGGCGGTGGCGGCATGCTGCTGGGTCAGAAGATCAGCGACAGGGTGGCTGAGATGCGCACGCTGCCCAAGGGCATCGACCAGCGCTCGGCCTGTCGTCACCCGGACTGGACCGGGCCGGATGATCTGGAGATCAAGATCCTCGAACTGCGTGAGATAACCGGCTGGCAGGTGCCGATCTATGTGAAGGTTGGCGCAACGCGGCCCTATTATGATACCGCGCTGGCGGTGAAAGCCGGGGCCGATGTCGTGGTGATGGACGGGATGCAGGGCGGCACCGCTGCCACGCAGGATGTGTTCATCGAACATGTCGGCATTCCGACGCTGGCCTGTATCCGCCCTGCTGTTCAGGCGTTGCAGGACCTGGGTGTGCACCGCGAGGTGCAACTGGTGATCTCGGGCGGTATCCGCACCGGGGCCGATGTGGCCAAGGCGATGGCCTTGGGCGCGGATGCGGTGGCCATTGGCACGGCGGCTCTGATCGCGTTGGGTGACAACGATCCGAAATGGGAATCCGAGTACCAGAAGCTGGGCACCACCACCGGGGCCTATGACGACTGGCACGAAGGGCAGGACCCGGCGGGCATCACCACGCAGGACCCGGAGCTTGCCGCGCGGCTTGATCCGGTCGAGGCCGGTCGTCGCCTGCGCAACTATCTGAAGGTGATGACCTTGGAGGCGCAGACCATCGCACGCGCCTGCGGTCACAATCACCTGCATAATCTGGAGCCCGAGGACCTCTGCGCCTTGACGATGGAGGCGGCTGCGATGGCCAAAGTGCCGTTGGCGGGCACCGACTGGTATCCGGGCAAAGCCGTGTTCTGAATTGCAAACAATACGAAGGCGCGACCCAAAAGGGCGGCGCCTTTCTTCTTTGAACCAACTGGGAAAGGGAAGGTGACCATGACAACAGATCTGGCAGCTTTCGCCAAGGAAAAAGGCGTCAAGTATTTCATGATTTCGTTCACCGATCTGTTCGGTGGGCAGCGGGCCAAACTGGTCCCCGCGCAGGCGATTGCCGAAATGCAAGAGGAAGGGGCGGGTTTCGCGGGCTTTGCCACCTATCTCGACATGACTCCGGCGCACCCCGACATGCTGGCTGTGCCTGACCCGTCTTCGGTCATCCAACTGCCTTGGAAACCCGAGGTCGCCTGGGTTGCCGCGAACTGTGTGATGGAAGGCGAAGACGTTGCCCAGGCCCCGCGCAACGTGTTGCGTCGCCTGATCGACGAAGCCGCCGCCGAGGGTATGCATGTGAAAACCGGTATCGAGGCAGAATTCTTCCTACTGACCCCGGATGGTGAACAGATCAGCGACCCGTTCGATACCGCCGAAAAGCCCTGTTACGACCAACAGGCGGTGATGCGCCGCTATGATGTGGTGCGCGAGATCTGCGACTACATGCTCGATCTCGGCTGGGGCCCGTATCAGAACGACCACGAAGACGCCAACGGCCAATTCGAAATGAACTGGGAGTTTGACGATGCGCTGGGCACGGCTGACAAGCATTCCTTCTTCAAGTTCATGACAAAATCGGTGGCTGAAAAGCACGGCTTCCGCGCCACTTTTATGCCCAAGCCGGTCGAAGGGCTGACGGGCAATGGCTGCCACGCCCATATCTCGGTTTGGGATGCGCCCGGTGCAGATGCCACAACCAATGTGTTTGCCGGTAAAGGTGACGGTCCAACGGGCGAGGTTGGCCTGAGCGAGAAGGGCAAGCATTTCCTCGGCGGGATCATGAAGCACGCCAGTGCGCTGGCGGCGATCACCAACCCGACCGTGAACTCCTACAAACGCATCAACGCGCCGCGCACGATGTCGGGTGCTACGTGGGCTCCGAATACAGTCACATGGACGGGCAACAACCGCACCCATATGGTCCGCGTTCCCGGGCCGGGCCGGTTTGAGCTACGCCTGGCCGATGGCGCGACCAACCCCTATCTGCTGCAGGCGGTGATCATTGCGGCAGGTCTGTCGGGTATTCGGTCAAAGGCCGATCCGGGCCGTCGCTATGACATCGACATGTATGCGGAAGGCCACACCGTGGACGATGCACCGAAACTGCCGCTGAACATGCTGGATGCGCTGCGTGAATATGACAGGGATGGCGCATTGAAAGAGGCGATGGGCCTGGAATTCTCCGCTGCCTACCTGAAAATGAAACATCAGGAGTGGAACTCTTTCGTCAGTCATTTCTCACGCTGGGAAAAAGAGCACACGTTGGATGTCTAGGGGCAGGCTCTGAGGATTTTGTCTACGCATGACCAGATCAACCAGATCTTCCGCCCCCGCCGTTGTCAACTCACCGCAACTTCATACCGCCACGCCCGTTCCGATGCGTTCAGCCTATTGGCCGACTACACCGATGAAATGGTGGCGTAAACCAGCCTCCGCCAAAGAAGCACAATCTGCCGCCAACAACTTGGCAATACCCTCTAAACTGACTAACTGTAGAATAGAGAAAGAGATTAAAAGATCGATATTTTCCGCCGCATTTTGGGTGTCATTACCGCCATAGCGATGCTGACCGGCTTTGCAGGCGCCGTTCATGCCGACACGGACTATGATGTCATCTCTTGTCCGCTTCAACTCACGTGGGACGGCGAGGTAGAGGGCGAGACCTTTGAATGCGGGATCGTCGCCGTTCCGGAGAGCCACTACGACCCGTATGGGCGGCAGTTGGAACTGCTCTTCCTGCGGCTCAACGCCACGACGCTGGCGCCGCGCTCTGATCCTTTGATCTATCTGTCTGGTGGGCCGGGCAGCTCTGCTTTGCACGAAGTGACGACCATCAAGCGCATCTTTGACAATATGGGCCCGGTGCGCGAGCGTCGTGACGTGATCTTTTTTGATCAGCGTGGCACCGGTCACTCTAACCTGCTGACCTGCGGCCCTGTTTCCGCCGCCATCAGCGTGATCGGCGAAACGATGGACTTGCCGGGCGCGACGCTTGAGGACCTTGCTGCACTCAAGGAACAAGGCGGCGTTGACCTTTACTTGATCAACGCCCTTTGCGCGGCCGCCTACAAGGCGGAAGGTGTGGATGTCGGCCGCTATAACTCGGTCGAAAGTTCCCATGACATTTCGGCACTTGCAACGGCTTTGGGATATGAGGGCGACTACAACCTGTACGGCACAAGCTACGGCACGCGGCTGTCCTTGAATGCCCTGCGAGAGACTCCTGAGCGGATCCGGTCCGTGATTTTGGATGGCGTCGCCGGCCCCGAGATTTCCGGCACCGCGCAAACCTCCACCAAAGTGCGCCATAGCTACGATACGATTTTTGAGGCCTGCAGCGCGGATGCGTTCTGCTCGGCTAAATACCCGGATATTCGCAACCGCTTTATTGCCGTGCTGGAAAACCTTGCGACAGAGCCTTTTGTGTTCGATCCGCCGCTTGTCGGTAATCCAATTGTACGGGGCCGCTTTCCGGTTCTTGATGAGATCACGCCAGAGTTTTTTGCCGATTTTGCGGCGCTCAACAACGGTATTCAGGGCGGCGGCTATGGCGCATTGCTCCCCGCGCTAGTTGTGGCGCTGGAGAATGGCGATGATGCCTATTTCCGCAAGGTGCTAGGCGGGGAGGCTCCGGAATTGACCCCGGCACCGACGCCCGCAACCATTGAAACCGCCTTTGAGGCCGATGACGGTTTCGCGGCCCCGACGCTCGAAATTCTGCACTCGATCGCCAATAACATGCCGACCCCGGGCGAAAGTAGCCTTGCGGTCGAATGGACGGTCGTCGTCGTCAATCACTTTATTGACGAATTGCGTCAGGGCGTGGACCAATCCACCATCATCGAAGATATGTTTGATTTTGGCATGCTGCGGGCAAACCGCGCCGATGCGGCGACGCTCAAGGCCTTTGCAGACACGCATCTCAGCCCCGAGCGTGCCCGTATCGCAAATGCGCTTGCGGATGCCATGACCACGAATGATCTGCGCAAAACAATGTGGGAAATCGAAGACATCGCACAGGAAATGAGCGGCTACGGAGAGCGCTCCGGCAACCCTGGAATGGCGGTGGCGATTCTCTATGGCATGAATTGTATGGAAGAGATCAATTTCACACCCTTGAGCTACGTGGAAGAGTTGATCGCCACAACCCCGTACCCCGGCGTGATCTTGCGTGACCTGCGCGATTACCGGCTGACCCAAGCCATCTGCGAGTTCTGGCCAAAGCCGTTCGAAGAGGCGGAGATCCACGCTCCGGTGGAAAGCGATACCCCCGCTTTGGTCATGACTCAGGGGATGGATACGCAAACGGCGGTTGTCTTTGGAGAGCAGGCGGCAAGCAGATTGCCGAACTCCTTCTACGCGGAATTTGTCAGCGAAGGTCACGTGATCCTGGGCCGTAGCCTCGACAGTTGTCCCAGTGATATCACCGCAGTTTTCCTCGACGATCCATCGTCAGAGCCGGATATGAGTTGCGCGAGCGGAGCCAATTACCAACTTCGTTTCGAAGGGCTGGAAGCCTTGTTCGCGCAAGAGTGAGACAGGTGTTGATCAGGTCACTTCGGTAGGAGGTGGCCCGTCTAGGTCAAACCTAATGTCCTGTCGGGATCAGTTGAGCACGACAGGATGATTGACTGAAGTCGCGACACGCGCTGGAGCCGCAAGTTTGTGAGACAGCGCATACTTACCTGCGGAGATCGTGCGAAGCCAATTGCAAAAAGGCGGTCGCTCGTCAGTTGACGGCAAGCGTCCCGAACCAGATTGGCATTGGCCGCTTTGTCCCTCGCTGGGTTGTCGGATTAAGCCGCGGCGAATTTACAGTTTGGTTTAGGTCCAAGCCACTCTCTCGAACTGCTGCTTCGGTGACATGTGCTGCGTCGCAACGACAGGCTTGCTTCATGGGCGAGAGAATGCTGCGCGAAGCGCGAAAATCGAATGGCGGTTTTGTCCGCAGAGCGGTCACTAAGACGGAACGCAGCGAACGGCTGCTCTGAGCCCAAAACGACAGATTCTGCACTCAGCACCAACATCCGCTTTTGGTTAGCCAACAAAAATTTTAGACACTCTTATTTTGCCATCTGCCGTTTAGAGAGATGGATTCTAGCTTTTGTGAACTTAACCTGTTTCTCGGCTGTAGCGTTGGCCAGAGTACCAGGCCTACGGCGATTTTTTGGAGGATACAGCGCGCGCCGCGGCGTCAGCAAGTTTGGTGGCGGCGTCCACAACTTCCGTCATTGGCGATTTAACAGGTGCGCCAAGATCAACTAAATCTGGAGACAAAGCGCCAAATACCTCAGCTATGTTTTCAGGCATCCGCTCCTTAAGCCCTTCGCCTGGTGCGCGAGCCAATGCTAGACCATCAGCACGAGCATCGTAGTAGGCGCTGAGGCGCAAGAAGTAGCGGTAGAGGTTGATGAGAATGCGTACTGCAAAGAAGATGAGCGCGAGGATAAGCAGGCGGGCCAATGCAATAAAGAGGAATTCCGAAGTAAAGTTCGAGACAAGTGCTGCCGGCCCATCACTTCCGGATCCTCGTTCCTCCAGTCTCGATGTGATTGGTCCTAAAGCAGCTTCAATATTCGAAGAAGTTTCGCTTAGGTCAGCATGGCGCCTCAAGCGGTCCAGCAATTCCTGTTTATCGGGCCAGACTCTCATTTTTAAGGTCGATGCTTCTTCTAGAAAAGCGACAAGAGCATCTTCATCTGTAAGTACATCGTTCGGAAGTAAACTTGTCTCCGATACAAAGAAACGTAGAAAGTTGGACTGACTTTCTCGCGCTGCTAGGAGCAAGCGATCCCCGACGAGGAAAGCTTGCCAACTGCGTATCGGCCCAACATTCAAGCGTTGGGGCAAATAAGTCGTTTGCCAGCCGCCATTCTGCCACCTCCAAATTCGAACAGAGCGCTCCCCTGCCAGCGTTGTCCCTTCAACCAATAGCATTCCCGCTTTCGTAGCCGCGGCCAGATAGAGCCGAGGCACCTGCGACCAAGCGTCGGGAAAAGGGGTAGCTGGAGGATCTTGCACACCAAAATCAGTCCACTTGATGATCGAACGATTATTGTCATCAAAACGCAAAAAAGATTGACCAGGGTACAGAGGTACGTCTGCGACTACCCGTGCGAAAGGTCCTTCGCCATCTTGGCCAACATGTAAGGCGTGCGGAAAAGAGTTCCCTTCGTCTCGCAACCACAAGATGGCGGAACCATCTTTAAGGAGAGCAGTTTGCCACCTTGGTTCACGAGTGTTGAATGCACTACTTTCCCTACTTGCCCGAGCTACCAAGTCTTGAAACGCCGACCCAGTTTGGCTTAAATCAAGATCTACTTCAGTGACTTCACTCAAGTCTGAACTGAGAAACGAAAATTTTACAGCTGAACTGTCTCGAGTATATTCTATCAGAAAGGCAAATTCACCGACGCTAATCATTTTCCCATCAGTCGAGCCGACGTCATTTTCGCTCCAACTGTCTTCGCCTTCATTCCAAACCAAGCGTCTCAGTTGTCCATCGGATACGCCAACAACCGCTATTGAACCGCCTGTCAGTGTGCGGAACACACCGTGCGAAATGGGGTCAGTTATGTTTGGGAGACTGAGCGCACTGCCTTCTCGAAAGTCGATAAGACCCAATTCTGTGTTTGTGCTAGAGTGGCAATTGCGAGCTTGCAAGTACAACGAGTCCCTCGCAGATTTCATTCTGAAATAGCTGCCTCCTCCTGGACATCTTTCGTCGAACGGGTCGTCAATCTCCACCTGATTTTTACCCAATTGGTCAAGCACTAAATAGCCGCCGCCAAAACTGTCCCCTAAAACAAATCTGTTGTCTCTAACCGAGATTCTCTCACGGTCGGCGGAGTCAACAGAACCAATATTTTGCCAAGTTGAGCCACCGTCCGGGGACATCCATATCGTTGCGACGGAAGCATTTTTGTGGAACGAAAACAATCGATCGCCATTTTTCAGAACTCTCCCAAAGGACTCAAGAGTTGCAGTATCAGTCACCCCCGCCTTACGTACTTCGGCATAGCAAGCGCCCAATTGTGTTAGGCAAGCGTACATTTTAGATCGCATCGCTTCAATACCGATTTCTAGTTGATTAAGCTCCTCGACGATCGGCGTTTGTATTGCTTCAATGTCCTCGGCAATCTCTGATAGCACAGCGCTTTGTGCTGTCGTCACATCGCCGAGGAATTGAAACACAACAACGCTTGCCGCTGCCACACCGCCCAAAATACCAGTGAGGAATATCCATGAGTACCTGCGACATCGACGGGCACGCTTTCGCAGAGCCACTTCGATAGCCGAAACAGAGTTTAAATTCTCAATGTCCGACTGCATAAAAATCGATTTCAGAAACCCTTTGGGCTGCGTTTCATCCGGCTCGGTCGGCATTCTAGAACCACTTTTTTGCTAACCCCAGCAGTGTGTTTGTCAGTTCTTTTTGTGTCAAGAATTTGGATGTGCGTTTCTGTCGTTTGCTGAACAGAATTCACTTTCCACTGGCGGCTTCGTCTCGCACCCAGTCAGGCATAGTATGACTGTTCTGTTGCTATGGCGGGCACCTGATTGGCGGCACCGGCAATTGGTTCATCTGTGCAATGGCTTCCAGGGCTAACAGGCAGTATCCCGGAGCAATGCATGGTCGTTTGATGTAATGGTTTACTAAGTGACCCACACTGGACCGATAGTTACCTAGCTTGCTCTTACAACGAGCCGAATTTCTTCATGAGAAAGCGGCCCTTGGACTTCGCAATACGAAGGTCGGTTCTGTCCGCAAAGGAGCCATTCTCTCTGCAGTACATTAATGACTGCGATGCGGGACAAACCTGTCTTACAGTGTTTTACGCGAACGTTCGCTTTCCGCGCTTTGCGGAATCCGTTAACAAACCAACAGGACGGATAAACAGTCTCCTTTGCCCAACAAATGGTTGACCAATGATAACCTAAGCCGTCCGTTCAATCTTGGACGTAGAAGCATGCCTAGCGGCGCGCGCACGGTGCCGCTCATATAGTGCTCCCGATCATAGATCGAGCTTCAAGCTACCGGCTTGCCAAGTCGAAAACGTTTTCGTCCTGCTCACCAATCATTTGCTTCGGCTTTGCAATGCTAAAGCTCTCGACTTGATTCCGGCTGTCAAACACGTCCGACCTGATCAAAGTATGGGTCTTTCGATCTCCGTCGATGGTCTTCTCCAAACGGACCAACAGACGGTATTTGCTGCCTTCCGCCATCAGGTCGGGGAAGATCTCGAACCCTTTGTAAGAGAGCGGGTCCGGCTTGGACTTCTCAACGCCGTCGAAGAGTTTTGAGTAGAGAGACAACGGGCGGCTCCTTTCAGCCGGCTCTAGTCGGCGACTAGTGCCACTAAATGCCGGGCTGAAGAGCATTTCACGGTCAATTCGTTGGTTGCCCGATGTGAAAGCACTCACTTTACAAGGTCAAAATGTCCCTGTCAGCAGTGAAGAACCAACCCAAAAGAGTGACGTCTGACACTACGCTGGTGTCGCAACAATCCTAGCGGCGTATCAGCTTCCCAGACACACTGATTTGACCTCTCGCAAATGCAATCCGAGCATCAGTAAGGTCGGCCAGAGTAGATAGGTTTGGATTTCAACGTTCTCTCCAAAGGTCAGCAGGAGAACTGTGAGCAACAGCCCGAGCGGCAGCCTCCCGCGTTCCGACTTTATGGCGTCCAGGGTGACGATTGCTAAATGACCGAGGAAAGGAACGAGAAACGCGGCAAATCCGGTCAGCCCTTTCACGAATAGCAATCCGTACCAGGTGTGATGGCTGCCGATCGGCATGTACTCAACAAGATGCGCACCGGGTCTGACTGTGCCGTGCCCGAAAACCATCGCATCCGATTGCCAGCGCTCATACGCTATACGCTGCAGAGTTTCGCGTACGCGGGTACTATCGGCGCGCGCGGATTTGAACCTGTAAAGGGCTCGGTTGCCGAATTCGACAAAGACTGCGCCCCAAACGGCTACGGTGGTGGTGACTGCAGACAATAGAATCCACCCCAAGCTGCGGGCGACAATTGGCAAGAGGCGGGGTGACAGCGAGCAGATCACCAATCCGACCATACCCATTCGGGACTTGGACATAAGGATCATCAGAACTCCGGCAGCCAAGCCGATAACCTTCCAGCTGTCGTGCTTTTCTTCCAGGGCAAATAGGACCATGCAGACACCCAACAAGGCTGCGAATGGCGACCAGGGCGCAAAGAACTGCCACCGCGGCGTGCCGCTGGCGGGGTCGATTGTATACAGGTAGACCGAGAAATATTCAGGTCCCGGGCCGCCCACTGCTTTAAGGGGAGATGTAAACAGCAGATGCGGCAGACCGGCATAGGGGGCGGCAATGAGCAACGGCAGAAGGCACAAGGTCCAAAGGCCCACCACACATTGCCCTCTGACCAAAACCTCGCGCCGTATTGGCAAAACCGCCCCTGCTAGGATAAACAACGGGATCAGCGCCCAACCCTTTGCCCATCCGATACTCGATTTGATCGTTTTGGTGGTGCCAAGGTTCCAGTCCGCGTGGCCTGCCCAAAGTGAGACCAGCATCACCAGCATGCCAACGCTCCAGATCCAGACCAGAGCAGGTACAGGGCCCGTTGCACGCATATCCAAACGGATCACCGGGCCGAGATAAAGTGACACCCCGGCTATCGTAGCCAACATCCAACCTAGCACCGGACCGACAACATACAGCGCGCCAAGCCCGTAGAACGGCCATGTCCAGATCAGCGAACACCAGACGATCTTTTCGGCTGGCGTTTGAGGGGCAACACGCGTCAAACTGCGGCCTCTTTCTGGTCTTTCAGCAGCTTTGAGATCAGCGGGTTTCGGATCCATGCCAGAACCAAACCCATCAGCAGCATAAGGCTTGCAACGATCCCGGCGGCAATCGAGATCTTCTTGTTCGGCGAAGACGGGCGAGTCGGCAGAGACGGGTTCTCCAGAACTTGGATCAAGGGATAGGAGGCATAGACATCGGTCTTTTTCGACTCGGACCGCGCGATGGCAGAGGCGAACACGGCTTCTGCCACGGCGAAATCTCTCTGCCGGTCCTCCAATTCAGCGGCGATGGGGGCGAGGTCTGACAGGCGTAGGGTTTCCAAACGAACTTGCGCGCGCTGTGTCGCGACATGCTCTTCCAATCCGGCGCGCAAGGCATCTTCGCGCACCAACTCGCTGAGCAACTGCGCCCGTTGCCCTTCCGGCGCGCGATCCAGTCCACCGAGCTGCTCGACCTCAAGACCAGTCACCTGCGCCGCGCGTTTTAAAGCAACCGAACGCGCCCCTTCATATTCCTTTTGGGCATTCACATAGATTGGGTGGCGCGATCCGTAGGTCGCGTCGGCTTGCGCCAGCTTTGCAGCCCCCACCGACACATCCGCAAGCAACGATAGGTACTGCGCATCAGCATAGAGTTTCAGCGTTGCCGCCGCTGCGTCAGAGGGCAGATTCAACGCGACTTGAAGCGCGCCGACACGTTCCGATTGGCGTGCCAGCTCGCTCTCCTGCGTTCGCAGCTCCTGCTTTGCACGGTCATTAGCGGCGACCTGCTCTTGGTATTGCGCGACTGATATCAGACCGCTTTGCGATTGCAGCTGTTTGATCTCGGCGCGCGTGGCCTGAATTGCGCTCGTGTAGTCTTCGATCGCGCCGGTATTGCTGGCCTCACGGGTGGCAATTTCATCGGCGCGCAGGGCGTCAATCTCAGCGAAAAAGGCGGCCACCAAGGCGTCTCCATATTGTTGAGCGTCTGCCGGAGAGGCCGCCTGAAGCTCGATACGGATCAGGCTGGTTTGATCGACCAGTTGCACCCGCGGCTTTCCAAACGCGTCCCGGTCAGCCTCTATCGTCTTGGCTGCCGCGTCGAGTATACGGTCGGCCGACAACAAACGTTTATACGTCTCGGTCGGGCTGATTGACCCGTTGGCAAAGGCGGAATTCGCGTATGAGGATGCCTGACCGATATTGGCCAGATTGACCGATGCCGAAGCGCCAGATCCTGGCAGGATTAATGATGCGTGAGAGGTGTATTTGACAGGCGCGGTCGCCAAATAGCCGCTGATCGGGGCCCAGATGCAACTCGCCCCAAGAAGGTATAATGCCACGTAACGAGGCAGGCGGCCTACGTCGCTAAGGTGCCCGCCCTTTAAAATGCGGCGCCACCCGAGCGTTCTGAAATTGGATCGGGAAATGCGCACCCAATGCAGAAATTGCATGTCGCGCGTGGACTCAGAGGAGTTCGAAATCTGTTGCGGCATGGAAAAACCCTTTCTTACAAGGGTGATACACCGCATCTGATTGATGATCATTCGCTCAGCAGGCTAGGGGCCGAGGGGATTGGGAGCGTCCCCTATCCCTTCGGATAGTTAGGCCCAGAACAACCCAGCCTCGCGCGCGGCCAGGGCGGCCTGCGTTCGATTGCTGACACCAACTTTTCGGTACAAAGTCTTCATATGCAGTTTGATCGTCGGCTCTGACAGATCCAGATCACGAGCGATTTCCTTGTTGGATTTGCCCTCAGTCAGCCCTTTCAGAACTTGCCGCTCACGCTCTGTCAGTTTTTGAGCCATGGGGTGGGAGTCTTCCGGCTGCTCTGCGTTCATGAAACCCGCAGGAAGGTATTGTTCCCCCATCGCCATAAAGCGGATCGCGTTGACCAGAGATTTAGCCGGTAAAGTTTTTGGGACGAAACCGGCGGCACCAAGCTTTAGCGCGCGTTGCGCCAGATCACGCGAGGTGTCGCCGGTAAACAGGGCCACATGCTGGGCACCGTCCAAAGCGATGCAGGTTTCAAGTCCGGCCAACCCGTTCATGCCGGGCATGTTCAGGTCCAGAAGAACCAGATCAAAGGCTCCGTCGTTCTCAATCAAGGTTTTCGCGGCTGGGAAATCCGGCGCGGTCTCCACCTCGATCCCGCCTGCTGCATCTATGAAGGCAACGAGCGTATCCAAAATAAGGTCGTGGTCGTCAGCAATAAGAACTTTCATCTCAAATCTCCGTCTGGCCCCAACCACACCCAAATGCGTTAGTAAAACATTGAACCCATGGCATGAAGCCTTCCTGACGGACAGGTGAATATCCAATCGGATAGGTCAGCGGGCCGTTTTCACCACGCTATGTGCTGCGGGGTCGTTTGAATAGACCTATTCTCCGATCCCTCTCCGGATGCTCGCCTTTCGGTTGCAGGGTCTCATTGGCAGTCTGAAGCCACAGATTGTCATGTTGATCGGAGAGTTCCATGCAGTTCCTGTCAGTCCAAGATATGCATAAAGGCGCGCAGCCAACACCCATACCAACTTTGGAAAAGCCTGAGATTTTGGGTCTGCCAGTTGTGAACGCCCGATCCGGACAGGTGATCTCAAAACTGCTGGATGGGACCCACCGGACTGTGTTTTTCCTGAATGCACATTGCGCAAATATAAGGGCCCGCAACCATACATATCGAGCAGCTTTGGCCCGGGCAGATATGATCCTACCTGACGGAATTGGGGTGGAGGTCGCGGCAAAGTTGCAAGGTGTCCAGCTGGCCGAGAATCTGAACGGCACTGATTTTGTGCCCAAGCTGCTGAAACGGGCCGCGCGTCTTGGGCAGTCGGTCTACCTGTTGGGGGGACGTCCCGGAACAGCTCAGGCAGCGGCGGCGCGGTTGCAGCACATGATCCCCGATTTGGCCGTGGCTGGCACGCGCGATGGATTTGAAGAGGCCGTGCGGGTTGATGAGGCGATCGACGATATCAACCAATCTGGCGCAGACATCCTGTTGGTCGCAATGGGCGTCCCACTGCAGGAGCTGTGGATAACGCGGAACCGCCACCGGCTTGACCCTCGCATCGTGCTGGGCGTGGGGGCTTTGTTCGACTTCCTGGCCGGCAATGTACGTCGGGCACCGCGCATCGTTCGGCACGCCCGAATGGAGTGGGCATGGCGGTTGGCGATGGAGCCCCGCCGCATGGCCCGCAGATATCTAATGGGCAATTTCGAATTCCTCGGGCGTGCCGCGCACAATTCTGTCCCCAAGGTCTCAGCATGTCGCCTGCTGGACCTCACTTTGGCGGTGGTCGCGCTGTCTCTTCTGGCCCTGCCCATGGCCGCAATCGCCGCATTGGTGCGATTGGACAGTCGCGGCCCCGCCTTTTTTCGGCAGACACGTATCGGTCGAAACGGGGTGCCCTTCGCGATGTACAAGTTCCGCTCGATGACGCAAGACGCAGAAGCGCGGCGTGCGGATCTGCTCAACCATTCGGATCGTGAGGGCGTGTGCTTCAAAGTCAAAAATGATCCACGCATCACTCGCGTTGGGAAGGTTCTGCGTCGGTTCTCTCTGGATGAACTGCCGCAAATCTTCAACGTGCTGAAAGGGGATATGTCGCTGGTCGGACCGCGCCCGGCTTTGCCCGAAGAGGTTGCCGCATATCCTGACCAAGCGCTGGAGCGCCTGCAGGTTCGTCCCGGTATCACTGGCCTGTGGCAGGTTTCGGGCCGCGCGGGCATCGGCTTCGACCGCATGATCGAACTGGATACAGCCTATGTTCGCTCCCGCTCGCCCCTTCTGAACCTCTTCCTCATCGCATTGACCGCACGTGCCGTCGTGTCGGGGCGCGGCGCTTACTGATCAACCCTAGGAGCATTAATATGACACGTATTCGCAAAGCTGTTTTCCCGGTCGCGGGTCTGGGCACAAGGTTTCTGCCCGCCACCAAATCGGTGACCAAGGAGATGTTGCCGCTGATCGACCGCCCTTTGATCCAATATGCAGTGGACGAGGCCCGTGCCGCAGGGATTGATGAATTCATCTTCATCACCTCAACCGGCCAATCCGCGCTGGAGACGTATTTCGGGCGGAACTCGGGGCTTGAGCGCAAACTCAAGGATGGCGGCAAAACCACCCTGCTGAACCGTTTGCGCAGCACGAACCTTGAGGATGAGACATACAGCTTTATCCAACAAGAGAGCCCGCGCGGTCTGGGCCACGCAGTCTCTCTGGCGCGAGACTTTGTAGGTGATGAACCCTTCGCGGTGATCCTGCCGGATGATGTGATCCACGCGCAGCGCCTAGTCCTGGTGCAAATGGTCCAGAACTTTGAAGGCAGCCACATGATCGCGACCGAAGAGGTTCCATTCGACCGGATCAGTGCCTACGGCGTGGTCGATATCGAGCATAGCAAAGGGCAGGTGCAACATCTGAAAGGGTTGGTTGAAAAGCCATCCGCCGATGAGGCACCGTCCGAGTTTGGCATTGTCGGGCGGTATCTTCTTCACCCGTCGATCTTCGATCAGCTGGAAGGTTTGGCACCTGGCGCAGGCAACGAAATCCAACTGACCGATGCGATCGCGGCCGATATCAAAAGGACCGGATGCCACGGCTTCGCCTTTCAGGGAGAGCGTTTCGATTGTGGATCGGTCGCCGGATACCTTGAGGCAACCACCGTTTTTGCGTTGGAACGTGCCGAGCTGCGGGACGGGTTCAAATCCATGTTGCGTCAGCGCATGAACCTCCTGTCTGCTGCTGCATGAGACCGAGGCACCTATCCGTTCGGATAGGTGCGTATCCCCATGCCCATCTGTCGCTGTGGACCTCTTTCTGGTTTCTTACGGTCAAAGAAATGGAGACTAAAATGCGTCTGTTTTTTGCGATCCTCACAGCGGCGTTCACCTTTTGCCTGACGTTTGCGCACGCCGAAGACTTGGCGGCTCCGTCAGGAGAGGTAATTCTGACCATTTCAGGCAACATCGCGCAGACCAGGCCCGACGGGGCGGCGCAGTTCGATATGGAAATGTTGCAGGCGCTGCCGCAACGCAGCTTTGAAACCTCGACGATCTGGACTGAAGGCGAGACCAGCTTTGTCGGTGTTCCCCTGTCTGTCTTGCTGGAACGGATCGGAGCAGAAGGCGAGACAATCCGGGCAACGGGGATCAACGACTACGCGGTTGAGATCCCTGTGGAGTCGATCTCGGAACAGGACCCGATTGTCGCCTATGAGATGGACGGCGCGGCGATGTCACGGCGGCAGAAAGGTCCGCTATGGATCGTATATCCATACGACAGTGACACCAAGTACCAGACCGAGGTGATTTACTCTCGCAGCATTTGGCAACTCGACAGGTTGGAAATCGTTAAATAGCGTGGGGTTACAATACAGTATGAAGTGGGCGATGCGGGCCAGACATTGACAAGAAATTTCCAAAACCACTCGCGTCGCCGGTGGGCTTTCGGGCTCATCGGCATCGCCGTTCTGGGTGCCCTAGCTTTGGTCGTGTTGCTGTCCGTCAAGGTAATATCCGATCTGCGCGACCGGCAGTCGGCCCGGACAGACAACGTGCAATGGACGCTGACACAGGTCGAGGTCGAGTTCCTGTTCTACCTCAACGCGCTAGAGGCTGGTGTATCGGATGCAGAGGCAAGCACTGAAAACCTGGACCTTATCCGCCGCCGTTTCGATCTTTTTTACAGCCGTATCGATATTCTGAACACCTCGCGTCTGTTTGAAACGCTGCGAAGTGACCCGAAATTCACTGAACCTCTGAGTAACGTCTCCGCCTACCTGGAGGCCTCAGTGCCTACAATCGACGCTGGGGATCATGGGCTCATTGCGGGGCTGCCGGATCTCTATGACGGCGCGCAGGGGATCGCTCCAAAGGTGCGAGAGCTTTCGGTCTCGGCGATCTCGTACTTTGCAAGCCAGTCGGATCATCGCCGTGAGGAAACCGCGCTCAGCCTGTTTCAACTGGCCGTTTTGTCCGGTGGGTTGTTTTTGACGCTGACTGCGGTCAGCTCCTACCTCTTGGTGGTCAACCGCAAAGCTGATCGGCGGGGGCAGGCGATTCAGCAGGCAAACCAACGCATGAATACAATCCTGTCGACCTCATTGGATGCCGTGATCGTGGTGAACGCCGCCGGCACGGTGCTGGAGTTCAACGCGGCTGCACAATCGATTTTCGGGTATTCCGAGGCAGAGGCCAAAGGGCATTCGATCGGTGAATTGATTGTGCCTTCGCATCTACGCGAGGCCCACAACCAAGGCATGGAGCGGATGCAGAGCGGAGGCGACCGTCACGTCGTTGGCAAGGGTCGCGTCCAACTTGAGGCGATGCGCAAGAATGGGGATGTCTTTCCCGTTGAACTCGCGTTGCAATCCGCCCAGGCCGGGGATGAGGAAATCGTCATCGGTTTCGTCCGCGATATCTCACAAAGCGTTGCGGATCAAAAAGAGCTTGTCTCGGCCCGCGACCGTGCGCTTGCCGGGGAAAAGGCCAAGTCGGATTTTCTGACTGTTATGAGCCATGAGATCAGAACCCCGTTGAACGGGCTGCTGGGCAACCTCACCCTTCTCAAGAATACGCGCACGACCAAACAGCAGTCTCAGTTTGTCCGCAACATGGAGATCTCGGGCCAGGTTCTGCAAAGCCATGTGGATGCGGTGCTGGATATTGCTCGGTTCGAGGCCGGCAAGCTGTCAGTCGCGCACGAGCCAACCGACCTGAACGCGATGCTGCAGGACCTAGTGGATGGTCAAAGCGGCAATGCGGCCTCGCGCGGCAACTCAATCTCTTGGCAATGGGTGGGTGGAGCCTATCCGCATGTCGCGACTGATGCGCAAAGGTTGCGGCAAATTCTGCTGAACCTCGTGGGTAATGCGATCAAGTTTACCGAAAATGGCCGTGTCTCTATTGAGGTCGAAAGATGTGAACCTGAAGATCAGGGTAAGGCACATGTATACGAAGTGCGTGTGATCGATACCGGGGCTGGCATCGCCGATGATGAGATCGACGCCATTTTTGATGACTTCTACACCAGCGATCCCTCTATCGGTCGCACGGTCGGAGGAACCGGGCTTGGCTTGGGAATTGCCCGTAGGTTCGCGCTGACCATGGGCGGTGAGGTCGGGGCGGAAAGCACATTGGGCGAAGGCAGTGTTTTCTGGCTGCGGATACCGTTGCAGCCGTCGGCGCGCGACCAACTGCTAGAAGCTGCTCAGATCAATACCGAGACCGTTCGCCCTCTGAACTTGTTGGTGGTCGAAGACAACGAGATCAACCTCGAGGTCATCTGCAACATGCTGGCGCTGGACGGTCATTGTGTAACGACAGCGGAAAATGGGCAGGTCGGCGTCGACAAGGCCAGCAGTCAGCGGTTCGACGCGATCCTGATGGATATCAGCATGCCGGTGATGGATGGACCAACCGCTGCACGCCATATTCGTGGAGGTCAGGGGCAGTCGACCGATGTGCCGATTATCGCTGTGTCGGCCAATGTCCTGCCAGATGCGGTTGAGACCATTCGCGCCGCCGGTATGACGGCTTTCATTGGAAAACCGATTTCGCTGAATGCCCTGCGCAGGGCGCTTTCGGTGGTCACGCGCACCGACGGGCAGATTTCGGAGCATGCGCAGCCAGATCCGTTAGCGGAGTTGAAAGGCAGCCTCGGCCCTGAAGTCTTTGCCCGCCTGCATGCCAAGTTCATTGCCGAAGGGGATGAATTGGTTGAACAGCTAGAAACCGGGGCATTTGACCAGACAGATTTAAATCAAATAGCTCAGGCCTGTCACAAACTGGCTGGGAGTGCAGCAACCTTCGGCGTGGAAGAGTTTCGAGAGGCGTTGGTTGCGGTAGAGACTGCAGCCAAAGAACACAAAGACATCACGAACAAACTCGCTGCAGTCTCCACTGCTTGGGAGCGGGCGAAATCATCGCCCGCTTGGGATTGACTTAGGGCGCCAGCAGCGCCGCTGCGCCGACGATGCCAACCGCGCGGGCGACCTCGGTCAGGCCGGTAACCTTACTGTCGTAGCACGCAATCGCATCTCCTGGCAGAACATAGGGGTCATAGTCATCGCGATCCCCACGTCGCAGCAGCTTTTCGATATTGCGTTCAATAACGATCGAGTTCCCGGTCATCGGGTTGCGGGTGAACAGGACCGCGCTGCGATTGGCATTGGTGGTCTTGGCCCCACCGACGCAATTGGTATCGACTACGGCCTGCAGGTAGCGCGTGCCATAGGGTACCTCACGCACGTCTCTTCCAATGGCCGACTCTGCGTTGCCGGTGGCAGGTTGCGTGAGGTTGGACATATAAAGCGTTACGCCGGGCGGGCTGATCGGGCTGGGACGCATCAAATCATCCTGGAAACACCCTCGGCTGTTGATCACGATCTGATCCCCGGTCAGCAGCATGATGTCGGTCGGATCCGAGCCTTCGAACACCCCGCGCAGGTCCATCCGGTAGATCGTGCCCTGCCGGTGCAGCTCAACTGCTGATAGATCCGCATCCGGGCGCACACCTCCGGAAGCGCGAATGGCGACCGAGAGGTTGCGCGCCTCGGTCGAGGCACCCAGCACGCCCTGACGCCCTCGATCCAGTGCGTCGCCGGGGATGCCTCCGATCTCGACCGAATGGGGTTCAAACACCGCGCCTTTCACGCCGACAGTGACCGAGGCGAAATCGCTGATGCGCGCCGTGACGCGCGGGGTACTGTCGTAGAACTGTGCGGCTACCAGAACCCGGGCCACGTCCCGCTCGACCTGCTCGGTCGTTCTGCCCTGCGCGCGCACCGGCGGCAGGTACGGCAGCTTCAGGTCGCCATCGCGGGACACAACATAGGTGTCGCTGAGAAGCTCATCCCCGTCGATGGTGATCTGCACCATATCATTGCGCGAAAGTTTCTCGCCCAGCAAAGGGCTAAGCGCGGGTTTAGACCATTTGGCAAAGGCGTCTGTGCCCTGATCCCCGGTCGGAGGCATACAGGCGCGCCCGTTCAAGTGTTCCGCTTGCAGCAAGGGCGCAATTGCCCGGCGCCGTGATGGGGCACGGTACTGGGCCTGATAGCTTTCGCCTTTTGCGACGGGTTCGATGTTGCGCGGGGTCTTCATGCTGCTGCAACCCGATAGAGCAATCGCGCTGACGGCCCCTAAAACCAAAACTTTGAAATGTCGTGTCATTTTGAACTCTCCTGAACTGCGTCCACAGCTACAGCAGTGTCTTGATGTGCGTCAGACCGGCATCGGGATTGCCGTTTATCCCATTCGGATAGGTCGCTCGCCCGATGGTCCGCCCAGCTGTCCTCCCGCGTCTGGGACAGGGATGCCGCCACCAATTAGAACTGATCCCGACACTGTTTTGGACATTTGGCGACATGACTCAGCGATTGGCACATACCAGTTTCTTGCGGCATCTGCTGGCCTATGCTGCGTCCGAAGTGGTTGCAAAGGCGTCGCGTCTTGTGGTCGTTGTCGTCGTGGCCCGCAACCTCAGCCCCGAGGCGATCGGTCTGGCTGCTGCTGCACTAGCGGCCGGGGATATCTTAAAGGCGCTGACCGAGAACGGCGTGGGGCAGAGGATTATCCTAGCCCCGCAGGCCGAGCTGCAACAGCGCTGCAACACCGCGCATCGTATTTTCTGGGTCTGGTGCGGGGCGCTGTTTGTGCTGCAACTGGCTATCGCTGCGTTTCTCTACGCGATGGGGCACGAGACGTTGGCGCTGCTTCTTGCCATTCTGGCCGGAGAGTACCTGTTCATGCCTGCCGGTCTGGTACAGGCCGCGCTTGCGATGCGTGAGGGCAAGCTGCAACAGACCGCCGCCATTGCCGGAGGGCAGGTGGTTGGAGCGAATGTCATGGCGGCGCTACTGGCGCTGCTCTGGGCCTCTCCGCTGGCCTTGGTGCTGCCCCGATTGCTGGCTGCTCCGATCTGGTTGGTCCTGATGCGCCGCCTGCGTCCCTGGACATCTGACACCAAACAAGGGTTTGCCGCCCTTCGCCCCTTTGTTGGCTTCGGTTGGGCCGTTCTGGGGGTCGAGATCGTCAAAGTTCTGCGCCTGCAGGCCGACAAGCTTGTCGTCGGCGCGATGCTGGGGGCTGAGAGCCTTGGCATCTACTTCATGGCGTTCAACGCTGGGCTCGGCTTGGCGACATCGTTCACGCAGGCCTTTTCAGTTGTTCTTTTCCCACATCTTTGCGCAGCCCCAAACAAAACCAAGGCGCTGCATCAAGGGCTCGGCACGTCCCTCCTGGTGCTGAGCCCGCTGGTTTTACTGCAAGCTGCGCTTGCGCCGGTCTTTGTGCCGCTGCTGCTGGGGGCCGAGTGGCAGCAGATTTCGCCGGTGGTCTCGATCTTGTGCCTTGCCGCATTGCCAAGCGTCATCTGGTCGGCCATGGCCGGTTGGCTGCGGTCCGAAAACCGCGCGATTACCGAGTTGCGGGTCAGCGCGGTCTTGGCTTTCGCACTGATCCTCAACACCGCGATCATGGCCCCATTCGGGCTTATGCCAGTGGCGATCGGATACCTGCTGACCAGTGCTGTCCTGATGCTAACGGCATCTTGGGTGCTGCTGCCTCGGGATCACAAAACAACAGAAAGGTTCGGCTTCCAATGACCCGCTTTACCATCATTGTGCCGTTTCACGCCGATGTGGATACAATTGCCGACACGCTGAGCAGCATTCGCGCACAAAGCTTCACAGAATGGGAGGCGATCTGCGTCGGCGACCGTCCCTCAAACGCGTGCCTGTCCGTCGTGCTGGATCACATCGCGCAAGACCAACGTATCCGGGTCGCGAGCAGCCCCTTGGATGGCCCAAGTGCCGCCCGCAACTATGGGGCCGAGCTGGCCAAAGGGGACATACTGGCGTTTTGTGATGCGGACGATCTGTGGCACAAGGATAAGCTGGCGCAGCTAGACGAAGCCTTCCAACCCGCCTCGACGGATGCGGTCTTTGGGCAGATCCGGTTCTTCGCCCATCAACCCGGAGATTCTCAGACATGCTCGACCGTTCCTAACGCACCCCTGGCCATTCCGGAGCTGTTGGCTGAGAACCCGGTCTGCACCATGTCCAATCTTTCGATCCGCCGTGAGGTCTTCAACGCCGTCGGCGGGTTGGACACGAGAACCGTGCATAACGAAGACTTGGAACTGCTGATCCGCCTCGCAGGCGAAGGGTTCACCATCAAAGGGGTCGATCAGTTTCAGGTCTGGTATCGCACCAGCGTCAGGGGCTTGTCGTCGGACTTGCACGCAATGCGCGCTGGGCGGGCCTACGCGGTCAAAACAGCCGCATCATATGGCGTGTTCCCGTCCCGATCGTCCGAGGCCGTCTACCTGCGCTATCTCGCACGCCGGGCGCTGCGGTTAGGGCATCAGGGTCAGGCGCTGTCTTACACACGCAAAGGCTTGAGCCTGCATACGCGCAGTTTCCTGCTGCCCCTACGCCGAGGTCTGCCCACCGCCGCAGGGGCCACGCTGGCCCCGATCCTACCGCAAGCAATCAAAAGCGCGTTGTTTTCTTAAGAATTCTGAAGGAGATCACCATGCCCACAGCATCCATCGTCGTACCCGCCTACAATGCCGCAGCAACCTTGGCCGAAACGCTCGCCTCACTGCAGGCGCAAACCTATGACGATTTCGAAATCATCATCGTTGACGATGGATCGCAGGACGCGACCTCCGAGATTGCTCGCGCGCACCAAGGCGACACACGCGTACGACTTGTCGGGCAAGCCAATCGTGGGCTGGCGGGGGCAAGAAATACTGGCATCGCTGCCGCGCGGGGGAAATTAGTCGGCTTTTGCGACGCCGACGATCTGTGGATGCCCGAGAAGCTGGCGGCTCATGTTCACCATCTCAAGGCCGAACCGGATGTGGGGGTTAGTTACTCCGGCAGTGCCTTGATCGACGAAGCGGGGTGCATGATGGGGATCAAACAAGCACCCCGCCTGAAGAATGTGACCGCAGCACATGTTCTGAACCGCAACCCGATCGGCAACGGATCGGCGGCCGTTATTCGAAAGACAGTGCTGGAGGCTTTGGCCTACCGCCCGAGCTTTGAAACCGAGCGGGATTGGGTCTTCGATGAGACCTTCCGGCAGTCAGAAGATATCGAATGCTGGATGCGGCTGATGTTGAAGACCGATTGGCAGATCGAAGGTGTTCCGGGGCTGCTGACCCACTACCGGATCAATGCAGGCGGGCTTTCGGCGGCTTTAGATCGCCAGTTAGAGGCGTGGGAGAGGATGGTCGCGAAGCTGCGCCCGCTGAACCCTGAATTCTTTGCCCAGCACGAACCCGCGTCCCGTGCTTATCAGCTGCGCTATCTGGCGCGGCGGGCTATCACCAACCTCGATCGGGACAAAGCTTGGGAGTTGTTTGCATGCAGCGTCCAGGAAAGCCTCCGCCCGGTGTTTGAGGAACCTATGAAAACGTTCAGCACTTTCGCCGCAGCCCTTGTGTTGAAAACGTTTGGACCCGGCCCGATCACCCGGCTTGGACAAATGAAATCCAAACTGCAATCGATCTGAGAGAGGCGTCATCATGGAACAGAAAAAGATACTCCACCTGGTGGACGACACGACAGCGGGCGGCGTGATGCGGATGCTCGACCATCTTTTGGTGCAATCAGATCTGTCCGAAACGGTCGATCAAAAGGTGTTGAAGGTCAAACGGACTGCATTTTCTTGGGGAAAACTGAATGCGGATGTCATCGTGTCCCACGTCGTACCAAGCTGGAGAAGCTTACCCGCGTTCTCGGCGCTTCGCGCAATGCATCTGGACACTCGACTGGTCCATGTCGAACACAGTTACACCCGGGCATTCACCACTCTGAATGTCCCGCACAAACGTCGGTTCTTTGCAATGCTGAGGGTGATCTATTCCTTCTTCGATCAGGTGGTCGCGGTCAGCCATTCGCAGTCGGGCTGGATGAAGGAAAGACGCCTGGCCGCCTCGGAAAAGCTGACCGTCATTCCTCCGACCGTTGATCTTGAGCAGTTGTCGCGCAACACAATGCCTCCCAAGTCAAAGACCACAATTGGTGCCATCGGGCGGCTCGAGCAGCAGAAAGGCTTCGACATCCTGATCCAAGGCTTTCGGTTAACCCGAACGCCGGGCGCGCGTTTGTTGATCTTTGGCGAAGGCAGTCAGCGTTTATACCTTGAGAAACTGGCAGAGGGTGACCCGCGCATAGAATTTCGGGGCCACGCCGAGGACCCTGCAGAGGCCTATCAAGCCATCGATATCGTTGCGATTCCGTCGCGTTGGGAGGCTTACGGACTTGTGCTGGACGAAGCGCTTGCCGCGAAGCGCAATGTGATCGCCAGTAAAGTCGATGGGTTACAAGACCGTGAAGGAGATACGAGAGTTTCATTCTGCAACCTTGACCCTTATGATTGGCGACTTGCGATCAATAATTTTCTGCTTTCCAACACTATTGAGAAAAGCAGCTGAATCAAAATTTGACACTGGATCTTTTGCGTTTTTGCCGAGCCATTCGCGGCAAAATCAATTGTGATTTCAAAGAAATTGCTTGAGGCTAGCTTTGCGTTTTGTGCGCGAACCTGCTTAGCGCAGTAAATCTTGGTGCCCTCTGTGGACTGCGAGCGGTTATTGCCTTGTGCCAAGTGGACGGCAGCTATGTCCGCAGAGCGGACATTCATGCAAGCTGTAGCGAATGGCTGTTTCGAGCCCACTTTGACCGATGCTGCGTGATGCCCTAGTTACAGCAACGCACAGGAAGCGGACTTTGCAAAGCGCGTTGGTCAACATATTTCAGCGGTTCACTCACAGACTAGTTTCAATTAGCGGCCCGCCGTTGCAAACATTTGTCGCAACTACAAAATCTGGTTGTTTGTGAGCTAAAGCATTGATCCCAAAAGGCCGATCCTGTTGGAAGGGTGAATTCCCTTAGTTCGAGTTCTCAGATAATACGTACTGATGGATATTGTCGTCACTACGACCATCGTTACTGCCCTTTTTGTTGTAATCGGCGTGGCGGAGCCACTGGCCGCTCGATTGCGTTTGCCCTTCAGCGTTATTCTCGCCATCCTGGGGATAGTGATCGGGCTTGGCGCGACATTCTTTCTCAACACAGACCTGACTGATGCGCTGAACCCGGGGGCGCAGGCAATAATTGATCTGCCGATCCGCTCCAACGTGTTCCTCTATGTTTTCCTGCCAACGTTGCTCTTCCAGGCGACGCTCGGCATGAATCTACGCAGGATGCTGGATGACTGGATGCCCATCCTGATGATGGCCGTTGTGGCGGTGATTGTGGCTACCCTCTCTATTGGGTATGCGCTCAGTTGGGTAAGTGCTTTACCGCTGGTCGCCTGCCTGTTGATTGGATCTATCGTTTCGACAACTGATCCCTCGGCAGTCGTCAGCATTTTTAGGTCTATCTCTGCACCACGCAGGTTGTCGCGAATAATCGAGGGTGAAAGCCTCCTGAACGATGCTGCCGCGATTGCTCTTTTCGGGCTATTCATGAGCTTTGTGATGCTCGGGAGACCTGATCCATCACTAAGTGAAGCCGTGGGGCAGTTTCCGCTGTTGATCGCCGGTGGAGCGCTAACTGGTTGGCTTATGGCTCGTATGGCGATTTGGATGATGGCTTTCGTAGACCGTTGGGACAAGGCGCAAATTTCAATTTCTGTCGCGCTACCGTACCTCGCCTATATCGTTGCGGAACAAAGCGTCGGGGCTTCGGGTGTTATCGCTGTGGTGGTTACAGGACTAACGCTCAACCTCACCGGCCCCGGTCGTTTGTCACCGATCGCATGGACAAATCTGCAAGAAGTATGGGATCTCCTGGCGCACTGGGCCGGAGCGCTGATCTTTATTCTTGCGGCATTGTTGATACCGAGGCTTTTGGAAGGGGTGCAGCCGTCTGACTTTGGCCTGCTGGCAGTGGTGGTTCTTGCCGCAACACTGGCGCGAGCGGCGGTACTGTTCGGCTTGTTGCCCTTGCTCACGACAATCGGTCTGTCGCCAGTTGTGGAACGCCCCTATCGCACCGCAATGCTTTGGGGTGGGCTGCGGGGCGCCGTGACTTTGGCATTGGCACTAGCAGTCACCGAAAGCACTCAAGTACCGCTCGAAACAAAGCGTCTGGTCGGCATTTTGGCCACTGGCTTTACGCTGTTTACACTGATTGTCCAAGGGACAACTTTGCGAACGGTGATCACAAAGCTAGGGCTCGACGAACTCACTCCGCTTGATACGGCATTGTCGCGCCAGGTGGTCGCGGTCGCCTTGCAATCGGTCCGCGAGGATGTATCCCGCACCGCAGAAAACTACGACCTGACCCACCAAATTGTAAGAAACGAAGCCAAACAGTTTAGCGAACGCCTCGACGAGGCTGTAAAGGCCGCCGAGGACAGCGCGGAGATCCTTGATCGCGACCGGATCACGCTTGGCCTTATTGCGTTGGCCGGTGCAGAGCGGGATTCAGTTTTGGCCCGAATGCGAGAGCGCAGCATGTCATCCGTTCTCAGCGAAAAAATTCTGTCAGACGCGGATCGGCTCATTGAAGGCGCAAGGACCGGTGGGCGGATAGGCTATCAGCGCGCATCCAATCGATCTGTCGTCTATGGCAAGTCTTTTCGGATCGCCGTTTTCCTGCACAACCGCCTACGAATCTCGTTTCCGCTCACTCGTATAACAGCGGACAGGTTCGAAAGACTGCTCATGCAACGCCTGATCCTTCGGGATCTCGATGGGTTTGTCCGTGGTCGCATACGCCGGATCCACGGTCGCCGGGTTGCGGAGCTGCTAGACGACCTGTTGGAGCGCCGATCCGAGGCGGTTGAGACAGCGCTTGAAGGATTGCGGCTCCAATATCCAGGCTACGCGGAAAAGCTGGAGCGGCGGTTCATCCGAAGGACGGCATTGCGATTGGAGGAGCGAGAATATGCAGTCATGCGCGAGGACGGCCTGGTAGGCGAAGAGCTCTATTCAGTGTTGATGCAGGAAGTGGCTGCACGACGAGCTTTATCGGAAGGGCGTCCGGTACTGGACATCGCCCTAAAGGGGCGGGATCTGGTCAGGCAGTTTCCACTATTCTCTGATCTCGACAAAGCTTCATTGCGAAAACTCAGTAGAGCGCTTCGTACCCGTTATGCCAACGCGGGTGACACGATCCTTTCCAAAGATGAATTGACCCGGAGTGTGTTTTTCATCGCTTCTGGAGCAGTCGAAGTAGAGTTCGGCCGACACACCACGCGGTTAGGTCGTGGCGAAATGTTTGGGCAATTGGCCATGCTAATGAAACGGCCCCGTCGCGTGAGCGTGCGAGTGTTGGCACCCTCTACATTGCTTGTGCTTGACGAAGCACGTTTTCGGAGATTGCTCCGGCGTAGTAAAGCCATGCGGAACTCTGTCAAGAAGAGCGCCAGCAAACGCATGATCGACCCTGCGGTGTTGGACCTGGATGAGCATGATGGTTTTTCTGATCAAGGATAGCTGAAATGAAAATTCATCAATTGGACCGGAACCACTACAACGGTCTTTCCATTCCGCGGAAGCGTGATGTACGCTTTGGGCTGACTGCGGTCTTTTGGAGTTATAATACGAATGGCAGCAAAGTCCGCACAGCAGACGCTCACGAGTACTTTGCAAATGACCGCATCGAGCCCAGAGCAGACTAAGTGATTTTTAGCCTTAACCTAATGTCACTCATCCCTGAGGTGTGTACCAAATTGGTGATGTGTAGGCCCGCTCCTGTATCGAGCGCGGTGCTTCGTCTGGGATCTCCGTTCCGAAAACCTTGGCATCATATGTTGTCCACCGCGGTGTCAGTATTGCCAACACTCTGACGTAATAGAACGCGCTTTGCGTCGGGTCGTAGTCCGGGTCTTCCCAATATCCGGCGAGAATTGCCTGGCCGATGTCGTTTGTCCAAGACGCGTTTTCTACATCCACCGTATTGCCAACCGGGCCGTCACACGCCGCGTTTACAAGTTCACGCCCGCCACAAGCAACGTCGTAAACACGTTCCGATGTTGTGCCGTCACTGTTCAGCGAGCCTTTGACAATCTGAATGCGGTCGAGGTTGGCTCCATCGGGGTCACGGAGCGCACGGATGAGAAAGCGCGGAGACCGACCGTCACTATCCGCTGGCAAATCCGCCCCCATCGGGACGCCATTTTCATATCCATACGCGGCAAAATCCGCGCGCGGTAGGTCTGCTTCATCAAATTCGTACCCCGCAAAAACGCGAACACGCATGCGCGGACCCGTGGTTGCATAGACTTCTTTCCGAGCAAACGCATCCCAAATGGCCTCGCGGGTGTTTTCCCTTGCCCAAACGGCCGCCAAACCCGACGCCGAAGTCTGCCATGCATATTGAGCGACACTCTCGTCACCTCCAATACCGCCGACGACCTCTTCAAATCGGATCGGGTCAGCAGTAGGTTCAACAGCTGCGACTTTCCCGAAGAAATTGTCCTCGCCAACCGTGGACAGCGATGTATGAGCATCGGTTGAGCCGATCACGCCAAACTTGAAAGGGTTTGTCCCAGTTTGCGCCTCGTATCCAAGTCCGCGGCGCAATGCGGCCCGTGCATACTCGCGCGGAAGCATCTCCGGTGTCTTGGGCTCTGGTCCAAGTTGTCCTTTGTCCCACGTTTCGAAGTCGGCAAATTCATCGTCTGGTGACAGCATGGGATGTGCTTCGCCGTCACCTTTCATTTGCGTGATTTCGTAGATCGGTTCCCACTTGGCTCGCTGTTTGAAATACTCAACATCGAACGGTTCACCGGACAAGCGCACTTCGTCGAACATCAACCCGTTGGACAAGTTGCCATTGTGCGGGATCGCAAGCAGCTTTTGGCCTGTTGTCTCTTCAGCTTGTTCCATCCATGCCCAAAGGTCTTCGGGGTCGAAGCTATCAAAGTTCGAGAACGGGATGATCTTGTCAGCGCCCTCTTTACCACCGTTAAATATGACATTCCTGTGCAGGTTGTTCCGCTGTGGGTTTGAGGTCCACTCGAACCCGATAAGCGCAGTAAACAAACCCGGTTGATTGTGTGCCTCAGCGGCGGAGGTAATGTTGCTCCACGCTGTTTGGTAAATCTCCTGATAATCCGCCAATGGGTCTGTGCCAGTGGACTTGGCTTGGCTCCAAATCGACCATGCGCCAACGGGATCACCGGCCTCGACAGCCGCGTTCAGTTGCCGGCCAAACTCCGTGGAGAGCAGCGTGGCATCTTTAGCTGCTAACAGCGGCGCGAGACCCAAGTTCTCAGCGTGATCGGCAACGACCAGAAAATCTAGTGGTCGGCGCAACCTAGCTTCGACGCCAGTGCTAGATGTCACCACCTCGCCTTTGGCGAAACGATACGCTGCATCAGGGTCAAGTATATTGCCGATCATACCAGCATCAGCGGAGTAAGAGGTATGCAAGTGAGTATCGCCGAAAAAGACCTGGTTTGGAAAGTCTTGTTGTGGGTAAGGGGAATACTCTCTGTCGCCAGGTTGAGCGTTTGGGACGTCCTCGGCCTGCGCACCAGCCGCAAGCGCGATAGTCAGAATAGATGCTAAACGGAACATTTCCTAACCTCTTATTTTATTCAGAGTTTACATCGTTCAATACAAGTAACTATTCCGCATAGTCTGAACTATGTTCGCCCAGCATAGCTGCCGCTAAAGAAAACTCTACTAACGATGGCTGCGAGCCCAAAGCACTGTTCACGCAATAACTAAAGCACACGACTGTACCGAAGTCTCAAATCAAAATGGTCTTCTAAGTTGGTTTGCTAGAGAACGTCGAGGTTCCATCAATTTTGGCAGTTCGACGACGCGCAATCTCCTGTCGAATTAAATCTATGTGCAAACGTGCATCATATGCTCCCTGGCGGTATGCGAGCGGCAGATTCAGATTTGTAAGGGCCGTATCTACTTCTTCGATATCTTTGGCGACCTCCTCTACTTCAGTTGAGGTCTGTGCCCTGCTGAGTTCTTCCTCAAGCGCAGCAATGCGCTGATAAAAACGCCAGACGCGGCGCTTTTGAAACCACACGTAACCGGCCGGGACGATCCGCAGAAACGGTACTACGAACAATAAAGGCAACAGCAATAACAATACGCTGCCAAACTGCGCTGCGATCCAATATGGCAAGACGCCGTGCAAAAAGTTTGGTCCAGAGTTTATGAGCTCTGTGGCAATTTTGTTTAATGGCACAGGCGGCGAAGCCGTGTTTGGATACTCGCGCGCACTTTGCAAAATATTAGGTTCGCCATGAATGTTCTTTGCTGCATTCACTAACCTATCGGTTACCGCAGGGTGCAGATCGTATGCGGCTATAAGTGAAGCTCGCAATGCTAAGATCTTAACATCCTCTGGTGGTCTCGGAGGGTCGAGTGTGATTGATCCTGCTGGTACAGTTACCGAATTCGCTCCTGAAAGTTTCAATGCAAGGGCGTCGACCAAAGCCATAGGGACGAAAATGATTTCTGGATCAAAGATTGCATCCATAAGGTAAGGTGCATCGAGTGGAGCGACAAACAACGCTGCATCCGCTTCGTTGGCATATAACGCCTTTATCGCATCATTGCCCCCAACATTGACGAGGTCTATGCCGACATTTTGCAACCCGGCGGCTTCAATTAGCGCTAAAGCGGCGGCGCGAGTACCGGACGCCTTGGTTCCTGCAGCTAAGCGAATGTCTCCCCATTCTCCTGCATTGGCCCCGACTGGACTCGACTTTCCGCGGAACACCACCATGGGTTCAAGAAAAATGGCGCCCAAAGACTGTAAGTTCTCGTCCTGAGGTATTTCCAGGCCACCCTGAACAAATGCGGCATCCACTTCGCCAGAAACAAGTTTCTGAATGTTCTCAACCGACCCCTCGGTTTCAACTAAAATTACCTGAATGCCGTCACGTGCAAGTTCTGCTTTGTAGAGTTGTCCAACTTGCCAATATCCGCCGCCGCTTATGCCAGCAGCCAGCTTAATACTGTTGGGCGGTTTCAAGCCAAAGATCAGAAAAACAAGCAACCCGATAAACACAATCGGAAAGAGAATGAAAAGAGCTAAGCGCATTTATTCTCACATTCATATGATCGGAACCGATAATTCGTTCTCATTTGATAGCAGTCTTTTTGCCAACGAGAAACCGATCACAGTGGGTAGCACTCGAAAGTTCGAGTTCTTAGGTTCAAGTATCCCCGAAGATTAAGTTGGTAGCGCAAAAAACCAAGAACGCTTGAACGAGGTTAAAATCAAAAACTGGCCGTCTAAGCAACGGTTTATCCTATCGTAAACCAGAGTTTTGTTTTGTCTTTTTTGTCGGCAATGCCCCGCATCTCGGAAATTGCAAAGTCTTGTTGCGAGTGTCCGGTTTGGGCTGTCTGTGGTCCTTCGGTGAAAGCGGGCCAATGGCGGCAAAGTCCGCAATGCAGACTGTCAGCTGAATCGAGCGAATGACCGCACCGAGCCCAAAGCGGTCAGTCAAAAAAGCAAGAATGACGGGCATTCTACTAAGTATTTGGTGAATACCAGATCGGCGACGTATATGCGCGCTCTTGTCCGATCAATGTCGCTTCTTCGGGAATGTCAGCGCCTAGACGCACTTTGTCGTAAACGACCCAGCGCGGCGTCGGGATTTCAATGACGCGAGCGTAGTAAAACGCGTGCTCGGACGAATCAAAATCTGGGTCTGTCCAGACCGTTCCTAGCTCTGAAGCGCCGATGGTGTTGATATAGTTTGCTGCTTCCAGATCGACCGTATTACCTACAGCCGGCAGTTTACCGTTAGCGTCCAGTTCACGTTCATCCGACCATGCCACATCATAGACTTTTTCGGACAAGTTCCCGTCGCTGTCCATCCAGCCTTTAATGATCTGGATGCGATCAAGATTGGCTCCGATGGGATCGCGCAATGCATAGACCATGAAGGTTGGCGCATCGGACGTTGCCGGGCGCAGATCACCACCCATAGGAACACCCTTTTCGTATCCAACAAAGGCTGGAGCGCGAGACCTCATGTCATCCTCGTCGAACTCCCATCCCCCAAAGAACCGCACGGCCATGCGCGGACCTGTTGTGGCATAAACCTCACGGCGCACCATGGCATCCCACAGACTGGTCCGCGTGTTCTCTTCGGCCCAGACACCTGTGTAGCCTGACGCCACCAATGACCAACCTGGGAAAACGCCATTTTCTGTTTCGGTGAACGGATGCGACGCGCGGGTCAACGATGGCTCGGCATTTGTCGCTTTACCAAAGTAATTGTCGCTGTCAGCGGTTGCCAGCGATGTATGGCTGTCCGTCGCCCCGGACAAGCCAAATTTGTATGGGTTTACGCCCGTGCGCGCCTCGATGGCGAACCCCTGCTTAAATGCCTCACGCGCATATTCGCCTGCAAGCATATCTGGCGTCTTAGCTTCAGTTAGATCGAGGTTGCCCGCATCCCATGTTTCGTAATTCGCAAACTCGTCATCGGGACTAAGTGCGGGGTGCGCCTCGCCGTCTCCCTTGATCTGGGTGATTTCGTAGAGCGGTTCCCATCTCATCCGCGCCATTGCATAGGCTTCGTCCACGGGTTCGCCATTGTAACGTGTTTCAGATGGGAACATGATGCCGTTTGACAGGTTTCCGTTGTGCGCGAGTGCAAAAGCTTGTCCACCCGTATCGGCCTCATAGGCCTGCAACCATTTGTACAAGTCCATCGGGTCTGTAGAGCCGATGGGCGTCTGCGTGGTCATAGGTTGGACTTGTTTGACCCTGTCTGCATTGTCACGAAAAATGATATTGCGGTGCATGTTGTTGCCCCGGATCAGCGATGTCCACTCAAAGCCGTGGAAAGCCGTGAAGTCTCCCGGATCGTTGAACGATTCCACAGTAGCGATCATGTCTTCCCAGACAGAGGCATAGATGGGCGATCCGGGAGAATAATCTGCGATCAAGTCCGGATCCATGTTCCCTTGAGAGAACGTAGTGATCAGGTCCAGAGCTGCTGCAGCAGACGCCTCACCGCCTTCTTGCAGACCTTTTGCCCAGCGGGAGCCCTGTTCTGATTCCATAATGTTGGGAGAACCTTTAGCCAGATCGGTGATCATGCCCATTCCATCCGAGTGTTCCGTTGTCACGATCCAGTCTAGCGGTCGCGCCAGCCTAACAGGCTGCCCTGTGGCCGAGACGACCTCTTCGCCGCGCGCAAACCGAAGCATTGTGTCAAGATCGGTCGTGTTCCCGAAAAGACCTGCATCCATTGAAAGACCGGTGTGAATATGAGTGTCGCCCCAAAATACGCGCGATGGAAAGCTGCGTTGAGCATTGGGTGAATAGGCTTTGCCGGGGTAAAGGTCTTGAAGGGACTGTTCAGAGGGTAAGAACTGCGCGTTGGCTGCGCTCGAAACTACAAATATGGAAGAGAACAAAGCGGAATTTAGGAACCTGAGCATAGTAAACCTCCCAAGACTTGCTGAAATCAAAACGCGTTTCTTCACGAAAGCCGCACATTCAGACCTGATGATAATACGTCATTATTACCATGTCTTCGAAATTCCGCGTTGTCCGCAACCCGGTCATAGCCGTGTTTTCTGCAAGTGTCTGCTCTGGGTCAAAAGCAGCCGTTGACGCTGTGACCTGTTTATAGGTCCAGAGCCAAGAACGATCCGTTCGCCCTATTTCTGAGGACCCCTACAGGAAGTCCGGTCTTCCCAACCCAATGCATCCAGAGCGTCAGGCAACCCGCCTGACCACCAACCCGTTTCCAAGGGTGGTCGCCAGTAGATCAATCGATCTGACGGGATGCGCATCAATCGATGAAAAGGAAATCAACTATGACAGACTTGAATAATGCGCTCGGCTGGAGCGATCCGATCCCTTGGGGTCAGGACCGCCCCGCCGACGCCATACCCAACGACATCAAACCCGGTATGTGGGTGCGGTCGGACATGATCGTGCGGCCAAATATGACCCACTGGCTGACCAAGCCCGGAAACCCATATCCACCGCCGTATGTAAGTGACTTCATGTGGGAGGTGATCGACGGCGAGAGCTTCAAGCTAGAAGTAGCCGAGCCTTACGCCACCCACCGGGTCGCCTCGTACTACCGCATCTGGGCCGGTGAACTTCCCAGCGAAACCGAGAACAAGACTGAAGCACCGAGTGATGAAGAAGAGTTGCTTCCGAGATTGCTTGAGAATTACGCCGAAAAGGAGAAAGCAAATGCATCTGCCTGATAGCGAACGTGAGATCATCGACCCGGCGCAGGCTGAACATGATGCCGTGATTACAGCCTTTGTCGAACAGAACCCAACGGACTTGCAGCGCAGGCGCGACGACCTTGCTGCCATCCAGCAAAGCCACCGATGGCTCATGTTTACAACAAGGCTTGTCACGCGGTCGGAAGTGGCGCAGAGATCGATGACGATCCGAGGCTGGTGTCTGATCGACAATGGCGGGTGACGTTGAAGCTGGCTGCAACCTTCATCCAGCGCAACGGACAGATGTCACCGGCGCAGGTTCGACATGAATGGGCGCTCTTGATGGCGGAGCAGGACGGGATGCACTACTCGCCGCCTGAACTGTTGATCGTCTACGAGGACCTGCCCGTTGCCAAGCAACTGGAAGAGCAGGCCGTTGTGCAGGCGATGAGAGCCGCGATGTCGCCTCCCCAGATAGTTGAGGATCACACCCGACTATCGGACGCTCAACTGTTGTATCGGGTCCACAGCGCTGACGACCAGATTGCTGCCGTGGAATTGGCACGACGACGTGTGCTTAGGCAAATCGGCCAAATGGGCGTGAATTGATTACTTGGTGTGGGATTGTAGAAATCCATCAAAAACTCACACACGGTAAGTATTTGATTTTATTGGTCGGAGTGAGAGGATTCGAACCTCCGACCCCTGCCTCCCGAAGACAGTGCTCTACCAGGCTGAGCTACACTCCGACCGTGGCGGGTGATCTATACCCGGCGGTTCCGATGCGCAAGAGGATTTTGGGGCTTGGACGTGGGAAATCGTTGGCGGAACAGGGCACGGCAATTTGATAATCGGAGTCAGCCGAGTGGATCCGTTTTGTACAGGCGAATTTTTGTGCCGCCATGGTCGACCACCGGGCCTGGCGCCAATAGTGGAAGACGGGTTGACCTAGCCAAGGAAGCGGAACTGGTCACTATTCCAACCCGCCACCCCTGAAATCGGCTCATCAGGGCTTTGCCCATTGCACCATAGACCGAGCGCAGCCGCTTTTCGTCTCCGATCCGTGCACCATAAGGCGGGTTCACAATTACCAGCCCCTTTGGGCCTTCCGGCGGTTTCATGTCACTAACCGACTTCAAATGAAACTGTGTCGCTTGGCTCACCTGCGCTCGCTTGGCGTTTGCTGTGGCAGCTTCAATCGCACCTGCATTTCTGTCCGAGCCGCAGAAGGTTAGCCCAGTTTCCTTGCTGGTGATGCAGTCTCTCATTGATTTCCAATGGTCGCGATCAAAACTGGCAAGGTCTTCAAAAGCAAAACTGCGCGACCGGCCGGGCAGCAAGCCCAGGGCGATTTCGGCGGCCTCGATCACAAACGTGCCTGACCCGCACATCGGATCAAGGACAGGTTCGTTACCGGTGTAGCCGCAGTCGTGCAGAAACATGGCGGCCATTGTTTCCCGCATCGGCGCTTTGGCTATCGCTTCCTTATGCCCGCGCTTGTGCAAAAGCTCGCCTGAGCTGTCGATCGACAATGTGCACATGTCTTTTTCGATTCGCAGAAGGACCCTTAGGCTGGCTTCAGATGAGATCGGAGCCCCCAATGTCTCGGATATCGCGCGTTCGATCCTTTGTCGGGCGGCTCCGGCATGGTAAATCCGGGATTTGCGGCTTGTTGCCTCGACCTTGATCGGAACGTCCGGGCGCAGGAACTCTTTCCACGGAAATTTGCGGGCCCGTTTGTCCAGCTGAGCCAGATGCACCGCCGGGAAGTTCCCCAACCGCACAAGAACCTTGTTCGCACCCCTCAAGGTCAGGTTGGCCCGCCAGACTTCGGACCAAGATCCTCGGCACGTTACGCCGCCTCGAACCTCTTTCGCCTGGGCGAATCCGTTCGACTGCGCCTCGGCGCATAAGGGACCTTCGAGGCCCGGTGTCGCAATCAGAAAGATGTCGAGGTCTGCGTTTTGTTCCATTTTGGTTGCTTACACCGGAACCTTCGCGGGTGCGACACGCTTTTTTTGGCGCCCGAAATGTGTCACTTTGCCGAGTAAATAGCGGGAAAGTGCGGTTTCAAGATAACTTTTGGCGGTAACAGGTTTGCGTTTAGAAGCGTCCCCGCGTAAAGGGTCCGTGATCGGAATTATGCCTGCGGAATTTGGACCCATTTTGTCGCTTTCGCGACAAGTGGTATGAATTTCCGCGTTATTGCATGGCCCCAACTGGCGTCAGCAATGCAGGCGCAGCAATGAAGGCTTGGAAGAACGTAGCGACATGCAAACTTTCAAACTTAAAAAAGGGTTGGATCTGCCGGTTGAAGGCGCTCCTGACCAGACCATCCATCCGGGGCCGGACTACAAGACCGTCGGCGTTTTGGGTGGAGATTATATCGGCCTGAAGCCCAAGATGTTGGTGCAAGAGGGTGAGGAGGTTCAACGGGGTGCACCGTTGTTCTGCCACAAGGACGCACCAGAGGCGATGATGGTTGCGCCGGTAAGCGGTAAGGTGGTTGCCATCAACCGAGGTGCCCGCCGTGTCCTGCAAAGCGTTGTGATCGAAGTGTCGGATGCAAATGACAACGGCGTCGATTTTTCGAACGTTGGCGATGCAAACAGCGCAGAAGGTGTGACCGCCAAACTGTGTGCAGCCGGCCTGTGGACCGCGTTTCGCACCCGGCCCTATTCGAAGATGCCGCAGCCGGGCAGCGCGCCGACGGCAATCTTTGTAACTGCCATGGACAGTGATCCGCTGGCCCCAGATGCCGCGTCGATCATCGCTGAAGCGCCCGAGGCGTTCAACTCGGGTCTGGCAGCGATCACCAAACTGACCGAAGGAAAAACCTTTCTGTGCCAGAAGGACGGCGATGCGATCCCCGGAGCAGATGTTCCCGGCGTAGAATCGGCGGCGTTTTCTGGTCCGCACCCGTCTGGTCTGGCGGGTACCCATATCCATTTTCTCGAGCCTCTGGTTGGTGAAAAGCAGGTCTGGACCATCAGCTATCAGGATGTCATTGCAATCGGCCGCCTAATGCAAACCGGTCATCTGGATCCCAATATTGTGATTGCTTTGACCGGACCCGGGGCGCGTCAGCCGCGTCTGGTACGCACCGTTATGGGTGCATCCACGGATGACCTGACCCGTGATGAGGTGAACGTGGACGGCACGCCGCGTATCATCTCGGGTTCAATCCTGTCTGGTCAGCAAGCGGATGGACCGACAGCCTATCTGGGTCGATTTGCGCGCCAGATCAGCATCATACGTGAAGATCACGATCAAATTCCGATGGGCTGGATTCGTCCAATGCCATCGAAGTTTTCTGTTCAGCCCGTTTTGGGTTCTGCGTTTGCCAAGAAGCTGTACGCTTTTACATCCAACCTGAATGGTGGACGTCGCGCGATGGTGCCAACCGGTGTGTTCGAGGAACTGATGCCGCAGGATTACCTGCCCACACAGTTACTGCGCGCTTTGTTGGTGATGGATACCGACACCGCCCAAGCCTTGGGCGCATTGGAGCTGGATGAAGAGGACCTAGGCCTTGTGGGCTTTGCCTGTCCAGCGAAATATGAATACGGGCTGGCGCTGCGCGACTGCCTGAGCAAGATTGAAAAGGAGGGCTGATCCAAATGGGTTTGCGCAGCTTCTTCGATCGGATCGAGCCGAACTTTACCAAGGGCGGCAAGTACGAAAAGTATTTCCCCATCTACGAGATGGTCGAAAGCTTTATCTACACTCCGAAAACTGTGACCACCGTTGCCCCTCATGCGCGGTCTTACGTGGATATGAAGCGGATCATGACCTATGTCGTGATCGCGACGATCCCGTGTATCCTGTGGGGAATGTACAATACCGGCTATCAGGCCAATTCAGCTATAGCCACGCTTGGGCCTGATTCCGCAACTGGATGGCGGATCGCCATTCTGCAGATGTTTGGCATCTCGCTGAACCCGGAAAGCATTTTTGCCAATGTCATGCACGGGCTGATGTATTTCCTACCGATCTATATCGTCACGCTGGTCGCCGGTGGTATTTTCGAGGTCATCTTCGCAACCGTGCGCGGGCACGAGGTGAACGAGGGTTTCCTTGTCACATCAATGCTCTACACGCTGATCATGCCCGCGACCACGCCACTTTGGCAGGTCGCATTGGGGATTATCTTCGGTGTCGTGATCGGTAAGGAAGTGTTTGGTGGGACAGGCAAGAACTTCCTCAACCCGGCGCTGGTTGGCCGGGCTTTCTTGTACTTCGCTTATCCTGCGCAGATGTCGGGCGATGCGGTTTGGACCCCGGTTGATGGGTTCTCGGGTGCAACTGCACTGGCGGTTTCGGCGGCTGACGGCGTTCAGGCGCTGGCGGCTGAAGGCATCACCTGGTCAAACGCGTTCTTCGGACAGATCCAGGGCAGCTTTGGTGAGACATCGACCTTGGCGTGTATGATCGGTCTGGCCTTCCTGCTGACGACGAAGATTGCCAATTACCGGCTGATTGTGGGCTGTCTGGCCGGAACTATCGGCTTTACCCTGCTGCTGAACCTCATTGGCTCGGACACCAACCCAATGTTCGCGATGCCATGGTACTGGCACATCGTTCTGGGCGGTTACGCGTTTGGTCTGGCCTTTATGGTGACCGAACCGGTTTCGGCCAGCCACACCAACGTAGGTCGCTATATCTATGGCGCTCTGATCGGTGTCATGGTTGTGATGATCCGCGTGATCAATCCGGCTTTCCCCGAAGGCATGATGCTGGCAATCCTGTTCGGGAACGTTTTTGCACCGCTGATCGATTACTTCGTCGTTCAGGCCAACATTAAACGGAGGGCGCGTCGCCATGTCTGATACGCATTCCCAAGAACCGAAGGGCGCGATTGCCAAGTTTCTGGCGGCCTCGCCGGACTCGGTTGGCAAAACGATCTTCATCGCCGTCGCCGTTTGTCTTGTCGCCTCGATGGTCGTTTCCGCCGCAGCCGTTAGCCTGCGCCCGGTACAGGAAACCAACCGACTGAAGGACAAACAGGTCAACGTTCTGCAAGTTGCGGGCGTTTTTGAACCCGGCATCGATGTGACCGAAGCGTTTGCCGCTTTTGAACCGCATGTGCTGGAACTGTCCACCGGTGACTTCGTCGATGATCGGTTCGACCCGACCACCTTCGACGACATCGCTGCTGCCAGCGACCCTGAGTTGAGCGTTGCGCTGGACGATGATCCCGCGGGCATTGGTCGCAAGTCGAAATACCGCGTGATTTACCTACTGCGTGATGATGCAGGTGATCTGGACAAGGTGATCCTGCCGCTGCACGGCTATGGTCTATGGTCCACGCTTTATGGCTTTATTGCGCTGGAGAATAACGGCAACGATATCTACGGCCTGCAATTCTATCAGCACGGCGAAACCCCCGGCCTTGGGGCCGAGGTGGATAACCCGCGCTGGAAAGCGTTGTGGAATGGCAAGAAGTTGCGCGATGACAATGGTGATCTGCAAATCACGGTGTCCAAATCGCAACCTGCGGCCGGTCCCGATTTCTATATCGATGCTCTGGCAGGGGCGACCCTGACCTCGGTTGGTGTCGATAACCTGGTGAAATTCTGGATGGGTGACGCGGGCTATGCTCCGTTCCTGGCCAAGCTGCAAGCAGGAGAGTTCTAATGTCTCAGACCAAGAAAGAGATGCTGGTCGACCCGCTTGTCGACAACAACCCGATCACCTTGCAGGTGCTGGGCATCTGTTCGGCGCTGGCGGTGACCTCGTCGCTGCAGGTGTCGATGGTGATGGCGCTGGCGGTGATCTTCGTGACCTCGTTCTCGTCTTTCTTCATCTCTTGCCTGCGCAACCAGATTCCCGGTTCGATCCGGATCATCGTACAGATGGTGATCATCGCCTCGCTGGTGATCCTCGTGGACCAGATCCTGAAAGCCTATGCTTTCGAGATCTCGAAAACCCTGTCGGTCTTCGTCGGTCTGATCATCACCAACTGTATCGTGATGGGCCGCGCCGAGGCGTTTGCGATGAAGAACCCGCCCGTTGCGTCCTTTATCGACGGCATGGGCAACGGCATGGGCTATGGTCTGATCCTGCTGCTGGTCGGCTTCATTCGTGAGTTGTTCGGCGCCGGGTCGCTGTTCGGCGTTACCATTCTGGAGACTGTCAACAACGGTGGCTGGTACGTGCCCAACGGCATGCTGCTGCTGCCCCCGTCGGCGTTCTTCATCATCGGTCTGATCATCTGGGCCTTCCGCACATGGAAGCCGAACCAGGTGGAAGAGCGTGAATACAAAATTCAGCAGGTAGAGGCCCACTAATGGAAGGTCTGATCTCACTGGCCGTAAAGGCCATCTTTGTCGAAAACCTTGCGCTCAGCTTCTTCCTGGGGATGTGTACCTTCATCGCCGTTTCCAAGAAGATTTCAACCGCGCTGGGTCTGGGTATTTCGGTTATGGTCGTGCAGGCCATCACCGTGCCCGCGAACAATCTGTTGCTGAACTACTTGCTGAAACCGGGCGCACTTGCCTGGGCTGGCTTCCCGGATGTGGACCTGACCTTCCTTGGCCTGATCTCGTATATCGGCGTGATCGCGGCGATGGTTCAGATCCTCGAGATGGTTTTGGACAAGTACTTCCCGCCGCTTTACAACGCGCTGGGGATTTTCCTGCCGCTGATCACAGTGAACTGCGCCATTCTGGGTGGGTCTTTGTTCATGGTCGAGCGTGACTACAACTTTGCCGAGGCGGCAACCTATGGCCTGTCTTCGGGCTTTGGTTGGGCGTTGGCGATCACTGCGATGGCGGGTGTTCGCGAAAAGCTGAAATATTCGGACATTCCCGACGGCCTACAGGGTCTGGGCATCACCTTCATCACCGCAGGATTGATGGCCATGGCCTTCATGTCCTTCTCGGGCGTGAAACTGTAAGGAGGCGTCAATGGAAACCTTTACCCTAGGCGTAGCTCTTTTCACCGTCATCGTTCTGGCACTGGTGGCCGTCATCATGGCCGCCCGGTCCAAGCTGGTGTCGACCGGCAACGTGAACATCACAATCAATGGCGAGAAAACCATTTCCGTACCAGCTGGCGGCAAATTGCTGCAAACGCTGGCGGCCGAAAAGCTTTTTGTTCCTTCGGCTTGCGGGGGTGGTGGCACCTGTGCGCAATGTCGGGTGCGCGTGCATTCGGGTGGTGGGTCGATCCTGCCCACTGAGGAAAGCCATATCACCAAACGCGAAGCCTCGTGCGGTGACCGACTGTCCTGTCAGGTGGCCGTGAAGCAGGATATGGACATCGAAGTCCCCGAAGAGGTCTTTGGCGTCAAGAAATGGGAATGCACGGTGCGTTCGAATGAGAACGTGGCAACCTTCATCAAGGCGCTGACGCTGGATCTGCCGGAAGGCGAGGACGTGAACTTCCGCGCGGGTGGCTACATTCAGATTGAAGCCCCTGCGCACGCGTTGAAATACACTGATTTCGACGTGGAAGAGGAATATCGCGAAGACTGGGACCGCTTCAATCTTTGGCAGTACGAGTCGGTTGTCGCGGAACCGATCGAGCGCGCCTATTCGATGGCCAACTACCCGGACGAGAAGGGCATGATCATGCTGAACGTCCGCGTAGCTTCACCGCCTCCGGGCTCGGAAGGTATCCCTCCGGGTCAGATGTCATCTTACATCTTCAACTTGAAGCCGGGTGACAAGGTCACAATCTCGGGTCCGTTTGGCGAGTTCTTCGCGCGCGAGACCCAAAAAGAGATGGTGTTCATCGGTGGTGGTGCGGGCATGGCCCCCATGCGCAGCCACATTTTTGACCAGCTCAAACGTCTGGAAAATCGCGATCGCAAGATCAGCTTCTGGTACGGCGCGCGGTCGAAGAAAGAGATGTTCTTTGTCGAAGATTTCGACCAACTGGCCGAAGAGTTCGACAATTTCGATTGGCATGTCGCGCTTTCGGATGCGCAGCCCGAGGATGACTGGAAAGGCTATACCGGTTTCATCCATAACGTCCTGTTCGAAGAATACCTCAAGAACCATCCCGCGCCAGAAGACTGTGAATTCTACATGTGTGGCCCGCCCATCATGAACCAGTCGGTCATCAACATGCTGCTGGACCTGGGCGTGGACCGAGAAGACATCATGCTCGACGATTTTGGCGGGTAAGAAAACAAGAACCGGCGCTTCAAGCGCCGGTTTTTTCGTTTTGGCCGTCACACGACGCTATTTTCCGTAATAATCCCGATACCAGGAAACGAACTGGGCTATGCCGTCTTTCAGGTCCGTCTGTGGACGGTAATTGGTCAGCCGCTGCAACAAACGGTTGTCAGCCCATGTCGCATGAACGTCGCCCATCTGCATCGGCATAAAGTTCTTGATTGCCTTCTGTCCAACCGCCTCTTCGATAGCTTCGATGAAATCCATCAAGCGCACTTTGTCGCCGTTTCCAATATTGACGATACGATAGGGTGCTACGGGTGACAGGCTGTCGCCGTCCTCAATGTCTTCACGGCTGGCCGGCCGGACCGGGGGCACATCGATTAGCAATCTGATCCCGCGCACAAGATCCTCAACATGGGTGAAGTCCCGATACATGTCTCCATGATTGTAGATATCAATGGGACGACCTTCCAAAATGGCGGCCACAAACTTGAAATAGGCCAGATCGGGCCGCCCCCAGGTGCCATAGACCGTAAAGAACCGAAACATCGTGGTCGGCAGCTTCCACAGATGCGCATAGGAATGCCCCATCGCCTCATTCGCCTTTTTGGTGGCAGAGTAGATGGTCAATTGCGTGTCCGCTTTTTCCGTTTCGGTAAACGGCATTTCTTCGTTGGCACCATAGATGGACGAGGTCGAAGCCATCAACAGATGCTCGACCTCATGCTGACGCGCGATTTCCATTACGTTGAACGTGCCAACGACGTTAGATTCGATATAGCTTCGGGGGTATTCGAGGCTGTGCCGAACACCGGCTTGGGCCGCCAGGTGGACGATGAAATCGGGTTGGAACTCGTCCGCCACTTGCACCAGACGGTCATAGTTTTCCAGCCGATCTTCGGTCGCGGTAAACCCTGGGGTTTGCAATAGGATCTGATGTCTGCGCTGTTTCAGGGTCACATCGTAATAATCGGTCATTCCGTCATAGCCATGCACCCGGAACCCTTCTGCCAGAAGCAGCTTGGCCAGGTGGAAACCGATGAACCCCGCAGAGCCCGTAATCAATACCCGCTTCATAAAACCCTCTGAACGCTCTGCAAAACCATGGCTGACCAAACGGCTTTGGTCCATGAACCAGACCAATGGCGTTTGACGACTTTCAAGGCCATATCGGACAACCTATGGCCGTTGGTCAACACTTTGCCTGCTCAATCAGTTGTTCATTGCCGCCAATAGGCGAGAAGGGTAGGGAACAGACCGTATGATAAGCAATTGGATCAGACAGCGACTTCAACGCAAAACAGGGCGAGCAACCGATACCTTCCCCTGTGACATCGCCCCCACCACGCGAGTGACGGCGGTGGCTGATATTCATGGCCGTCTGGATTTGTTGCATGCGTTGTTGCCACGCTTGGATGATCAAAGCCCTCTGGTTTTTGTTGGAGACTACATTGACCGGGGGCCTTTCAGCGCGCAAGTGTTGCGCCATCTGCACCATCTGAGCGACGCATCAGATCGGAACGTCCATTGCCTCCTTGGTAACCATGAAGAGATGTTGTTGCATTTCTTGGATGATCCAGAACGCCATGCACGGCTCTGGTTTCGAAACGGAGGTCTGCATACGCTGGCGTCATTCGGGCTCAAACCAACTGGAGACCTGGAAGAAAGCCGGAAAGTCAAGGAACTGGCCGAAGGCCTACGACAAGCGATGGGTCAGGAATTGCTGGAATGGCTGACAAAGCGGCCCCTGACCTGGACCAGTGGCAACGTCACTATTGTTCACGCGGCTTTGGACCCTCGTCGCCCTGTCGAAGCTCAGGATCGTCAGATCTGCCTTTGGGGACATCCCATGTTCCCAAGAACCGCGCGCGGCGATGATCAATGGGTGGTGCACGGTCACACAATCGTAAACCAGCCCCGTGTCAGAAACAGGGTCCTGTCGATTGACACGGGCGCTTTTGCCTCAGGCCGGTTGACGGCCGCGGAGATCGAGGACGGAGGCGTCAGGTTCCTTTCGACGGGCTGATCCTAGCCGACAATCATCTGCTTCATTCGAAGGGCTTCGTATTCCAGCTCTTTCAATCGGAAATGCACGACGTCTCCGATAGTGATGACGCCACTCAAATGGCCGTCACGCAGAACGGGCATATGGCGGAAACGACCTTCGGTCATTGTCTTCAGCACATCGTTTAGCAGATCGTCTGGTGTACAGGTCTTGACCTCTTTGGTCATCAGGTCTTCGACCGCTTGCGGCAAGGTCTGGCCGGGTGTGTCTGCCATGCGCCGCACAATGTCGCGCTCTGACAGGATGCCTTGCAAGGCTCCGTTTTGATCTGTCACCAAAACGGCCCCGATCCGCTTGTCCTTAAGCGTGTTGACCACCGAATGGATCGTATCGTTTGGCCGCACCGAAAATACCGCGTCCCCTTTTCCCTCAAGCAGTTTGGCCACGGTGGTCTGTGAGTGCGACAAGTTCGATTCTGCCGATTGGCTATACGTCGTCTTGTCTGCCTTGTCGCCGCGTGTTGGTGACTGGTAAGAGGTTGGGGCCATGGGCAATCTCCTTATGGTTCTTGCAATGTCTTTCCCTTTCACCTTAGCGCAGCTAAACGACCTGTATAGGGTGCAAATGCCCGAATGCACGAAATCTGGGTCAACAAAGGACGATCAAGCTTGTGAGTGGACTCTACCTTACACCGCCTGTGGCCGCTTTGATCTTCTTTGCGGTTGTCGTGTGTGGTCACAACTTTCGCATGGCCTGGAAGCACCAGGCCCCGGGGTGGCAGAAGCGAGCGTGGTTGTTTGGAGTTCCGGCTGGGGTTGGGCTTTTGGTATTGGGTTTTCTGCCGTTAAAACTCTGATGTCGATTTGACTCTGACGAGGGTCACTGGCATATGCCGGGCACAGAAATTCCCGGAGCTCGCCCTATGCGTCTTTTGCCTTTTGTGGCCCTTGTTGCCCTTCTTTCCGGCTGCTTTTTGGACAAGGAGCCCGAAGTGGTTCGCCTGTCCGGTGAAACGATGGGGACAACCTTCAATATCACTGCCATAGGCGACGATCTGGACGAGGCCAAACTTGCAGCCTCGGTCGATGAGACATTGGCTGAGGTCAACGCGAAGATGTCGAACTGGGACTCGAATTCCGAGGTCTCTGTCTTTTCGGCGTCGGCCAGTACAGAGCCGATGACTATCTCGGACGAATTCGGTTTGGTCATCGCTGCTGCCAACGACGTGCACGAAAAAACCGGTGGAATTTTCGATGTGACCCTTGGCCCACTGATCGAATTATGGGGGTTTGGCCCTCGTAAGCCCGAAGATCCGGTGCCGTCTGACGCTGACATCCAGGCCGCGTTAAACGGCGTCGGCCAAAGCCGTCTGCTGACGCTGGATGACGAAGCCGGAACTCTTGCGAAATCTGACGCCAGCGTCGGTATCAACCTGTCTGCAATTGCCAAGGGATATGGCATCGATGCGGTTGCCGAAACCTTAAGGGACGCCGGAATCGAGAATTACCTGGTTGAAATTGGTGGTGATCTGGTTGCCATGGGTCAGAACGAAAAGGGCGAAGCTTGGCGCATCGGCATCGAAAAACCGGAAACGGGCAGTCAGAGCATTCAGCTGATCGTGTCAGTGAATGACCTGGGCATGGCCAGCTCGGGCGACTACAAGAATTTCTTCGAACAGGACGGCGTGCGCTATTCGCATATTATCGATCCCACGACCGGACGCCCGATCACGCACCGGACGACCTCTGTCACTGTTTTGGCCGAAAACGCGATGATGGCCGATGCATGGGCCACCGCGATGCTGGCCTTGGGTCAGGAAAAGGGCCTGAAACTGGCGGAAGAGCATAAACTTGCCGTGTATTTCATCTCGCGGGATGTGACAGGCGGTGAAGAAGCTTATATTACTGCCCATAGCACCGCGTTCAAAGACGCGCTGGAATCGAACTGACTGGAGGAGCTGAGATGAGCACTTTTATTCTGGCTTTTATTCTTCTCGCCCTCGTTATGGTGGGTATGTCACTCGGCGTCATGCTGATGGGCAAGACCGTCAAAGGCAGCTGTGGTGGTCTGAATGCCATATCGGGTGCTGATAAATGCGTTGTCTGCCAAAAAGACGTGGATCCCAACAGCCCGTTGCGCGATCAGCTGCAATGCAAGCGCGCCAAGAAGATGCTGGAGCAGATGGAACGTCAGGCCTGAAGCAAAGTTTTGCTTCGCACTGCGGACGGAAATGGCTAACTAAGTTTCCGTAAGGTTTAGGGGCGTCGCGTTGGCCAAGGCAAAAAACATCCTGTTCATCATGTTCGACCAGCTACGCTGGGACTATCTGAGCTGTTACGGGCATCCGCACCTGCACACGCCAAACATAGATCGCCTGGCAGCCAAAGGCGTGCGGTTTAACCGGGCTTACATTCAGTCACCAATCTGCGGCAGTTCGCGCATGTCGACCTATACCGGGCGCTATGTGCATTCGCATGGGGCGTCTTGGAACGGTATTCCGCTCAAAGTCGGCGAGATCACGATGGGTGATCATCTGCGCAAGGCGGGAATGGACTGCTGGCTGGTCGGCAAAACCCACATGCGCGCCGATGCCGAAGGCATGGCGCGGTTGGGGCTGGAACCCGACAGCCTGATTGGTGCCCGGGTTGCCGAATGCGGCTTTGACGTGTTCGAACGCGATGACGGTATGCTGCCCGAGGGTCCCGACGGGTTTTACGATCCGCACGGAGCGAAGGAGTACAACAAGTTCCTCAAGGCCAAGGGGTACGAGAGCGACAATCCATGGCATGATTTTGCCAATTCAGGTCTGGATGCCGAGGGCAACGTGCTGTCCGGCTGGTTTCTGAAGAACGCGCCCGAAGCGGCCAACATCGCCGAAGAAGACAGTGAAACGCCTTATCTGACAGGGCGCGGTATTGAGTTCATGGAATCACATAACGGACCGTGGTGCTGCCACTTGAGCTTTATCAAACCGCATTGGCCTTACATCGTGCCAGAACCTTATGCCTCAATGTTCGGTCCAGAACATGTTTTGCCCGTAGTGCGATCCGAGGCTGAACGGCAAAATGCGCATCCGGTGCTCAAGGCGTTCATGGACACAAAGATTGGTCAGACCTTTTCGCGACAGGATGTGCGTGAGGCGGTGATCCCAGCCTATATGGGCTTGATCAAACAAGCCGACGACCAGATGGGGCGTCTGTTCGACTGGATGGAAAAAACCGGGCGGATGGACGACACGATGATCGTTCTAACCTCGGATCACGGTGACTTTCTTGGTGATCATTGGATGGGTGAGAAGACGTTTTTTCACGATGCTTCGACCAAAATGCCGCTGATCATTTATGATCCATCGCCTGAAGCAAATGCGACCCGTGGGACGGTCAGTGATGCGCTGGTCGAGTCCATCGATTTGGCTCCAACCTTTGTTGATCTGGCAGGCGGTGACGTTGCCACTCATATCCTTGAAGGTCATTCGTTGCTGCCCATCCTGCATGGGACCGCAGAAGAGGTGCCCCGGGACTTTGTCATCTGCGAATATGATTACTCAGGCTCACCGATCGCTGATATCGTAGGAGTGTCGGTTCGCGAAGCGGTGATGTTCATGGTGGCCAACAAAAAGTGGAAACTGATCCATTGCGAAGGCGGGTACAGACCGATCCTGTTTGATCTGGAAAACGATCCTCAGGAACTGAATGATCTGGGCAACAGCGCAGAGCATGCAAACGTGATCGCTGAAATGTATGATCACCTGTTCGCATGGGCGCGGCGACCGTCACAACGCACCACGAGGTCGGAACAGCAATTGATCGACATGCGTACCAAAAGTAGAGGCCGAGGCATTGTCTTGGGTGTGTATGATGAAAATGACGCGCCTTTGGACCTTACTGTGAAGTACCGAAATCAAAAGGCACGTCCATACAAGAGCTACCTCAAGGAATAGCGCCTCTGCGTCTATTAAATCTTTTTCACCTGCCCAAAGGTGGTTCACCCGCCGAAGGCAAGGCGATAGAAGAAGCGCACGAGCAGTAATCGGAGAAATTCTATGGCCGCGCCCAAACCTGTTGTCTTGTGCATTCTCGATGGGTGGGGTCTGTCCGAAGACACCAAAGCCAATGCGCCGTTTCTGGCAAATACGCCGACTTTTGATACGATCATGGCCAATGGCCCTCATGCAACGCTGATCACCCATGGCCCCGATGTAGGTCTGCCAAGTGGACAAATGGGCAATTCAGAAGTTGGCCACACCAATATCGGCGCAGGTCGCGTTGTCGCCATGGATTTGGGTCAGATCGATCTGGCGATCGAAGACGGCTCATTTTTCGAAAATGAAGCCCTGCAACAATTTATCTCCAAAGTGAAAGCGGCGGGCGGGACAGCGCATCTGATGGGGCTGGTCTCGGACGGTGGCGTGCATGGGCATCTGAACCATATCGTCGCCGCGGCGACTGCGATCACCGATGCTGGCGTCCCTGTTGCGCTGCATGCAGTCACCGATGGGCGGGACGTAGCGCCAAAATCGGCGCTGACCTATATCGCGGAACTGGAAGAGCGCCTGCCTGAAAACGCGCGCATTGTGACCGTCTGCGGACGCTATTTTGCCATGGACCGGGACAATCGCTGGGAACGTGTCAGCGAAGCCTATGTCGCAATGATCAAAGGGCAGGGAAGGGCGGCGCAAAGCGCCCATGGTGCGGTCGATCATGCCTATAACCAGTCCGAGTCAGACGAGTTCATCACCCCGACTGTTCTTGATGGTTACACGGGCGTTCAAGACGGCGACGGGTTTTTCTGCCTCAATTTTCGTGCTGATCGGGCACGGGAAATCCTGCGCGCCATTGGAGAGCCCGGGTTTTCCGACTTTGACACAGGGCCGCGGCCCTCTCTCTCGGCACTGCTGGGCATGGTAGAATATTCGGACGGTCACAACGCCTACATGACCACGGTTTTTCCCAAACGGGCCATCATGAATACTCTGGGGGAATGGGTGGCCAAACAAGGGCTGCGCCAGTTCCGGTTGGCCGAAACCGAGAAATACCCACACGTAACTTTCTTTCTGAACGGCGGCAAAGAGACGCCTGAACAGGGTGAAGACCGTTTTATGCCGAAATCGCCAAAGGTTGCGACCTATGATCTGCAGCCCGAAATGTCGGCGGCTGAGGTGACGGCCAAATTTGTTGAGGCTATCGAAGATGGGTATGACCTGATTGTCACGAACTATGCCAATCCTGACATGGTGGGCCATACCGGTGATTTGAAGGCGGCGATCAAAGCGTGTGAGGCTGTGGATCAGGGTCTGGCGCAAGTTGTTGCTGCACTGGAAAAGGCCCGCGGTGCGATGATTGTCACCGCAGATCATGGCAATTGCGAAATGATGGTTGATCCCGAAACGGGTGGTCCACATACCGCTCATACACTGAACCCTGTGCCTGTGGCGCTGGTCGGTGGGCCAGAAGGGGCGCAGTTACGGCAGGGGCGTTTGTCGGATCTGGCTCCAACCTTGCTTGAATTGATGGGCCTGCCAAAACCACCAGAGATGACCGGAGAAAGCCTTTTGTCATGAAACTGGCGACCCTTGCGGCTTTCCTGATTTCAGCCGTTCCGGCGCTGGCCCAGTCAGATTCATCGCTGGCGGCATTGAAAGCCGCAGAGATGTTGGAGGACGCCTCAATCTCGCTAAGCGAGGCTGACGGTGCCCGAGACCGCGTACGTGCGCTTACCCAAACGATCCAGGCCTACGAGGCGGGATTGAGCGCGATGCGGGAAGGGCTGCGCCAGGCCGCAACCCGCGAGGCGCAGCTGAGCGCCGAGTTGCGGGCGCGCGAAAAGGACGTCCGGCAGTTGATCGGCGTTTTGCAAACCATTGAAACAACGGCGCCTCCGGTTTTGATGTTGCATCCATCGGGCCCATTGGGCGCGGCGCGGGCCGGTATAATGCTGTCCGAGGTCACTCCGGGCTTGAACGCCAAAGCGCAGGCTCTGGCAGATGATTTGAACGAAGTGCAGACACTGCGTCTGTTACAACAAAGCGCTTCGGAAACACTAACCGAAGGTCTCAGCGGGGTGCAGGATGCGCGCACGCGTCTGAGCGAGGCCATCGCCGATCGCACAGATCTGCCCAGACGATTTGTCGAAGATCCGGTACGCACGGCCATTTTGATTTCTTCAACGGAAACGTTGGATGGGTTTGCTAGCGGTCTGTCCGAAATCTCGGAAGGTGAGATTGTTGAAACCGATGCGGATATTTCGGGTCAGAAAGGGCAGATTTCTTTGCCGGTCCAGGGCGTCTTGTTGCACAAGGCTGGAGAAACGGATGCTGCGGGGGTGACACGCGCCGGTTTGGTGCTGGGAACCCGCCCGCGCGCCTTGGTCACATCACCCACTGCAGCGACGATCCGATACCGAGGCCCCCTGTTGGATTTGGGGAATCTGGTCATTCTTGAACCGCAGCCCGGGCTGCTTTTTGTGTTTTCCGGCTTGCAAGAGGTCTATGGCAACCCCGGGCAAGTGATCCCCGAAGGCACTCCGGTGGGGTTGATGCCCGGTGAAACGCCCGAAATTGGCGCAATATTGTCAACAAGCGGTGATGGCACTGGAACTGATCGCTCAGAAACGCTCTATATAGAGGTAAGAGAAGACAATAGCTCCGTGGACCCGGAAACATGGTTCCGGACCGACAAGGATGGATAAGCGAGTATGAAGAGATTTGTGATGGCCGGTCTGGCCGGAACTTTGGCAGGTATTCTTGCAACGACACAGATTGCAGGACCCCTGCTGGCGCAGGAGGCCGAAAACAAGGCCAGCGTCTATGAACAACTGGATCTGTTTGGCGACATTTTTGAACGCATCCGCGCGCAATATGTTGAAGAGGTCGAACCCGAAGAACTGATCGAGGCCGCCATTGACGGCATGTTGACCTCGCTTGATCCGCATTCCAGCTATCTGTCGCCCGACGATGCCGAACAGATGCGTGTTCAGACGCGGGGTGAGTTTGGTGGGCTTGGCATCGAAGTCACGCAGGAAGACGGTTTTGTCAAAGTCGTATCGCCGATTGACGACACTCCTGCCGACGCAGCCGGAATTGAAGCCGGGGACTTCATCACTCATGTCGATGGCGAAAGCATTCTGGGCCTTACGCTGGATAAGGCTGTTGACCTGATGCGTGGCCCGGTGGGGTCCGAGATTGTGATCACCGTCGTTCGTGAAGGTGAGCCGGATCCTTTCGACGTTACAATCATCCGGGATACGATCAAACTGACGGCTGTTCGTGCGCGCACTGAAGGCACCAGTGTGGTTCTGCGTGTGACTACGTTCAACGACCAGACCTTCCCGAACCTTAAAGAAGGTTTGCAGGAACAGATCGAAGAAGCCGGTGGCATTGACAAGGTCAATGGATTTGTCCTCGACCTGCGCAATAACCCGGGCGGTTTGCTGACGCAGGCGATCAAAGTGTCGGATGCGTTCCTGAACGAAGGCGAAATCGTTTCGACTCGTGGCCGCGACCCGGAAGAGGGCGAGCGCTTTAATGCCGCGCCGGGCGATCTGGCCGAAGGCAAACCAATCGTTGTTCTGATCAACGGCGGTTCGGCCTCGGCGTCCGAAATTGTGGCAGGCGCCTTGCAGGACCACCGACGCGCAATCGTGGTGGGCACAAAAAGCTTTGGTAAGGGGTCTGTGCAGACAGTCATGCCGCTGCGCGGTGACGGGGCCATGCGCCTGACAACGTCGCGTTATTACACTCCATCGGGTCGTTCTATTCAGGCCCTGGGTGTCAGCCCGGATATCATCGTGGAACAACCGCGTCCGCAGCCCGAGACTGAAGAGGAAGAGGACAGCCGCTTTACCCGGTCCGAGGCCGAGCTGCGTGGTAGCCTGGACAATGACAGCCTGAGCGAGGATGAAATTCGCCAAATTGAAGAAGACCGTGCCAAGGCTGAAGCGACGGCTGAACTGCGGGAAGAGGATTACCAACTGGCTTATGCCATTGACATCCTCAAGGGCCTGTCCGCGTTCAATCCGAATGGACCTTCTCAATAACTCAATCAGGGCCGCGATGAACGCGGCCCTTTTTATTTGAATGCGCAGTTGGTTGCTTTTCTGAATAGGGCGCTGGTCGGGATCGCGAGAGTCAGCGGGTCTTGAAAGCGCCCTAGCTCTCGATCTTGTGCAGTTTCTTTTCGTCCAACAACAACGCCAGCACGATACCCACCGATACGGATATTGTCGAAAAAACAAACGCCATGCTCATGCCACTGTTAAAAGCATCGGACAAGGCGGATTGAACCTTTGCCAAATCGCCGGCGCTCAAACGGCTGATCACCGCATGTGCAGAAGCCGTATCCAGTGTACTGCCGTTGATTGCCCTTAAATCGGTCTCAGATAGTTTGATACCGGCGGCATGCAGGCCATCACGCAGTTTGGACAAGCTGACGACGTACATAACAGCAGTGGCACAGGCGACGGAAATGGCTCCGTAAACCAGATGGGTCATAAAGCTTAGCCCGCCGACCAGTCCGGCCCGCTCAGGCTTGACGGCGCAAACGGCAGCTGTACCCGATGGTCCGACGGTCAGGGTCGCTCCCAAACCGATCATCGCCATGCCCGGAAGAATGCGGAAGTAACCCAGATCGCTTGGCAGAATGACAACGGTCGCGGCACCGATTGTGGCAATCATATAACCCCAGAACAGCAGCCGTTTGGGTCCGAAATCATTGTACAGCGTGCCTGAAACAATCGACCCCACCGCCAGCAAAACGGTCAGCGGAGCAAGCCCCAATGCGGATTCAAATGCCGACCAGCCCAGCACTTTTTGCATGTACTGAGGAAAATAGAGCAACCCAACAAAGGCGGCTGAAACGTTGAACATATTCAGGCCAAGCGTGATCTTGAATTGACGGTTCTGCATCATTTGCGGCAGCAGCAAAGGCTCGGTAACGCGTTTTTCTACCTTGGGGAACAAGAGGAAAAGCACGGCGCTGATGAAGAAAAGCATCAACAACGGTACCGACGTCCATCCCCAATCCGCGCCAACATCCAACCCATACAGCAGGAACAGAACGGCAAACGCCAACAGGCCCATGCCAGCCAAGTCGAGATGCTCGTCCTGTTTGTGCTGCGTTTCGCGCTCCATCAGGATTAGGGCGGTGGCCATCGAAATGCAGGAGAAGACGACGTTGGCCAGGAAGAAATACCGCCATTCGCCCAAGTTTACAGCCAATCCGCTAATCATTGGGCCAAATACATTGCCGGTGGTCACACCTGCCAGAATGAGCCCCATTACAAGAGCCCGATGTTCAGGTTTGGACACTTTAGTCGCCCCAAACGCAAGTGTGCAGGGCCAAACACAGCCGGCGCCGATGCCTTGCAACGCACGCGCCAGGATCAAAAAATCAAGGTTGGGCGAAAAAAAGCACATCACCGACGAAAACAGGAAAATGCACAGGCCGATGATCATCATCTTTCGATGACCGTACATATCGCCCAGTCGTCCTCCGGCTACCATGGTCATCGCAAAAAACAGGGCGTAGATATTCAAAACCCATTGGGTGCTGGTGATATCGGCATCAAAGCTGTTTTCAATCGCGGGGACCAGCATCAGAGCACCGGTAAAATCGATGCCGATGCCAAACCCTGTCACCATCAACGCGATGACTTTAACAATACTACTGCGATCCATATCGGGCGCGATCCGTTTTGAATATGCCCATGATGCACGGAAATTGGTATAAAAGATAGAGACTTGGCTTAGTCGGGCTTAGTCGTCGCCCCGACAAACCCGGCGGAACGCGCGTTTCAGCATGTCCAGTTCAGCCCGCAACAACGCGACTTCGGTCCTCAGATCATCTGCTGCGGGTTCACCGGCGATGACGGTGAAATCTCCAAGCTTATCCGATGTTGCCAGATCGGTTATGACGAAGCTGTGGACGCCTTCAGACAGAGCTGAAACAGGCACCGTTATGTTCAAATCCCACCCGTTTTCGTTGGGTGCCAGATTAACGTTTTCCAGCAGTTCGCCGCGATACCGCACCTCAATCGTAGGTTCCTGTCCAGCCCGAACATGTGCTTGCCAGAGTCCATTTTCGAACCGGAGGAAGGTCAAGTTGGTTTGTGTCATATCCGATTGCCTCACAAATCGGCACGATGGAAGCGGCAGAACGCCAGGTCCCGCACCACCATCCGGTTCATGCTTGGGGTCTCAAAGATCAAATCTACCCAGATCTTTTCGATCCGGCGTTCATTCAGGGGCAGATGGGCCAGATCGAAATCTACGGTGTTTCGGGCGTCAGACGCGCTCAACTGGCGCAGTACCTGTTCAGAATTGGGACCGTGTTGAATATTGAGGCGCGCGAACAGCCCGGTGGATCGTTCGCAGTCAACTACGGTCTCCATCCGTATCAAATGCTCACGCGTCAGATTCTGTGTTGCATCGCCCGGCAGATCCACGGACACCGAAAGAAATGAGCCTTCAAAACTAAAGACTTCAACGGCCAGACTGAACGGGGCCAGATCGCCTGTATCCCGATTTCGGATTTGGCGCACTGTAATCTCGGACAGGGGGCAGTCATGAAACAGGCTGACGTGCGCATCAAGTGCCGTTTTGCGCGGGGCCGAAGCAACGCCGGGTTGCGCCAACGGTCCGCGCCACAGGTCCGGTCTGCAACTCCAGTCCGTGCCGACAGGCTTGGCAAACTGCATGGACCCGATCTTTGGGCGAATAAGACGAGAATCTGCTGTTTGGATCAACTGATCAAGATGGCTTCGCAATGCGCGCGCCTGATCACGCTGTTGCCGCAGGTCCGCTTGTCCTGCGTCTTGCACACGCTGTGCAGCCCGTCGCCAACGTTCCAGTGTCTTGCGATAAAGATAGCGATTCAGAATCCTGCCCATGGCCTCGTCGTCCGATACACAGCCTCTTTAGTCAAGACGCCTTCGGGAACAAACCCGCAATAACGAAATTGCGATCTTCGATCCGCGTTTTTCAGTTGGGTGCAAAGCAAAATTCGGTTAGGCGCGAACGGATGCGTGCGTGCCTGTCTTGCCTTGCAAAGCGCAGAGTCAGAGCGTACCGTCGGGCCCTGCAACATGGGTCACCCAGTTTTAGCCACACATCCGTTTAGCTATCGATAAGGCCAGTAAATGGAGCCCACTTTATTTTCTTTTATTTGGAAGTACTCGAAGAAACAGCAATTGGTCTTGTTGTTGCTGACAGTGCTGTCATTTCCGTTCCTCTATGCTTCGTTGGAACTGCCCAAGCAAATCATCAATGATGCCATCGGTGCTCCGGGTGATACGGTTACCATTTGGGGTATAACGGTATCGCAGGTCCACTATCTGCTGATACTGTGCGTAGCGTTTCTGGGCACGGTGATCGCCAGCGGCTTGATGAAGATGCGCATCAATACGATGAAGGGCGTCCTGGCCGAGCGTATGCTGCGTCGATTGCGTTTTACGCTGATTGAGCGGTCGATGCGCTTTCCAAAATCCTATTTCGCCACGACCAGTCAGGGTGAATTGGTTTCGATGATCACATCCGAGGCTGAGCCGATGGGTGGACTGATGGGCGATGCGATTGCTCAGCCCGTGTTCCAGTTCGGCCAGATGATGACCATTGTCACGTTCCTGTTCATGCAAAGCGTGTGGTTCGGGTTGGCCAGTATCGCATTGATCCCGTTACAGGCTTGGCTGATCCCCAAATTGCAACGACAAATCAACCTGCTGAATAAAGACCGTATTCAGGAAGTCCGGCGTCTGAGTTCGGAAATCGGTGAAAGCGCTGCGGGGATCAGTGACCTGCGCACCAATGGCGGCTGGCGTTATCGTCTGGCCCAGTTCAGCGACCGTTTGGGGAAATTGTTCGAGATCCGCTTTAAGATCTACAACAAGAAATTCTTCATGAAGTTCCTCAACAATCTGATCACTCAGATGACGCCGTTCCTGTTCTATTCTGTGGGCGGATATCTGGCGATCACGGGTGAGGTGACGGTGGGTGCTCTGGTAGCAGCACTTGGGGCCTATAAGGACCTCAGTGGCCCATGGAAGGATTTGCTGACCTATTACAATCAGGTTCAGGACATGTCTCTGCGGTGGGAGGTCGTGACTGAACGGTTCGCCCCCGACAACATGATACCCGAAGAGCTGTTTTCCGGAGAACCCGAAGCGATTCCGCGCTTGGATGGGGCAATTGAGCTGCGCAACGTGACGGTGCGCGATAGCGACGGCAAAACTATTCTGGAAGATCTGGATCTGACTATCCCGCACGGGGCGCGCGTTGCGATCCAGTCTTCTCACGCCGCGGAAAGAAGTGCCTTGGGTCAGCTTTTGACCCGCGAGATTTTACCTGTACAGGGGGACGTGATCGTTTCCGGGCACAACTTGAATGACTTGCACCAAGCTGTGATTGCGGCCCGGATTGGCTATGCCTATTCGCGGCCCTATCTGTTTGATGGAACGCTGGGCGATAACCTGATGATGCCGTTGCGGACACATCCCCAGCATGGCGCTGAAACTCAGAGAACGCCGTCCCGCAAGCAAATTGAAGCAGTCCGGTCTGGCAATCCCCCAGATTCGCTGGACGATGAATGGATCGATCCCGGTCTCGCAGGTCTGGACGGTATCGAGGATATTCGCGATTGGTGGTTCCAGCTTGTCGAAGCCATGGGCATCGACGAGTTCATGTTCCGTCGTACACTGCGAACGCAGTTTAATCCTGAAATTCACCCCGTTTTGGCGCGGGAAGTGGTCAACCTTCGGGAAACGATTGCCGAGCGTTTGAAAGCCAAAGGTCTTGACCGGTATGTCTATCGTTTCGATCCGGAACGATTTAATCCGGCGGTTCCATTGGGTGGTAACCTGCTTTTTGCCGCGCCGTCCCGCGATATTTCTCCTGACTTTCTGGTCGAGGACGCCCGTTTTGTAAAAATGCTCAGCGTACATGATTTGGCGGACGAGGCTCTGAGCATTTCCAACGCGGTTCTGGACACACTCGGTAAAACATTCGGACGGGACGGCGCGGATCACCCCCTGTTCCTGCGGCTTGGCATGTCGAAAGACATGTTTCACCGGTTGCTCGACATAGAAGATCAGCGCAAAGCCAAAGGTGAAACGGAACTCAGCCAAGAAGACCACGCCTTGCTGCTGACTGTGCCTTTCCTGCTGACAGCCGAGCAGATCGGCCCGGATTTCCCCGAAGAATACAAGGACAAGATCCTGACGATCCGCAAAAGCCACGCCGAGCGGTTGCGGGGCGCAATGGATGGGCTGTTTACGCCTGTCACTCCTGATCTATATGTCCCGCGGCTGACAGTAATGGAAAATGCGATCTATGGGCGCGTGTCCTTGTTGGCGGGCGCACATGCGGAAGAAATCGAAGATGTGGTGGCCGAGGCTATGAACGAAGCGGGCCTGCGCCGCAGAGCTGCCGCCATTATCTATGATCTGCCCTCTGGTCTGGGCGGTAACAACCTGCCGACCGTCTTTCAGGAACGCGCTGCATTTTCACGCGCCGGAATCAAGCGCCCCGATGTTTTGATTCTGGACAAGGCGCTGGCCAGCCACGATTCAGAAAGCCGGTTGCGGACCCGCCTGAAACTGCGAGAGCTTTTGCCGGACTCAATCATGATCTTCATGGAAGATCATTTTGCCCATCCCGAAGCCTATGATCTATTTGTAGAAATCAAGGAGGGAAGGATCGACGGAGTATCCCGAACCAAACCTGAAGATACTGGTGGAACAACTGATGATCTGAGCCGGAAGCTTGAAATTCTATCAGCCACAGAATTGTTTTCAGGTCTGGACGGGCGCAATCAACGGCTGCTGGCTTTCTCGGCCCAATGGTATGAAGTCAAGGCCGGGCAGGTCATCTTCTCGCGTGGTCAGGCCCCGGACGCCGCTTATCTATGCATTACGGGTCAGGCTCGTTTGGATTGGTTCAACGAAGACGGAACACGACGCCCGATCTCGATCATTGAACCTGGTCGCCTTATTGGTGACTTGTCAATCATCACGGGTGAAGATCGTCAATTGGATCTTGTCGCGACAGAGGATTGTCTTTTCCTGCGTATCGGGGCCGAAGAGCTGCGTGCTGTGGTGGAAAGCGACGCAACCGTTGCCACGCAGTTGCTTCGGACAGTTGCGGGTTACCTGACAACGCTGTCCAACAGGATTTCCGCTGCCCAAAACCCAGAGGAATTGCTGCCTACAGTCACTCAGGAAGAAGAGCCAGAGAGTTCGAATAACCATGCCTAAGGCTTATTTCCCGCATGCTTATTTGACGGAAACCGCGCGTAGGCGCCCAGAACTGTGGCGCCTGCTTGTGGGTCTCTTGCTCATTGGTGTTTTGGTAAGCCTGCTGAACATGGTTTTCTTCGCTGCACTCGTGGCGATGGGCCCGAACGAATGGGCGCAGGAGCTTTTGGCGGGAAGCTCGCCTCTGGCGTTGATTCTGTTGTTGGTCAGTTTCGGGTTCATAACGTTTGGGGTCGCCGTGGCGGCACGCAAGATGCAACACCGAACACTATGGTCCATCTTGGGTGAACGACGTCTGGCCGAGACCCAGTTTGTAAGCGTTTTGAAAGCCTTGCTGATACTCGGTGTCATCGGATTTCTGCTGCCTCCCTACAGCATGGGAGGGGAACTGACCCAAAAATTGCCGCTGACCACATGGGTGCTTTTGCTTCCAGTTGCGGCATTTGCTGTCCTGATTCAGGTCAGCGCCGAAGAAATCCTGTTTCGCGGCTATATCCAGCAAACCCTTGCCGCCCGGTTCAACTCACCGATCATTTGGATGGGTGTGCCATCGATCTTGTTTGCGGTGGGTCACTATGCGCCCGACGCGGCGGGTGGAAACGCGCTGTTGATTGCGCTTTGGGCCTTCGTTTTTGGCCTGTTGGCTTCGGATCTGACGGCCCGAGCAGGAACATTAGGTCCTGCCATAGCCCTGCATTTCTTCAACAATGTCATCGCTTTGCTGTTCATCTCTCTACCCGACAGTCTGAGCGGGCTAGCTCTGTTTGTCTTGCCCTTTGACACGTCCGACGCAGAACAGCTGCGGCCTTGGCTGTTGGTGGATCTGGTCATGATGTTCGTTTGTTGGCTGGCCGCGCGACTTGCGCTCAGGCGCTGATTGCATTTCCTTCCGTTGCGTCTTATTTGACGTCAACACCGTAAAAGCCAAGGTTCCGACATGAACTGGATCACAAACTACGTCCGCCCCCGGATCAACTCGATTTTCTCGCGCCGTGAAGTGCCGGAAAACCTCTGGCACAAATGCGACGAGTGCGGGACGATGCTGTTCCACCGCGAACTGGCCGAGAACCAGAACGTCTGCACCCAGTGTGGCCACCATATGGCAATTACCCCGCGTGACAGGTTCAAGCACCTGTTTGATGGCGGTGTTTTCACTGAAGTTGACGTTCCGGCCCCCAAGGACGATCCGCTGCAGTTCCGCGATCAGAAAAAATATCCCGACCGCATGAAAGCAGCCCAGAAGAAGACCGGCGAAAAAGAAGCGATGCTGGTTGCTTTGGGCGAAATTGGCCGCACCCCAATTGTCGCAGCAGCGCAGGACTTTTCTTTCATGGGCGGGTCGATGGGCATGTATGTCGGCAACGCGATCATTGCCGCCGCGCAAGAGGCCGTAAAGCTCAAGCGCCCGCTGATCCTGTTTTCTGCCGCAGGTGGCGCTCGGATGCAGGAAGGTATCCTCAGCCTGATGCAAATGCCGCGGACAACCGTAGCTGTTGAGATGCTGAAAGAGGCGAACTTGCCTTACATCGTCGTTCTGACCCACCCCACCACCGGGGGTGTAACCGCGTCTTATGCCATGTTGGGCGATGTCCATATCTCAGAACCCAACGCGCTGATTTGTTTTGCTGGCCCGCGTGTGATTGAACAAACGATCAGGGAAAAGCTGCCCGAAGGGTTCCAACGCGCCGAGTACTTGTTGGATCACGGCATGCTGGACCGTGTTACCAAACGCACCGACATGCGCGAAGAGCTGATCACCATCACACGGATGTTGATGAACCAGCCCCCGGCGATCAAGGGTGATCTGCCTGCGCCGGAACCGGCAATAGCCGAAGAAGTCGCTGCTGAAGAGACCGGCCAGAAATGACCGCTCAGACATCTGACGCCATTCTTGATCGAATGATGGCGTTGCACCCCAAGATCATTGATCTGACCCTGGACCGTGTATGGCGTCTGCTGGCGGCGCTGGATAATCCACAGCTCAAACTGCCCCCGGTTATCCATATTGCCGGAACCAATGGCAAAGGTTCGACCCAGGCCATGATCCGCGCGGGGCTCGAAGGGGCAGGGCTCTCGGCACACGCCTATACCTCGCCCCATTTGGCGCGGTTTCACGAACGCATTCGTCTTGCCGGAGACCTGATTTCAGAAACCGATCTGACTGCAGTTCTCGATGAATGTTACGCCGCCAATGGCGGCGAAAACATAACCTATTTCGAAATCACGACCTGCGCGGCTTTGTTGGCCTTTGCCCGAGAAAAAGCGGACTATACTCTTCTTGAGGTCGGCCTGGGCGGGCGTCTGGACGCTACCAACGTGGTCGAAAACCCTGCAGTGACTGTGATTACGCCGGTTTCGATCGATCATGAGCAGTTTCTGGGCAACACGTTGGGCAAGATCGCCGCCGAAAAGGCTGGGATCATAAAACCCGGCGTGCCCTGCATCGTTGGGCCTCAACAGGACGAAGCCCTCGAAGTCATCGAATACACGGCCGCACGGCTCGGCGCGCCTCTGTTGGTCCATGGTCAACATTGGCACGTGCATGAGGAAAACGGACGCTTGATCTATCAGGACGAAACCGGATTGCGGGATCTTCCATCGCCCAACCTTCTGGGCGCGCACCAAATTCAGAATGCGGGCGCAGCCCTGGCCGTTTTGCGCCATCTGGATATGGGCGATGATGCCTATGAGGCTGCCGTGACCAAAGCCGAATGGCCCGCCCGTATGCAGCGTCTGAAAACCGGCCCGTTGATCGAACAGGCACCGCAGGCCGAGCTGTGGTTGGACGGCGGTCATAACGCGGCTGCAGGAATTGCGCTGGCTGATGTGCTGGCCAAACTGCCACAGAAACCGACGCATATGATTTGCGGTATGCTCAACACCAAAGACGTGACAGGCTATCTCGCACCGCTGGCCGGACAAGCCGCAAGCCTGACTGCGGTATCAATTCCGGGTGAAGCCGCGACACTCAGCGCAGAAGAAACGGCGACTGCTGCGGCAAAAGTTGACTTGCCCGCGTCTACGGCAGGCAGCGTGTCAGACGCGCTGGCGTCAATTACAAGCCAAGACCCTCGAGCTCGTGTGTTGATCTGCGGCTCGCTCTACCTTGCAGGCAATGTTTTGCGCGAAAACGGCTAAAACTTCTTCTGTTTGAAAATACCTTGGGGGAGGCGCGCGTAGCGCGGCGGGGGCAAAGCCCCCTAGGAGCCCCAATCTTTGTCCTGCATCTCTCGCAGGCGTGAGGCTGTGCGTTCAAATTCGAACGTCCCTTCACCTTCCACATACAGCATTTCGGGCTCGGCCGCTGCGGAACAGATCAAGCGGACCCTGGCCTCATAAAGTGCATCGATAAGGGTTACGAACCGTTTGGCTTCGTTGAAGTTGTTCCGCGACAAGCGTGGGATGTCTTCCAGCACCAGCACTTTCACAGCGTCGGCAATTGCCAGATAATCAGCAGGTCCCAACATCCGCCCGCACAGATCGTAAAACGAAGCCCGTGCAACCCCGTTGCGAAAGGCTGGCAGTTCTACCGCGCGGCTATTGACTTGTAACACAAGCGGTTCGGCAGCGCCGCCCGCAAGATCTTTCCAGACCTCCCGAATGTTCTGCCGGGCTTCCGGGCCTATTGGTGCAAAATAAACCGGCGCGCCTTCCAACCTGTTTTGGCGGTAATCGGTTGGGGAAACCAGTTCCCAAACCCGTAGCTGTTCTTTGATATGCGCAATGAAAGGCAGGAACAACTGCCTGTTCAGCCCGTCTTTATACAGATCGTCCGGGTGCCGGTTTGACGTTGTAACGACAACGACACCGCCCTCGTGCAACAGATCGAACAGACGTCCAACAATCATCGCATCGGTGATGTCGGTGATCTGCATCTCATCAAATGCCAGCAAACGGACGGATTTGATCACGTCCTTCGCCACTGGAGCCAGAGCATCTTCGACATTCTCTTGCCGGGCTTTATGCATACCTGCGTGGATTTCCTGCATGAACGCGTGAAAATGGACACGTCGCGCCGGAGTATCGCCCAACGTTTCGACGAACATGTCCATGAGCATAGATTTCCCACGCCCGACTCCGCCCCATAGATACAACCCCTTGGGGGGTGGGGGTGCCTTACGGAAAAAACCACGTTTGACGGGCTCGGACAGCGCCGCACGGATGCGTTCGAATTGGGGAAGAACGGCCTCTTGCGCGTCGTCGCGGGTCAGAGTTCCATCCGCGACGCGGGCCTCGTATAGCGATATCAGATCCGTCATAACCCCGAGCCTTACCCGCCCCACCGCGCGTTGAAAAGAAACCATTTTCTCAACACATCAAATTTGGTTATCCGTGACCACAAATCTGCTGAATTGACGCCATCCGGAAAAACGATACGGTCCATCGCGAGAAACGCCCGAGGTCTGAATGCCGCAATCCGCCCGCCTGCTGAATCCGATCCTTATTGTCGGATGTATCATCATCACGGTCAGCTTTGCCGTGCGCGCCTCTTTCGGCGTGTTTCAGATTCCAATCGCGGATGAGTTTGGCTGGCTGCGTACTGATTTCTCCTTGGCGATTGCCATTCAAAACCTCGCTTGGGGAATTGGCCAGCCGATCTTTGGTGCAATTGCCGAAAAAGTCGGCGACCGCAAGGCCATCATACTGGGTGCTTTGACCTATGCTGCTGGCATGGTGCTATCGGCGTGGTCCGTCACACCTTTTGAACATCAGATCTACGCCTGGTTGGTGGGTTTCGGCATTGCCGGAACCGGGTTTGGCGTGGTTCTTGCCGTGGTCGGGCGTGCATCTTCTGATGAAAACCGATCCATGTCGCTTGCCATTGTCACAGCCGCAGGTAGCTTTGGGCAGGTGCTCGGGGCACCTACCGCTGAATGGTTGATGACCTTCTTGCCCTGGCAGCAAGTCTTCATCGTGTTTGCGGTTGCGATTTTGGCACTTGTTCTTGTTCTGCCTTTCATGCGCGCCCCTCAGACGGCAAGCAAGGCGGAACTGCATGAAAGCATGGGAGAGATTTTAGGGAAGGCATTCCGTGATCCTTCCTATGCGCTGATCTTTCTGGGTTTTTTTAGCTGCGGGTATCAGCTTGGGTTTATCACCGCTCATTTCCCGGCATTTGTGACCGAGATGTGCGGCCCGATCCAACCTGGTGGCGTTTTGCATTCCGTTGGCATCACCTCAACCTCAGCGCTTGGGGCCGTGTCGATTTCGCTGATTGGTCTGGCCAATATCGGTGGTACGTTGCTGGCCGGCTGGGCAGGAAATCACTTTCCCAAGAAATACCTGCTGGCTGCAGTGTATACAGGCAGAACATTGGCTGCGGCCTTATTCATCCTGCTGCCGATCACCCCAATCTCGGTTATTGTGTTTTCTCTGGTAATGGGATCACTTTGGTTGGCCACTGTGCCACTGACCTCGGGCCTTGTGGCGCACCTTTATGGCTTGCGGTATATGGGCACGCTATACGGCATTATCTTTTTCAGCCATCAGCTTGGCAGCTTTCTGGGTGTCTGGCTGGGCGGTCGTATGTATGACCAGTTCGGCGACTACAGCATGGTTTGGTGGATCGGCGTGGCAATTGGCGCGTTCAGCGCGATCGTGCATTTGCCCATCCGTGAGAACCGCACGGCTGTTCCGGCCTGACGCTTTTTGTCCTGATCTGCCAACGGAAAGAGAGCCGGGGCAGATCAAGAACCTTTGTGTTTACGCTGACAAGCGACATACGGCTTGTGCGGGATTAGCTAGCCAGCCCTGTCCGGGAACAAGCCTGCCAAACCTTCTGCAGAGGCTTCGCACACGCCACGTTCGGTAATCAGCCCGGTTACCAATCGGTTGGGGGTGACATCAAAGGCAGGATTACCCCCTTCTGTCCCTACCGGAGCCACGCGAACATCTGTTATGGCCGAATTCTCATCCACGCCAAGGACATGCGTCACTTCCCCTGCATCGCGTTCCTCAATTGGGATTTCAGCCACACCGTCGCGCACCGTCCAGTCAATGGTTGGGGAGGGTAAGGCGACATAAAAGGGCACTCCGTTGTCATGCGCGGCCAAAGCTTTGAGGTAGGTGCCGATCTTGTTGCACACATCGCCCTGAGCTGTTGTGCGGTCCGTGCCTGTGATGACCAGATCAACCAACCCATGCTGCATCAGGTGCCCCCCGGCATTGTCCACGATGTAGCGATGGGGGATGCCATGCTCTCCCAGTTCCCATGAGGTTAGCGCACCCTGATTGCGGGGCCGAGTTTCATCCACCCAAACATGCAGAGGGATGCCTTCGTTATGCGCATGATACATCGGGCTTGTGGCTGTGCCCCAATCTACCGTCGCCAGCCAACCCGCATTGCAATGGGTCAAAAGCCGTACCGGTTCGCCAGCAGGCTTGCGCGCGGCGATCTCCTTGATCAACGCTAACCCGTGTCGACCAATCGCCGCGTTGATTTCGACATCTTCGTCCGCTATGTCTTGTGCCAAGGCCCAGGCGTGTTCGGCGCGATCTGACGCAGCCAGCGGCATCAGAACCTCTCGGCATCTGTCCAAAGCCCAACGTAGGTTGATTGCGGTGGGCCGCGTTGCGTGCAGAACATCATATGCAGCATCAAACGATGCTTCTGAACTGTCACGGGACATCTGTTCAGCTATGCCAAAAGCGGCCGTCGCGCCGATCAAAGGTGCACCTCTGACCCACATATCCCGAATTGCCGCTGCAAACTCGTTCAGAGTTTTCAGGGTCACGACACAGAAATCATGCGGCAACCAGCGTTGATCGATGATCCGAACCTCACCCTCCGACTTGTCCCACCAAATCGATCGATAGTGAGTGTCCTGTACTTGCATAATGCAGTCTCCGTGTTCGAATGGTCTGATCAGAATTCAAACACAGGGTGCGTTCATACGCGGGACTTGTAAACGGTCGTTTCTGATTTCGTATCAGTAATTTGGATCGGCTTCTGTTACAGTCAGCCGCGCGTGGCTGCGCGTATTTCCCGTTCCAATGCATCCAGAAACCGCGACCGGTCGGCTTTGCTGAAGGGTCGTCCACCACCACCCGTTCCAAGCGGGTTGGCGGCGCGTAGGTCAGCCATCAAGTCGCGCATCGCGAGTTGCTGACCAATATTGGCTGCGGTGAAGGCTTCACCGTTCGGGCGCAGAACCCGCGCGCCTGCCTCGACACATTTGGCAGCCAGAGGGATGTCGGATGTAATCACGACATCTCCTGCGCCGCAGCGCTCGGCGATCCACTTGTCGGCCTCATCAGCGCCTTCCGAGACGATGACAACCTGGACTAGCGGATTGGCCGAAGGGCGCAGCCCGCCATTGGACACCAGGGCCATGGGCATTTTGTGTCGCGTTGCAACCCGCTCAGCTTCGGCTTTTACGGGGCAGGCATCGCCATCGACATAAAGCGTGGTCACGCCTTCTTGGCCTCTTTCCTGGCGGGTTCAGCCGGTTTTTTGCGCACCTTGAACTCTTCAGGGATCGGCATCCGATTGAACGCATCCAGCCCGGCGATCTTGTAAGCCTCGGCCAGGGTCGGATAGTTGAACGTGTTCTGAACGAAATAATCCACGGTACCCTTAAGGTTCAACACAGCCTGCGCGATATGAATCAGTTCGGTCGCGCCTTCGCCAACAATCTGGACACCCAAGACCCGGCGGGTCTTGAGAGAGAACAGCATTTTCAGCATCCCGTGCTCCAACCCCATGATATGCCCGCGCGATGTTTCGCGGAACCGGGCGACGCCGACCTCATAGGGTATACCGCGTTCCTGCAGTTCTTCTTCGGACATGCCGCAGGTTGAAATCTCGGGAACCGAGTAGATGCCGTAGGGATACCACGGGCTTTCCGGCAGTGTGGGTGTTTCAAGTGCGTGACAGGCCGCCACGCGTCCTTGTTGCAGAGACGTCGAGGCCAGAGATGGGTGTCCGATCACGTCGCCGGTCGCATAGATATGCGGCACTGCTGTCTGGTATGTCTTACGATCCACCTTGATCCGGTTGCGGTGATCTGTTTCCAACCCAACAGCATCGAGATTGAGTTTTGATGTCGCGCCCATGCGTCCGGCAGCAAACAAAAGCATTTCTGCCCGAACATGGCGGCCGTTATCCAATGTCACTTCCACATGTTCACCGGCATCTTCGATCTTTTCAACAGCCGAACCCAATCGCAGGTCAACGCCATTTTCTCGGATCTGATGCGTGAAATCATGGATCAAACGGCTGTCGATGAAGTCTAGGAACGTGTCGCGCGGTTCGATCAAAGTCACCCGCACGTCCAGGGCGGAAAACATCGTGGCGTATTCGACCCCGATAACGCCCGCGCCAATGACAACCAGCGACCGCGGGATCTCGGCCATTTCCAGAAACTCGTCCCCGTCAACCACGGTCTTGCCGTTGAAGGGTACGTATTCGGGGCGATAGGTTTTAGTTCCTGTGGCAATCAGAAACTTGTTGGCCGTCACCCGCGTGGTCTCACCGGCATCGGTGGCAACTTCAACCTCATGGGGTCCGACGAACTTGGCCAGACCATCCAATGTATCGACGTGATTGCGGTTGAACTGGTGCTCAAGCACATCGACCTCATGGTCGAGTGTCATATGCAGACGGGCTTTCAGATCTTCGGCGCGGATCTGGTCCTTGACCCGATAGGAACGGCCGTAAAAGCTGCGTTCGCGCCAGCCCGAGAGGTTCAAAACCGTCTCGCGCAAGGTCTTGGACGGGATGGTGCCGGTATGAACCGACACGCCGCCGAAGCGATCCTTGCGGTCGATGACCAGAACGCGACGTTTTAGTTTTCCCGCCTGAATGGCCGCTGACCGACCCGAGGGGCCAGACCCGATGATGATCAGGTCGTAATCGTATTTGCTCATGCCTCAGTCTCCGTACAGCGCTTCAGCATGGAATGTGATGTGGTCTTCCATAAACGTGGAAACGAAGAAGTACGAATGGTCATAGCCGGGCTGGAAGCGATAGGTTGCCTGCTGACGGCGTTCGGCGATGGCTTGGGCCAGCGCTTCGGGGCGCAGCAGGTCCATGAACTGGTCATTAGCGCCTGTGTCGATCAGGATCGGACCGTCGAAGCCTTTGTCCTTCATCAACAACGACGCATCATGCTTGGCCCATAGGGTCTCGTCGTCACCGAGATAAGCGCTCAACTGTTTGCGCCCCCAATCTGCACCCGTGGGGTTCGAAATCGGAGCAAAGGCCGAAACCGAGCGGAACCGGCCGGGCAGGTTCATCGCCAATGTCAGGGCTCCATGACCGCCCATGGAATGCCCGGTGATGGCCTGGCGTTCGCTGTCGATTGCGAAGTTTTCAACCAGCAAGGCGGGCAGTTCTTCTGCGATGTAGTCCCACATCTGGAAATGTGGGGCCCATGGATCTTGCGTCGCGTTCACATAGAAACCTGCGCCCTGTCCCAGATCATAGTCTTCATGGTCCGCGACCCCCTCGCCACGCGGGGAAGTATCAGGGAATACGATGGCGATCCCTTGTTCTGCAGCCCAGGCCTGTGCACCCGCTTTGGTCATGGCGTTTTCATGTGTGCAGGTCAGGCCGGACAGATACCACAGGATGGGAACCGGCCCATCCTTCGCTTCAGCCGGAAGAAAAAGGCCAAAAGTCATGTCGCATTGGCAGACCGAAGAGGCATGGCGGTACACGCCCTGCACTCCACCGAAACAGGCGTTTTCCGAGAGGGTTTCCATCAGGCATCGTCCTTACATTAGAGTCGCGACATGGCTAACGATCCAGAGACGCGGCGTAAAGTCCGCGACCGCTGGTCGCGAGAGTATTTTTCGAAAAGGTGAAGGTTAGAGACCACTCAGCCAAGCGATGACCAAGGGTACAGTTAGGATGCTGGTTGCAGTCGAGAGCAGAATGGCCGCCGAGACCCGCTGTGGCGCGACGCCGTAATGGGCGGCCAGCATGTAAACATTGCCGGCAACAGGCAAAGCGGCTGCCGCGATTGCAACGGTGGCTGGAAAGATATCGATCGGCATCAGCCATAACAGGACAACGGCAACGCAAACCGGGTGTATCACCAGCTTGCAAAAGCTCAACCAAGCGGCGATTTCGATGCGTTCGGCCGACTTACCGGCCAGAGACGCCCCAATGGCGAACAAAGCGCCGGGGGTGGCTGCGCCGCCCAGAATGGTCAGAAAGTCGTAGAAAGGTCCGGGCACAGGGATTTCCAAAGACGACCAGACCAACCCGGCCGAGATGGACACGATCATCGGATTTTTAACCAGCCCAAGACCGATCAGCTTGAACGTGCCCAAGGTAAGCTTACCGTCGCGGCCTCCGTTGATCAGGATTACAATGAGCGAGGAAAATACAACGAGATCCACGGTAAGGACCACCATCACTGGTCCGATGGCAGCTTCGCTGAACAAGAGCGCCAGCATCGGTAGTCCCAGAAAGCCTACGTTGCCAATGGCTGCGCATTGTGCCTCGACAGCTGCTGTTGGAACATCTAGCCCTCGCAGCCAGGCAACGCATGTTGCCAAAACGTAAACAGCAACTGTACCGCCCAGATATCCAAGCACCAGACGCGCATTGAAGATTTCGGCAAACGGCAAGGTGGCTGCAAAGCGAAACAGCATGGCTGAAAGTGCAAAGAAGAAGACAAATTTTGTAAGGTAAGCAGTAGCCTCGGCGGTGAAAAACCGAGTGCGACCCGCCCAATATCCCAGGCCGATAATCGCAAAAAAGGGAAGGGTGCGCAGAAAAACTTCGACCATGGACAGACTCCTAACATGGTTTGTCTGCGCCGCAAGCCTTTGACACCACGGCGCGCGCCCTGGGTTACGGTTTCATGGAGTGCGAAAATCGTTGTATCTGAACTGAACGGTTTATAAACTACAGCAAAGACCAATCCCGGAGATGACATGACCCAAACTGCCACCATCCTGCGCACAGGCCGTAAGTTCGATCAGGTTTTGCGCGGGGCCCGAGAGGTTTTCATGGCAGATGGGTTCGAAGGTGCAAGCGTAGACGACATTGCCCGCGCAGCAGGCGTGTCAAAGGCAACGTTATACAGCTATTTCCCGGACAAGCGCCTGTTGTTCATGGAAGTTGCGCAAACAGAATGTCGTCTGATGTCTGAGCGCATTTTGTCAATGATTGATGAGAGCAAACCTGCGCGCGAGGTGCTGCAGATCGCGGCCACGCAGCTCACTGCTTTTCTTGTATCCGAATTCGCACAACAAGTATTTCGGATCTGCGTAGCCGAGCGGGACCGGTTCCCCGAATTGGGCCGCGCCTTTTATGAGGCAGGTCCGCAAAACGGCCAAAGGCAGATGGCAGCGTATCTTGAAAAGGCGGTGGCAAAAGGCGAACTGTGCATCGAAAATGTGAACATCGCGGCGGAACAGTTTTCCGAGCTGTGCAAAGTACGCATCTGGGCGCGTGCTGCATTTGGAATTCAAAACAGCTTTAACCAGAGTGAGATCGATGAGGTCGCGACGCAAGCGGTGGATATGTTCTTGGCCAGCTACGGCTGCGAAAATATGAAAAAATGATGGCCCGCGGCCCGAACAGGCACGCAGACCATCGCTCACTCACCAAAGCACTCGATACTAATAGGCTTTATTCCAAAAGTCTTTTGAAAGCCTTTACTCGATAAATGTTCGCGCAAGGCGTTCACTTATGGGCTGGGCCAGATAGGCAATAACAGAGCGTTCGCCGGTGGTGACAAACAAGTCTGCCGGCATGCCGGGCACCAGATCCAAGGCCGCTACCTCTTTGGATTGCTGATCATCCAGTTTGACCCGCGCTTTGTAGTAGGCCTCGCCCGTGCGTTCGTCTTCCAGCGCGTCGGCAGAGATATCGACAATGGCTCCTTGCGCTTCGGGAACGTCGGCTTGGGCGAAGGCAGACAAACGGATACGCGTGGCCTGACCGATCTTCAGCTTGTCGATGTCGCCGGGTTTCACGCGCGCTTCGACAATCAAAGCTTGGTCTGCGGGCACGATTTCCATGATGTGTTCACCGGGTCTGATCACCCCTCCTGTGGTCGAAGCGGTAAGGTTCACGACACGGCCACTGACTGGCGCAAGGATTTCGATCCGTTTACGGCGCTCCACGGTCCCTGAGAACTGCGGGCGCAGCAGATCAAGCTGGGCATCGACGACAGCCAGTTCTCCGGCCAGAACTTCATCGCGCAGCTTTTTCTGACTGATCATTGTCAGCTTCAACTCGCTGACCTGGTTTTCTGCTTGGGCTATCTGTGTCCGAAGCGACGCATCGACGCCCGAAAGCCGTTCAACCTCGATCTGGCGGGCGCTGACCCGGGTGATCGCAACCAGGCCTTTGTCCAGAAGGGTCTGCAGGCTTTCCAACTCTGCAAGTGTGATGGACATCTGGTTTTGCGTACTGATCCGCTGCTCGTTCAGACCTTCAATCTGATCCCGCAGCGCCGAAATGCGCTGTGCGTTGATCTCCGCTTCGGTCGCGCGGGCGCGATGTTCGGCGTCAAACAGTTGTTTTTGTGTCAGAAAAGCTGAAGCCCAGTGAAGACGATTCATATCTTCTTCAAAGTTCTGGAGGGCGGCGGCTTCGTCAAACTGAGACTGTCCCTGTAGCTGCGCAATCAGTCGCGCGCGACGGACAGAAAGCTCGCCGATCTGGCTGCCCAGCACGCTGAGGTCGACGTCAATCTCGGTGCTGTCCAGCCGGATCAGAGGTTGCCCCTGTTCAACGGCCTCACCATCGGCGACCAGAATGGACCGGACGATGCCACCGTCGAGATGCTCAACCGTTTTGCGATCCCCTTCGACGACAAATGACGCAGGGGCCACGACGGCGCCGTCAAGTCTGGATGCGAAGGCCCAGTAGATGCTGCCGCCAACAAACGCGAGCAATGTGAAGAGGCCAAATAGTACATACAGCCGGATGCCGGGTGTCGCTTCGGTCACGTCAACAACCCGCGCACTGTAAAGGTCTGGTGTTGTGTCGTTTGAAGCATAGGGAACGATACGGGTCATTGTGCGGCTCCTGTAATGCGGGCGTTTTCTGATAGTTGCAGGGTGGGCTTGCAGGAGGTTGCGCGTTGTGCGGGCGATTTGAGAACGTGTTGAGTTTTGACCTTCAAAACGTCACCCTTGTCGCCAAACTGGGCTTGTGATCCGTTGCGAAGAACCATGACCTTGTTGGCCGCCTGCAATGTGGCCGGGCGGTGGGTCATCACGATACTGATTGAGCCCCTGGCCTGAGCTGCCAGAATGGCGTCACGCAGAGCCTTTTCGCCATCTGCATCCAAATCCGAGTTCGGTTCGTCCAGCACCAGCACAAACGGATCACCATAAAGCGCGCGCGCCAGGGCAAGGCGCTGTCGTTGTCCGCCAGACAGGAAGAATCCCTGACCGATGCGTGTTTCATACCCATCTGGCAGGCTGCTGATCAGCTCATGCACTCCGGCCTCGCGCGCGGCGCGCAGAACCTCGGCATCATCGATGGCAGCCGCAAAGCGACCTATGTTTTCACGGATCGTGCCGTCAAACAGGTCCACATCCTGCGGCAGATAGCCGATCTGCTTGCCCAGATCCTCATGGTTCCATTTCGACATCGGGCTGCTGTCCAGCAGAACCTCACCCCGTTGCGGGTGCCAGATGCCTGTCAGCATCTTGCCCAGTGTTGTTTTCCCGGAACCGCTGGGGCCGATGATTGCCAGCACATCGCCAGCAGCCAAACTGAAATCAATGCTGCGCAGAGTGGCATTGACCGCGCGTGGCGGACCCGCTTGCGCAATTCTGACATCCAGAGATTTGAACGCACGAGGCAGGTGTAGATTGGCAGGCGTTTCCGCGAAATCCTCGGTGAGTTTTGTGATTTTGGCGTACGAGCCGCGTGCGGCAAGGAATGTGCGCCATTGCCCAATCAACTGATCGATTGGGGCAAGAGCGCGGGCCAAAACAATGGTCGCCGCGATCATGACGCCAGCTGTGGTTTCACTAGTAATCGCCAGCGCCGCGCCAAGGCCAAGAGCCGCGGATTGCAACCCCATGCGCAGAGTTTTGGACATGACCGAGAAACTGGCGATCCGGTCGGCTACACGGGTCTTCTGACGATGCGCATCGACCTGAAGGGCAGTCCAGCGCCGAACCAGATCGGACTTCATGCCCAGCGCGTGGACCAGTTCGGCATTGCTGTCTCCGGTTCGAAACAGTGCCTCTGCACGGCCGCGTGCGTGCGCTGCCTGCTGCATCGGCTTGTGTGCACGGGCGTTGTTGATCAGGGCCATTACGGTCAGTGTCAGAGCTCCGGCCAGTCCAAGCAGCCCAAGAAGGGGATGCAAGACATACAGGACCAACAGATACAGCGGTATCCACGGTGCATCGAAAAAGGCGGTCAGTGTTGTGCCTGATATGAACTCGCGAAAGCCGTTTACGTCTTCGACCAGATTGTCGCCGGGGGTGGATTCCCCCTGCACACGACGTTTCATCGCGGCCCCCAGAACGGGCGCTCCGACTTTCATCTCGAACCGGGCAGCTAAGCGGCCCAGGATGCGCATCCGTATCAGATCAAGGCAGGCAATCACCACAAAGACCCCCGCCAGCAGAAGCGACAGGGCGATCAGTGTGTCGGCATTCTGGCTGGTCAGGACTCGGTCATAGACCTGCAGCATATAGATCGGTCCGGCCAGCATCAGCAGGTTCAGAAACAGACTAAAAAAGGCAACTGTGACAAATCCTTTGCGTAGCGACCCCCAGGCGGCTTTGACGGGATTGGTTTTCTGCAACATCGTGTTGATCCTTTCCGGTTTGGAAAAACGGGGCGACCACGAGCCGCCCCGCCAACTATTTGCTTATGCAACGAAATCGTCGTCGTTCAGTTCGGCGACATTGATGCCAACCAGGCGGACCGAACCCTTATCTCCGAAGCTGATTACGGCATCGCCACCGTCCTGAGCCACGTTGACTTGCGCCCCAAAGTCAGGACCGAAGTCGCCAAATTGCAACTGATCCAGACCTACTTCGAAGTCCTCGATGACGTCGTTTCCGAAGTTCGCGCCAAACTGGAACGTGTCCGCCCCAGCGCCGCCGATGAGGACGTCGTCGCCGCCTTCACCGTTCAGCAGGTCATCACCGTCCGAACCGTTCAGCACATTGGTCTGATCGCTGCCGAAGATCACGTCGCCATCATCGGATCCGACAACGTTTTCAATGGACTGCAGGATGTCGGTTTCGATCTGATTTTCGATGACGTCCTGCCCAATGACACCAGTTCCACCCTGCGCATCCACATCAAGTGTGGCACCTGCATCGACCAGCGTGTCCTGCACGACCGGGCCATTCTGACCGGCAGGTGCGTTGTGCAGATGGATGGCGGAAACGACACCGGGGATCGGCGTGTTCAGGTCGGCTTCGTTCAGGCCCACAACACTCAGGTCGCTGGAATAGCTGACTTCGCCCGTTGCCAGATTTTGAGTGATGACAACAGTTGCCTCGCCCGTCGCTAGGCTGTCCGAAGTTGGCCCAGGCTCCTGTGCCGCGTCCAGACTGCCGCTAAGAGACACTGTGCGAATACCGTTTTCGGTTACATCGCTGTCGACCAGCAACTGTCCACGGATTTCACCAGCAGGGAAATCGGTCGTGTGGATGTTGTAGTACAGGTTGCCCTGAACCGCTTCCTCTACAAACCAAGCGCCATCCGGAATGTTTGCTCCGAATTGGTCCGGCGCCGCGACTACCGCATCCGTGATTGACACGTTGAAACCGGTATCGCGTGTGGCGGTGCCGTTGCCATTGGCGTCCAGACGAACATTGACTGCGACATCCAGATCCGAAAAGTCTGCGGTGTCGATGCCTTCTCCACCGTCGATGAAGTCATTGCCCAGACCACCGGTCAGAACGTTGTCTGCATCGCCGGCGATCAGAACATCATCGCCTGCGCCACCGTCGATATCGCCATTGGTGGTGCCCAGATCAACAAAGATGTCATCACCGTCGCTCAGTAGAACATTGCCGTTGATCACACCTTCGTCGTCGTTGACGATTGTAACGGTGCCTGCATCAGACGCATCGATGGCATTAACCGTACCACGGATTTCACCTTCATTCAGGATTGCACCCAGCAGATTCAGGCCGCCATCCACGCGGATACCGGCGGCGGCATCCGAACCTTCGGCCCCTGCGATCAGACCTTCGTTGACCACAATACCGGCAAAAGAAGCGTCATCCTGGCTGGTGAACAGGCGCAGGCCATCGCCGACCTGATTGCCTTCGGCCGCGTCACCACGACCTTGCAGCGTACCTTCGTTCACAACAACCGCCGATACAACGTCGCCCGACACGTCACCGGTTTGCAAAGACACGGCAGAGCCATTGTTGCCTTCGCCCGCATCCACCAAGCCGGTGTTTGTGAACGCGTAGTTGTCGGCTGTGCCATCCGCATAAACAGTGCCATTGCGCTGATTTCCGGTGCCAATGATTTGGCCTTCGTTGAGCACCTCAAGCCCAACGCCATCGATGTTCAGCGCGCGGCTGTCCGAGGTGACGAGACCGCGGTTAACGAACGATCCGCCGGAATGGTCACCGGTTCCAAAGTAGACGCCGTTCTGACCGCCTGCGAACACACCAGTTTCTTCATTGATCAACCGGCCTTGGAAATTGACATTGTTCACTGCCCGGAACGCGCCAACCGTACCGTTTCCACCTTCGGACGTGACACTCCCGCTGTTGGTGATGGTGCCAGTAAACGAGGCAGGCGCAAAGCCACTGTCCTGACGCACACCTTCCAGACGAATGCCGTCGCCCGCCGTGCCCAGCGCGGCACCCGCGTTGCCACGTCCGGCGATGACGCCTGCGTTCTCGATTTCAATGTCACCATTGCCGTCTTCAGCCAACGACAGAGAGATACCCGCACCGTTATTGTGCTCACCTGCATCGATCGCGCCTGTCGCCAGGTTGTTGATCGAAAAATCGCGTGCAGTATCATCTGCGTAGACGGTGCCGTTGCGCTGGTCACCGGTGCCAAGGATATCCCCGCCGTTGATCAGATCGACACCAGATCCGTCGATATTAACCGCGCGGCTGCCCGACTGGATGGTGCCAAAGTTCAGTACGTCCAGATCATGTTCACCATTGCCAATGTAAAGGCCGTTGCGAGGGCCTTCGATCACACCGGTTGAGGTGTTCAGGATCTCACCTTCGGCATTTGCGCCATCTGCGATGCGAATACCAGCCGCTGTGCCCTGATTGCTTTCGGTCGAGATCAGGCCGCTGTTAATGATCTCGGTTTCCAGGATGGTGCCTTCAGCGCCGTCGTCGATCCGGATGCCGTCGCCCGCCAGCGGGGTGTTGGCAGCCGCTTGACCGCGACCCTGTATGGTTGCGCCAAAGCCGTTGAATACATCGGTTTGCACGCGGTCACCGGCTTCATCACCGATCTGCAGGGAAATACCTGCGCCCTGGTTGCCTTCGCCAGCATCAATCGTACCGCCGGTGAAGTTCGAGATCGAGATGTCCTCGGCCGTTGCGTTGGTATAGATGGTGCCATTGCGCTGGTCGCCAGTGCCAACGATGTCGCCAAAGTTGCGCACATCTATGCCCTGGCCCTGAATATCAACCGCTCGGCTGTCGGAAGAGATGACAGCACCGCGGAAATTGTCCAGGCTGCCCGAGCTTTCGGCACCAGCAAACTGCACGCCGTTAAACTCACCCGCGATCTCGCCGAAATTGCGAACCGCAGCGCTTCCGGTGACTTGGACACCAGTGGCCAATGCGTCAGGCCCATTGTTCGCTTCAATCCGGCCCGAGCGGAAGTTGAAGACATCGACGTCCTGCCCCTGAGCCTGAACAGCGGCAACAGCGTTATTGGTGACGATCTCGCCAAAGTTCAGCAGGCGCGAAAAATCATTTGCTAGAACAAAGGCGGGTGTGTCGTCCACGACAGTGGATTGAAAGAAGTTGTTGATGAGGGTTTGGCCATCGCGGGATGTCTCTTGCGCCAGGGTTGACGTAGTCAAGAGACGGGCGCGCAGGCTTTCTGCGAATTGGGACAGCATGGATCACTCCGTCATTAGGTTGCGTTTGTGCTGGCGGCCCATCTGTCCGGGCTACCGACGCAACAAAGGACTAGGCCGCCCCGCGCGGCGGCTGAAATTCATGGTTCAAATCGGGTGTATAACCGGCGCGAATACTCACGAATTTCGTGAGGTGGGCGCAGGCATTTTCACAACAAACAAAGGGGTTACGCCAACGGCACCACCGATCGGAAAGCTATTCAATTTCGAATTCTGACAGATTTGTTAGCGGATGTGAGCGATAAGCGGGCCTGATTGGCCCCGGTGACCTTCTGAAATCTGTCGCCAAATCGTATCTTGATAGCTGATCAAATCGTGAAATTTGCCTCAGGATTGGATGTCCGTTGAACCTCAGAGATTTGGAATATGTCCTTGCTATCGCCAAACACGGCCAGTTCAGTCAGGCGGCTGCTGCGTGCAACGTGTCTCAGCCGGCGATGTCGAACCAGATCAAAAAGCTGGAACAGGAGCTGGGCGCTGACTTGTTCCTACGTCTGAACAACGAGGTGCGCCCAACGCTGTGCGGCGAACGCATTGTCGAGATTGCGCACCGCATTCTGAAAGACGCCCAGAAAATTCGCGATACAGCGATTGAATTTCGCGACCCCGAGGCGGTTCCGCTGACCATAGGCATGACGCCGACGCTGGCCCCATATCTGACGGGGTACTTTTCAGAGCTTTTCAACAAGCTTTTTCCCAGGATGCGCGTCACGCTGATAGAAGATCTGCCCCAGAACATGTTGAATATGGTCGAAGACCACACATTGGACATGGCGCTGGTGGCCAAGGTCAACAACAGCGCCAGTTTAGACTTCACTTCCATCTGGTCCGAACCAATGTTTTTGGCTTTGCGGCAAGGGCATCCGCTGTGCACGCTTACCTCGATTATCCCCGAAGAGGTGCCGCCGCATGATTTTATCCGGCTGCCGCACAGTTTTGGCTACGATCTTGAGGATCGGCTTCCACAGCAGGACGGTACAACCCGGATCAGCAAGCGCTTTGATCTGACCGCTTTGCGGTTTGAGACAATTTGCCGTCACATTTGCCATTCAGACGATTGTACAATTGTCTCGGCATTGGCGGCAGAACAGTTCAAGCGGGACAACTGGCCTTTGCACTTCATTCCGTTTGAAGCACCAGGGCACCTGCGCGATCTCGGCGCCGCGACGCGCCCCAATTGCCCGAGAAAACCAATGCTCGCGCGCATCGGAGCCTATATTCTGGAAAATCCACCTCAGGGCGTGATCCCGACTTATCAGCCGGATGGTCTAACTGAAGGTAAAACCAAGCCCTGCGTCCCAGTGCCTGAGAAAGCCTGACAGTTTAATAATCGCCCGCGCTGCCCGAGCGGCCTATTGACGTAGGGCAAAGGGCGGTTCTATCGGTTGGCGTGTCGAATGCCGCAGATGTCTTAGCTGTGGCTCTTGGGGCAAGGGATCGGAGCATGACCAAATCGGAAATCCGTCACGACGGAATGCGCATCGGGGGACAGGTCGTGTTCACCGAAAACACTGTTCCGGTTCACTACCCCTATACGAATGCCCTGATTGGAACTGTTCCGGCTGGCACTGCCCAGCACGTGCGGCACGCTTTTGAGATCGCGGCGCACTACACCCCTAGTTTGACGAGGTACGAGCGCAGTCAAATCCTGCGGCGTGCCGGCGAGTTGATTGGAGAAAGGCGGGATTATCTGGCCAAGTGGCTGACGCTTGAGCTGGGGATTTGCCTTCAGCACTCGATCTATGAAACCAAACGCGCACAAGACGTATTTCAATTCGCCGCTGCGGAAGCTTTGAAAGACGATGGCGAGGTGTTCTCCTGCGATCTGACCCAAAACGGCAAGGAACGGAAAATCTTCACCAAGCGTGAACCTGTCAAGGCGATCAGTGCGATTACTCCGTTCAATCACCCGCTGAACATGGTCAGTCACAAAATCGCTCCGTCAATTGCGACCAATAATTGTATGGTTTGCAAGCCAACCGAGCTGACACCGCTGACAGCACTGACACTGGCCGACATTCTATACGAGGCGGGCCTGCCGCCCGAGATGTTCCAGGTCGTCACCGGTTGGCCACAGGACATTGGCGACGAAATGATCACCAATGAAAATATCGACATCATCACGTTCACCGGTGGTGTCCCCGTGGGCAAGCTGATCGCCTCAAAGGCAGGCTACAAGCGGCAGGCGCTGGAGTTGGGCGGAAACGATCCGCTGATCGTGCTGAATGATCTGGGCGATGCTGATCTGGAACGCGCAGCAACGATCGCAGTTGCGGGGGCCACGGGGAATTCAGGTCAGCGATGCACCGCCATAAAACGCATTCTGGTGCAACACAGCGTGGCGGATCGGTTTGTTCCGTTGGTGCTGGAAAAGGCCAAGGCTATCCGGTTCGGGGATCCTCAGAACCCCGAGACCGAGCTGGGTTGCGTCATCCATGCCGAAGCGGCAGCGTTGTTTGAGAATCGTGTGCGAAAAGCGGCAGAGCAGGGGGCCAACATCCTGTACCACCCAGCGCGGAAGGGCGCGTTGTTACCGCCAATCGTTGTCGACAATGTGCCCCATGACAGCGAGTTGGTGATGGAAGAGACGTTCGGTCCGATCATACCCATCGTTCGTGTGCCGGATAACGACGTGGATGTGATGCAGATTTCGAACAGCACTGCCTTTGGGTTGTCCTCTGGTGTCTGCACCAACGATTTGAACCGGGCTATCGCTTATATAAATGGGCTGGATGTGGGCACCTGCAACATCTGGGAACAGCCCGGTTATCGGATCGAGATGTCACCCTTTGGCGGGATTAAGGATAGCGGAAATGGGATAAAGGAAGGCGTGATCGAAGCGATGAAGTTCTTCACCAACGTCAAAACCTATTCGTTGCCCTGGCCTCAGTAGGTGGTGCGCATCTGGTACCCCTGATGAAACGTCATACGCACGAAAGTCACGGGGTCGTTGCGGAACCATGTTGTGCGCTCCAACTGAAACAGGGGTGTTCCGGGGGGAACAGAAAGAAATTCCTGCAAGGGTGCTGTTGCGGGAACGGCAGTAAAGGCGATTTCGGCGTTCGAAAATGGCACTTCTGACAACAGCCACTCATTTGGGCCGGTGGTCAGAAAATCTTCGTTTACGACCTGAGGCACAGTGCTGATGTTGATCCAGCGTTCTTCGAACTGAAATGGCCGGTTGTCAGCATGGTGCATACATCGCAGATGCACGACCTGCGCGCCTTCTGGAATGCTCAACTTGGCCTGAAGCCAAGCGGGGCAATCAATCACGCTTCTGCTGACAAGCGCATAGCGATATTCGGCGTTCATCTCTTCGATGGTTTGGCGCACCACTGTGATCGGCAGTTTGGCTTGCTTTACAGGCGTGGTCACGACACGCGTGCCCCCCTTGCGCTTTCGGGTCACGATACCTTGTTCTGCCAACTCGCGCAGGGCGCGGTTAACCGTAGCCCGCGCAACGCCAAATTCGGCCGCCAGTTCCAGTTCCGTTGGCAACAGACTGCCCTGCGGCCAGACGCGGGTTTGAATTCGGTTGATGACCTCATCCCGAATATCCTGAAAGCCGACATGTTTTTGATCGGTCACGCTGTGGTTTTTCCGTTAAGCATATTCATAAACTTGTTATGAGCGTTTTTGGTGTGCTGCGTAAAGGGCAGAGCGACCCGTTACAGTTTTGCAAGAAGATCCGCCATGGTTCGTTGATAATTTGATACGATCTGATCCCGTGCAACGTGGCGACCCCCTCGCACCTGATGGCGGCCCGCCGACCACACATCGGTGACAACCTCGTCCTTTGCTGAAAACACCAGCCCATCAAACAATTGTTCAGATGTCAGTGCACAAAGCGCTGGGTTCTGGCAGTCGATGGCTATCAGGTCGGCCAGTTTGCCTTTGGCTATCACACCGGCATCGCGGCCCAGAGCCTGTGCTCCGCCTTTGGCTGCGCCACAATACAGCGTCTGTCCCACAGACCCTTCTCCGACCACCATCACGTTGCGCGCCAAATCCCGCAGACGCTGTGAATATTCTAACGTCCTCAGTTCCTCGGTCAGCGAAATCAGGACGTTTGAATCCGACCCTACGCCAAACGACCCGCCTGCGTTTAAAAATGTGGGGCCATTGAATGGGCCGTCCCCCAGGTTGGCCTCGGTCACAGGGCACAGTCCCGCGACGGCACCGCTGGCGGCCATGGCCTGTGTTTCGTCTTCGGTCATATGCGTGGCGTGAATCAGGCACCAGTTGGCATCGACATGAACATTGTCCAACAACCACTCAACCGGGCGGGCGCCCAGACCGGCCATCACCTCGGACACTTCCTTGGGTTGTTCGGCGATGTGGATATGAACAGGACCTTCACCTTGCGTCGCTAAAACCCGCGCGAGATCGCCAGGACAGGTCGCGCGCAATGAATGCGGCGCGAAGCCGACCCGGCAGTCTTCGGGCAAATTTCCGAGCGCGTCCTTGGCCTGATCCACCAACATGCAGAAACGATCCACATCGTTACCGAACCGAGCTTGCCCCGTCTCTAGAGGTTTTTTGCCCACCCCGGCATAGGAATACAGCACAGGAAGATGGGTCAGTCCTATCCCTGTCTCGACAGCGGCTGCCATGATCCGGTCAGACAACTCGGCCAGTCGGTCATAGGGCGAGCCATCTGGTTGGTGATGCAGATAGTGGAATTCTCCAACTGAGGCGTATCCGGCCTCTTGCATCTCCATATACACCAAGCTGGCGATCTTCTGGATCTGGTCTGGTGTAAGGTGCGTCGTAAAGCGGTACATCAGATCACGCCATGTCCAGAAGCTGTCGCGACCTGCCATGCGGTATTCGGTCATTCCGGCCATGGCGCGTTGAAATGCATGGCTGTGCAAGTTGGCCAGGGCAGGCAGCAAAGTATCCACAGACACATCATCGGTCTGGGCCGATGTCTCGGCGTGCAAGGCTGCGATTCTGCCGTCTTCAATCTCGACCCGCAGGTTATTTGTCCATCCCGTACTCAACAGAGCACGTTTCGCAAAGATCGCCATGAATTTCACCTCATTTTATGGATAGACATATTACATATAGAAATGTACGAGAAAAGAGAGAACTGCAAGGAGGCGCAGAGTCGGATGCACTCGCAAGATCGGGTATTTTCAGATCTGAACGCGACAACGATGATCGCGGGATCTACGGCCTATGGGCTGATCGAAGATGCGGCGATTGCAGTCGAAGACGGCCGTATTGCCTGGGTGGGTCCTCGGGTTGAACTGCCCAGCAAATTTGCCGCGCTGCCCCGAACCGACTTTGAAGGTCGTCTGGTGACGCCCGCGCTGATCGATTGCCACACCCATGTGGTGCATGGTGGCCACCGCGCCGTCGAGTTTGAGATGCGATTGAACGGTGCAAGCTATGAAGAAGTGGCGCGCGCGGGTGGGGGTATCATCTCGACGGTAAAAGCCACGCGTAACGCCAGCATTGATGACCTTATTGCACAGGCGTTGCCTCGCGTGGACGCAATGCTGGCCGAGGGTGTATCGGTGATCGAAGTCAAATCCGGCTATGGTCTGGATCGTGATACGGAATTGAACATGCTGCGCGCTGCCCGCGCGTTGCCGGATCATCGCCCGGTACGTGTCGTAACCAGTTTTCTGGGCGCACATGCAGTGCCAGAGGAGTACAAAGACCGGCCCGAGGCCTACATTGCAGAGGTCTGCATTCCAACCCTGCGCGCAGCCCATAAAGAGGGTCTGGTGGATGCGGTGGATGCCTTTTGCGAAGGTATCGCATTCCTTCCCGATCAACTTGTTCCGTTGTTTGATGTGGCGAAAGAACTTGGCCTGCCGGTCAAATGCCATGCCGAGCAGTTGTCCAATCTTGGGGGCGCAAAACTGGCCGCCTCTTATGATGCGTTGTCCGCCGATCACATCGAATTCTTGGATGAAGAAGGCGTTCGGGCCATGGCCGATGCCGGTACTGTCGGGGTAATCCTGCCGGGGGCCTTCTACACTCTGCGCGAAACGCAGGCCCCGCCAATAGATCTGTTGCGCAAACATGGTGTGCCAATGGCGCTTGCCACCGATTGCAACCCCGGATCAGCTCCGGTCACTTCACTGTTGCTGACCATGAATATGGGCTGCACCCTGTTTCGTATGACACCCGAAGAGGCTCTGGCCGGGGTCACCGCCCATGCGGCGCGCGCGTTGGGTCTGCAGGATTGCGGGCGGATCGTCGCTGGATTGCGCGCGGACTTGGCTGTGTGGAACATCACCCATCCGGCGGAACTGGCCTATCGCGTTGGCTTCAATCCCCTTCACACCCGAATACTCGGAGGCGTAATTTGACGACCCTCACGCTCATCCCCGGCGCTGTTACTCTGCTGCAGCTGGAACAGGTTTTCCGAGAAGAGTTTGCCGTGCGGCTGGATCCGGGTTGCCGGCCCGGTATCGACGCGGCGCATGCCCGTATTGCCGATGCAGCGGCGGGCGCCGCTGCGGTTTACGGGGTCAATACCGGTTTTGGCAAGCTGGCCAGCGTCAAGATCGCGGCCGAGGACACCGCGACGCTGCAACGCAATCTAATTCTGTCCCATTGCTGTGGTGTTGGTCCCGCCATTCCACGCGCGGTTGCGCGGCTGATGATGGTGCTGAAACTGCTCAGCCTCGGACGCGGTGCCTCTGGCGTGCGGCTGGAACTGATCGACCTGCTTGAGGCTATGCTGGACGAAGGTGTGACCCCGCTGATCCCCGCGCAAGGATCGGTTGGTGCGTCAGGCGATCTGGCACCGCTGTCGCATATGGCCGCCGTTATGATGGGCGAGGGAGAGGCCGAATTCGGCGGAAGTGTTTTGCCCGGTGGTGAGGCGTTGGCGGCGGCGGGTTTAACACCCGTTGAGTTGGGCCCTAAGGAAGGGCTGGCACTGATCAACGGCACTCAGTTCTCGACGGCTTTCGCACTGGCAGGGCTGTTTGGTGCGTGGCAAGCGGCGCAGAGCGCATTGGTCACTTCGGCTCTCACCACAGATGCAATCATGGGATCTACCGCGCCATTGCAGCCGGAGATCCACACACTGCGCGGTCATCGCGGCCAGATCGAGGCAGGCGTAACGATGCGTGCCATTCTGGCAGGCTCGGTAATCCGAGAAAGCCATCGAGAAGGTGACACCCGCGTACAGGACCCGTATTGCATCCGCTGCCAACCTCAGGTGGTAGGTGCCGCCATGGATGTGTTGCGCCAAGCAGCAACCACGCTTGAGATTGAAGCGAACGCAGCCACCGACAATCCTTTGGTTCTGTCCGAGGCCGGGCTGATCGTCTCGGGTGGAAATTTCCACGCCGAGCCGGTGGGATTCGCAGCGGATATGATCGCACTGGCCGTGGCCGAAATCGGGGCGATTGCGCAACGCCGTATTGCGCTGATTGTCGATCCGGCACTGAGTTTTGACCTGCCGCCTTTCCTGACGCCAAATCCCGGCCTGAACTCGGGCTATATGATAGCTGAGGTGACAACCGCCGCGTTGATGAGCGAGAACAAGCACTTAGCCAATCCCTGCGTTACAGATTCAACGCCCACATCGGCCAATCAAGAAGATCACGTCTCGATGGCCGCCCATGGCGCGCGGCGATTGGGACAGATGGTCACCAATCTGGAACGTATTCTGGGTGTCGAATTGCTTTGCGCGACGCAAGGTGTCGAGTTCCGAGCGCCATTGCCCACAAGCGAAACGCTACAAGGCGTGATGGCGCGCCTGCGGGCGGTCGTTCCAGCCTTGGGCGATGATCGATATATGACGACCGAGATCGAAGCAGCCTCGGCCCTGATTGCAAGTGGCGAGATCGCCCATGGCACAGGTGTCGCGATGCCGGAGCTTGGCGCGTGAGCGGCCCGGTCGAAGTCACGCGGGGCGATGGCCCTATCGTTCTGGGCCTGCCACATACCGGCACCGATGTGCCCGCCTCGATCGAAGCCAAGTTGAATACACGGGGCAGGGAGTTGGCGGATACGGATTGGCACATCCACACGCTTTACGAGGGGCTCCTGCCCGGTGCGACCACTGTGCGGGCAACTTTTCATCGTTATGTGATTGATGCAAATCGCGACCCGGGCGGCGTATCGCTTTATCCCGGTCAAAACACGACGACCTTGGTGCCGCTTACAGATTTTGACGGGCAAAACATCTGGGATATCCCGCCAGCAGAGAAGGATATTGTCGAAAGACGCGAGGCGTTTCACGCGCCTTATCATGCCGCGCTGCTGGCCGAGCTTGAGCGGGTCAAGGCGATCCACGGGATAGCCATTTTGTATGATTGCCACTCGATCCGCAGCCACATTCCGTTTCTCTTCGATGGCATTCTGCCTGATCTGAACATCGGAACAAACAATGGCGTGACGTGCGCGTCAGTTATTGAAGCCATCTCACATGAGTTCGCGTCATCCTCACCTTATAGCACCATTTTGAATGGCCGTTTCAAAGGCGGATGGACGACTCGGCATTATGGCCGCCCTACCGAGGGCTTCCACGCCATTCAGATGGAACTAGCGCAGTCCACCTACCTGAGCGCTGAAACTGCGCCTTGGACATATGACACCACCAAAGCCAACCGGCTGCGCCGATGGCTCAAAGATATACTGGACGCCATCCAGGACACCGCATTGGAGATTGCTGCATGACCGATCCTCGCAAGAACACCCGCGACGTCTATCCGCCCACAGGGCCGGAACTGAATGCCAAAAGCTGGATGACAGAAGCGCCGATGCGGATGCTGATGAACAACCTGCATCCGGATGTGGCCGAGAACCCGCATGAGTTGGTGGTCTATGGCGGCATCGGGCGCGCAGCGCGGACGTGGAACGATTTTGATACCATCGTCGCCAGCCTCAAGGATCTAGAAGAGGATGAGACGCTTGTCGTGCAATCCGGCAAGCCGGTGGCCATTGTGCGCACGCACACGGATGCGCCTCGGGTGCTGATCGCGAACTCAAACCTTGTGCCGCATTGGGCCAATTGGGATCACTTCAACGAGCTCGATAAGAAGGGTCTGATGATGTATGGCCAGATGACCGCTGGCTCGTGGATCTATATCGGAACGCAAGGCATCGTGCAGGGAACTTATGAGACCTTTGCCGAAGCCGGGCGTCAGCACTATGACGGCGATCTGACCGGCAAGTGGATTCTGACTGGTGGTCTGGGCGGCATGGGAGGCGCGCAGCCTCTGGCGGCTGTCTTTGCCGGGGCCTGCTGTCTGGCGGTCGAATGCAACCCGGACAGCATCGATTTCCGTCTGCGTACCAAGTACCTGGATGAAAAGGCCGAGACGCTGGACGAGGCGCTTGCCATGATCGACCGCTGGACAAAAGCGGGCGAGGCTAAGTCCGTTGGTCTATTAGGCAATGCGGCTGAAATTTTCCCCGAGATTTACCGGCGGATGCAGGCCGGTGGGATGCGTCCCGATATCGTTACCGACCAGACCAGCGCCCATGATCCGCTCAATGGCTATCTGCCTTTGGGCTGGACCCTGGCCGAAGCTGCCGCCAAACGTGAAAGCGATCCCAAGGCCGTTGAGAAAGCCGCACGCGCCTCGATGAAACAGCACGTCGCTGCAATGGTCGATTTCTGGAACGCAGGCGTACCGACGCTGGACTATGGCAACAACATCCGGCAGGTGGCGCAGGATGAAGGGTTGGAGAACGCATTTGCCTTCCCCGGCTTTGTCCCCGCCTATATCCGCCCGCTCTTTTGCCGCGGCATAGGCCCGTTCCGTTGGTGCGCGCTTTCGGGCGATCCTGAAGACATCTACAAGACCGATGCCAAGATGAAGGAACTGTTCCCCGAGAACACCCATCTGCACAATTGGCTCGACATGGCGCAAGAGCGCATCGCGTTTCAGGGCCTACCCGCGCGTATTTGCTGGATCGGGTTAGGCGACCGCCATAAGGCTGGGTTGGCATTTAACGAGATGGTCAGAAACGGCGAACTGAAAGCGCCCGTTGTCATCGGCCGAGACCATTTGGACAGCGGCTCGGTCGCTTCGCCCAACCGCGAAACCGAGGCAATGAAAGATGGCTCTGACGCTGTCAGCGATTGGCCTTTGCTAAACGCTCTGGTCAATACCGCGTCAGGTGCCACTTGGGTGTCGCTGCATCACGGCGGCGGTGTTGGCATGGGCTTCTCTCAGCACGCAGGTGTTGTCATTTGCGCCGACGGCACGGATGCAGCAGCCAAGCGGTTGGAGCGAGTGCTTTGGAACGACCCGGCCTCGGGCGTCTGGCGTCACGCGGATGCTGGTTATGAGGATGCCAAGGCCTGCGCACGTGAACATAGGCTGCGTTTGCCGGGCATTCTGGGCTGAATTGCTCATCCATCTTTGAATTTGTCTGCATGGCTTAGCGCTAACGCCGAAATTTCCGGTTTCGAACCGGGTGTCTTTCGGCTAGGGCTAAGCCGTTAAGCAGCCAGCAAGGCTAACGACAACTGACAAAGGTGGCTCGCCCGTTGCTCGATATTACACATGTCCGCTCGGTTCTTTCGGACGTCTATGACCTCGCCCCATCGGCCACGCTGGCCAATGAGATGAATGACACGTTTGCCCGTATGGACCGCGTGGTCAGCCCACCGGACTGGGCAATCTATGCGCCCTATGTGCGTGCCATCAATGCGCTTAAGAAAGAGCGTAACGCTGTGATCCTTGGGCACAATTACATGACGCCCGAGATCTTCCATGGTGTGTCTGATTTCGTCGGCGACAGTTTGCAATTGGCGATCAAAGCCAGCGAGGTGGAAGAGGATGTGATCGTCCAGGCCGGTGTACATTTTATGGCCGAGACGTCGAAAATCCTGAGCCCTCAGAAAACCGTTCTAATGCCCGATATGGAGGCTGGCTGTTCGCTGGCAGAATCGATCACCGCGGACGGAATCGAAGAGATGCGGGCCAAATATCCCGGTGCACCGGTTGTGTCTTATGTGAACACCACAGCCGAGGTCAAAGCGGGTTCCGACATTTGCTGCACATCATCCAACGCGTTGCAGATCGTGAACGCGATGGAAAGCGACACGGTTATTATGACGCCGGATCAATATTTGGCGCAGAATGTCGCAAATCAAAGCCACAAGAACGTGGTTTATTGGCCTGGGTCCTGCATCGTGCATGAACAATACACAGCTCAAGACCTGCGCGATTTCCGCGAATGGAATCCAGGCACACGGCTGATCGCTCATCCCGAATGCCCGCCAGATGTGGTGGCCGAAGCGGATTATTCGGGTTCGACCAGCGGTATTATCAAATACGTGCATGACGAGAAGCCCGAAAAGGCGATGCTGATCACCGAATGCTCGATGGCGTCGAATATTGCCGACGAGCTGCCCGAGGTCGATTTTGTGGGCCCCTGCAACATGTGCCCGTACATGAAGAAGATCACGCTGGAAAAAATCCTCTATGCCCTGCACACGATGGAAGGTCAGGTCGAAGTTGCAGAAGACGTGGCGGAAAAGGCACGCAAATCCGTTCAGGCCATGATCGATTTGTCCCGCAAGCTGGGCATCTGATTTCAAATGACCGACGTTACCACGGATCGGGTCATCATTGTCGGGGCCGGTATCGGCGCGCTTTATGCGGCGTTGAAGCTGGCACCGCGCCCGGTGGTGGTGATCTCGCCTGATCCGTTGGGGCAGGGGGCAAGCTCAGCTTGGGCGCAAGGGGGTGTCGCGGCGGCGATGGATTTGGCGGACAGCCCGGAGAGGCACGCCGTCGATACCGTGAATGCCGGTGCAGGCACCGTCGAGCCTGATGTGGCCGACCTGGTCACTCGCGAAGCACGAGAATACATCTTTGACTTGACCGAGATTGGCACGCCCTTCGACCGCACTGAAGATGGCGGTTACGTTCTTTCGCGAGAAGCCGCGCATAGTTTCGCCCGTGTCGTGCGCGTGAAAGGCGATCAGGCGGGCAGTGAAATCATGGCTGCCCTAATCGAGCGCGTGCGCGAGACTTCTTCGGTTCAGATATTGGAAGGCGTCCTTGCGGTGGCTTTGGACGTGGACGAGGGCAAAGTCTCGGGGGTGGTGCTGCAGGAGGCAAGACAGACTGGCTCTGCACCCATTACTTTACGTGGACCTGCGGTGCTGCTGGCGGGTGGCGGCTCGGGCGGGCTTTATGCGCTGACCACAAACCCGGCACGCATTCGGGGGCAGGTTATTGGCATGGCCGCACGCGCCGGGGCGCTTATTGCTGATGCCGAGTTTGTTCAGTTTCACCCTACAGCTATGGATGTGGGTGAAGATCCTGCGCCTTTGGCCACCGAAGCGCTGCGTGGGGAAGGCGCGATCCTGATCAACAAGCGGGGCAGCCGGTTCATGCAGGCCGTTCACCCGGACGCTGAACTGGCCCCGCGCGACGTCGTGGCGCGTGCGATCTTTGCCGAAGTGCAGGCAGGCAATCGACCTATGCTGGACACACGCGACGCCTTGGGTGCGCGAATTCATAAGCTGTTTCCCGCAGTGGCAGCCTCCTGCGCGCGCAACGGTATTGACCCCGCAAGCGACCCGATCCCGGTCGCCCCGGCGGCCCATTATCATATGGGCGGCATTGCCACGGATACAGATGGTCGGGCCAGCCTGGACAGGTTGTGGGTCTGTGGTGAGGCGTCTTCGACGGGTCTGCACGGGGCCAACCGTCTGGCATCGAATGGGTTGCTCGAAGCGCTGGTCTTTGCCCGTATCTGTTCTGAGAGCATAGCGAAGTCGCTGCCCGCCGGTACAAATACCGACCCGATAAACTTGCAGTTCGCTCCCTGCGAGGCATCTGATACGGCGCAAGCAGTCCAAGAGTTGCGCGATACCATGACCCGTGATGTCGGTGTCGTCCGGGAACGTTCAGGACTGACCCGCGCATTGAAAACCATAGCCGAGTTAGAGGCGCGCCATGGTGATTGTCCCTCGTTCAGGAACATGTGCGCGACGGCGACGCTGATTGCGGCCTCTGCTTTGCAGCGCGAAGAAAGTCGCGGTGCGCATGAACGCTCTGACTTCCCTGACACCGGTGGCCAACCCGGTGAACGGTCCAAAATGTACCTCTCTGAGGCCCTGCGCATTCGGGCCGAAGCTTGCAAGGAACCGACATGACATTTGCAACCCTGCCAGATCTGATCCTTGAACCTGTGATCCGCGCTGCGCTGATGGAGGATTTGGGAAGCTACGGCGACGTGACCACCCGAACCGTGATCCCGCAGGAGACCACATATACGGCCCGGCTGAACGCACGCGAAGATGCTGTCGTGTCGGGTATGCAGGTCGCCGAAATCGCGTTCCGCCTTGTGGACCCCGCGCTTGAGGTTGAAGTGCTGGTCAAAGACGGCGCGCCCTGTCGTCGTGGAGACACGCTGATGACCATTAAGGGATCTGCTGCCTCAATCCTGTCGGGTGAGCGGGTCGCCCTGAACTTTGCCGGTCGTCTGACCGGCATTGCCACCAAGACCGCCGCATTTGTGGGGCAGACCAAGGGCACCAACGCTCGTATTACCTGCACGCGCAAGACCACGCCTGGCCTGCGTATCGTTGAAAAGCAGGCCGTGTTGCATGGAGGCGGTTACAATCACCGCTATTCCCTGTCCGACGCGATCCTGATCAAGGACAATCATATCGCTGCTGCGGGCGGTATTCGTCAGGTATTGGAAGCCGCCAAGGCCCAGGCCAGCCATATGATGGCGGTCGAGATCGAAGTTGACCGTCTGGACCAGTTGGCAGAGGTCCTGAAAGTTGGCGGAGCCTCGGTCGTGTTGCTGGACAATATGGACAACGACATGCTGCGCGAAGCTGTTGCCATGGTAGATGGTCAGATGAAAACCGAAGCCAGCGGGAACGTAACCCTGGAGCGGGTGGCGTCCATCGCCGCAACCGGCGTGGACTATATCTCGTCCGGTGCCTTAACGCATTCTGCGCGCACTGTGGATCTGGGGCTGGATTTCTGAAGGCGCGGCATTTCCGCTTGATTTGGGTTCGTTTGCGCCAACACGGTTGCGCAATTCAGTTTTATCGATAATAAATCTGCAGCAACGCAAGCTGCAGGAAGTTTTATAGATAAAATGATCATCCCTCATTCCGGCTGGACCCGAAAATCTGCGCAAGCTGTTCATGATCTTCCCTTGATGGATCTTCTGTTCCGGGCACAAACCGTGCACCGTGAGAACTTTGATCCCAACAAGGTCCAGACCTCGAAGCTGCTGTCGATCAAGACCGGTGGGTGCGCCGAGGATTGCGCCTATTGCTCGCAATCGGCCCGCAACGGATCGACCCTGCCAGCGTCCAAGCTGATCGAGGTTCAGCGTGTTCTGGCCGAGGCTAAGAAAGCCAAAGATGGCGGAGCGACCCGGTTCTGCATGGGGGCCGCATGGCGCGAGCCCAAGCCGCGCGACATGCCGGCGCTGGTCGCCATGGTTGAAGGCGTTAAGGCGATGGGCATGGAAACCTGCATGACGTTGGGCATGCTGGATGACACTCAGGTGGTTCAGCTGCGCGACGCCGGGTTGGACTATTACAACCACAACATCGACACCTCCGAACGTTATTACTCCGAAGTGATCACCACCCGAACATTCTCGGATCGGATCGACACGATGAACCGGGTGCAGGAAGCCGGTATCAAAGTTTGCTCGGGCGGCATTCTTGGTATGGGCGAACATACCGGCGATCGTATCGACATGCTGCTGACACTTGCCAACATGACCCCTCCGCCGAATTCGGTGCCAATCAACATGCTGATGCCGCAGGCGGATACACCATTGGCCGATGCAGAGCCGATTGATCCTATCGACTTTGTGCGGATCATCGCAACCGCACGAATCCTGATGCCGAAATCCTATGTTCGCCTGTCCGCCGGGCGCAGTGACATGAGCGATGAGATGCAGGCGATGTGCTTCTTCGCCGGAGCGAACTCGATCTTTGTTGGCGATACGCTTCTGACGGCGGAAAACCCCGAGGAAGACACCGACTCAATCCTGTTTGCGAAACTTGGCATTCAGGCTGAAACTGCGGAAGAGCATAAGCGCACGGAAGCTGCCGAATGAAAGCAGTCGATCGGCTGGAATCCATGCTTGATGCACTTGAAGCCCGGCACCGCCGCCGGGCTTTGATCCCTGCGCAGGGTTTGGATTTTGCGTCGAACGATTATCTGGGTTTGGCGGGGTCAAAACTGCTACAAGATGCAGCGCAGGCCGCCTTGGCGCGCGGTGTGCCGGTTGGGTCCGGAGGCTCGCGCCTGCTGCGGGGCAATCACCCTGAACATGAGGCGCTGGAACAGGAAGCTGCCGCGTTCTTTGGATCTGAAGCCGCGCTTTTCATGGGCGGAGGGTTTCAGGCCAATCAGGCGATCTTTTCCGCCCTGCCGGCAGCTGGAGATCTGGTGCTTTATGACGCTTTGGTTCATGCCAGTGCCCATGAAGGGATGCGTGCCAGCCGCGCGGATCTACGTGCCTTCCGCCACAATGACTTAGAAGATGCGCGCAATGTTTTCGCCGAGTGGCGGGCAACGGGTGGTGCGGGCCACATCTGGATTGCTGTGGAAAGCGTGTATTCCATGGAAGGTGATCTTGCTCCGCTGGAGGACCTTTCGTCCCTGGCCCGTGAGTCCGGCGCCGTTCTCGTCGTGGATGAAGCGCACGCTACTGGTATTTTCGGCCTAAACGGCAAAGGTTTGGCGCATGACCTGAATGCGGATCTGCTGACCCTGCACACCTGCGGTAAGGGTCTGGGCGTTGCGGGCGGTCTGATCTGTGGTCCGCGTGTGATGATTGAAACGCTGATCAACCGGGCACGACCTTTTATCTTCGCAACCGCGCCCTCACCTTTAAACGCTGCTCTTGTGCGGGCCACTCTGCAAGAGTTGGCTGCCAATGATCGTTTGGTTGCTGCTGCACGTGAACGCGTTGGCCATGCGCATGATGTAGCCCGGGAAGCGGGATTGCCGGATTCGGCGCTCACCAGCCAGATCATCCCGGTTATTTTGGGGGACGAGGCCAGAACGATGGCGACGGCCTCTGGCTTGCAGCAGCAGGGCTTTGACATTCGCGGCATTCGCCCCCCCACCGTTCCCAAGGGAACGTCCAGACTGCGTGTGTCGATCACCGGAAATATCGCCCACGAAGACATCTCGGCATTGTTTGAAACTATCGCCAGCTATCAATCGGAGGCCGCATGAGCGCGCTGATCGTTGCCGGAACCGACACAGGCGTCGGGAAAACCGTTTTTTCCGCTGGTCTGGCGGCGGCTCTGAATGCCCGGTATTGGAAACCCGTTCAGTCGGGCCTGGAAGGTGCGACGGACACAGAAACCGTTCTAAAATTGTCGGGCGCCGAAGTGCTGCCTGAGGCGTATCGCCTGAACTTGCCTGCATCACCCCATCTGTCTGCCGAAGACATGGGCGTCGAAATTGATCTCTCACGCCTTGCTGTGCCGCAGGTTGACGGGCCGCTGGTCGTTGAGGGGGCAGGGGGCCTGATGGTGCCGCTGAATCGTAAAAGCTATTACCTGGACCTGATCGCGCAATGGCGGGCTCCGGTGGTTTTGGTCGCACGCACGGCGCTGGGAACGATTAACCACACCACATTGTCCTTAATGGCCCTGCGTGTCAGGGGATGTGAGGTCGTGGGTGTTGCCTTTGTCGGTGAGGCTGAGCCGGATGTTGAACAAACTATCGTTGAGATGAGTAATGTTCGTCACCTTGGGCGGCTTCCGATGCTCGGCGATTTGACACAGCAAAGCCTGGCAGATGCCTTTTCAGCGATAGACGTTGCCACCATTCGGAGGTTCCTGTGACCCCGCTCGAGTTTGACGCCCGACACCTGTGGCACCCTTACACCAACGTGGCCAACCCCGGCGCGATGCACCTGATCGACCGGGCCGAGGGCGTTTATCTGTACCGGGAAGACGGCGTGAAGATGATCGACGCCATGTCCTCGTGGTGGTGTGCAATCCACGGCCACAAACACCCTGCGATCACATCTGCGATGCAGAAACAGCTGGAGAAGATGCCCCATGTGATGTTTGGGGGGCTGACACACCAACCGGCCGTAGATCTGGGGCGCAGGATGGTCGACATGCTGCCCGAGGGACTGGACCGCATTTTCTACTGTGACAGTGGCTCGGTCTCGGTCGAAGTGTCGATGAAGATGGCGGTGCAATACCAAATGGCCCATGGCCGCACCGGTAAATTCGAGTTCGCCACCATTCGGGGCGGCTATCACGGCGATACCTGGAAGGCGATGAGCGTCTGCGACCCGGTCACTGGTATGCACGGGTTGTTCCGCGGGGCTTTGTCGATCCAGCACTTCCTGCCGCGCCCTCATGTGCGGCTGGGTGACGAATGGCCCGCAGATTCTGCGCAGAACGGGTTGGAGCCGCTGGAACGGTTGCTTGCCGAAAAAGGCGACCAATTGGCGGCCCTGATCCTTGAGCCTGTGGTTCAAGGCACAGGTGGCATGTATTTCTATCACCCTCAATGGCTGCGCGCGGCCCGCGCTTTGTGCGACGCCCATGACGTGCTGATTATCTTCGATGAGATTGCAACCGGCTTTGGCCGTACCGGCAAGTTGTTCGTCATCGATCACGCTGACGTCAAACCCGATATTCTGTGCTTGGGCAAAGCGCTGACCGGTGGACATATCTCGTTCGCGGCAACGGTTACCAGCGAGCAGGTGGCTTATGGCATCGGCAACAGCGAAGCGGGCGTGTTCATGCACGGCCCGACTTATATGGCCAACCCTCTGGCCTGTGTTGCGGGATCGGCCAGCCTCGGTCTACTGGCCGAGGGAAATTGGGAGCGCCAGGTGTCTGATATCGAGGCCCAGATGCGCGCCGAACTGGAGCCAGCCCGCAATTTGCCCGGCGTAGCGGATGTCAGAGTCCTTGGTGCCATCGGCGTCATCGAAATGAAGGATACGGTTGATCCTTCTGTTGCCCATCGGCTGGCCCCAAAGACCGGAGTGTGGCTACGCCCCTTCGCGCGCAACATCTACTGTATGCCCCCTTACGTCATCTCTCCTGATGAGCTCAGCCAGGTCACGAGTGCAATGGTCGCGCTGGCCGGGGGGCAGGGATGAAGCACAGGTGGCTGGAGCAATCAGACGACGGCGCTCTGATCCTTGTGTTCGGGGGTTGGGCGCTTGGTGCTGCACCGTTCCAGGGTCTGACCGGTGACGCGTCTGTTTTGCTGATTGATGACTATACCCGGCTTGATGATTCCTTGCCTGATTTGACAGGGTTTGACCGTGTCGACATGCTCGCGTTTTCCTTTGGCGTCGCATCCGCTGCGCATTGGTTGGCCAACACTTCGTTTCGTCCCGACCGGCTAGTTGCGGTCAGCGGCACATTGCACCCGTCTTGTCTTGACCGCGGAATAGCGCCTGACATGATCCGGGCTACGGCGGATCAGCTTACGACCTCCAGCTTTGCCAAATTTTGCCGCCGCGCTGGCTTGCGCGGCGACGCTCCGGAACTGGACATATCCACCGCACAAAAAGAGCTGCATTCGGTGATTCAACGCGGACCGGCATCGGACCCTGGGTTTGATCTGGTGTGGATACCCGAGCGTGACCGCGTCATTCCGACGAAGGCGCAAAAGGCGGCCTGGGCTCATTCGTCCGGCGATGTCAGATCTATCGCCGGGCCCCATGTGCCTTTCCAATCGGGTCAGACCTGGGCGGAGTGGCTGTCATGACCTTGCAATTGGCGGATAAGGTGCAACGAAGCTTCAGCAGAAGCTTCGAAACCTATCACGACACAGCCAGTCAACAGGCTTGGGTCGCGGAAAAACTGGTTTCTGAACTCTGCCGTGTCGGTGCTCCGGCTCAGTTTCACACAACGTTTGAAATGGGATGTGGTACCGGGCACCTGACCAGAATGCTGCGGCAAAACTTCGATCTTCCCGATTTCATCGTGAACGACATCGCGCCACAAGCCCAAGTGACGGCAGAGGCCGAAGCAGCAGCATTTATCTCAGGCGACGTGCGCTCGGTAAAATGGCCCGATCAGATTGATCTGGTCGCTTCGGCCTCGATGATCCAGTGGATGGAAAACCCGGCCCGATTGTTGCAGCAGGCCGTCGATGCCTTGGCCCCCGGTGGTTGGTTGGCCATTTCAGGATTTGGACCGCAGCAATATCAAGAGTTGTCCCGCATCGGTTCAACTGCACACGCACCCGGCCTTTGCGAAGCCCGTTCATTAGTCGCAGCTGTCGAAGGGTCGATGCAGGTTCTGGCCGCTGGAGAATGCATACGGCCATCTTTCTTCAAAACACCAAGGGACGTTTTAAAATATCTGCGCAGAACCGGGGTGAATGGGCGTGCAAAAGGGACATGGACCAAGTCCACTCTGGCCCGGTTTGAAGAAGACTATGTGCGAAATTTTGGAACGGCCAACGGGGTGTCTTTGACATATCACCCGATCTGGATTGTCGCTCAAAAGCTATAGGCACCTATTCGGCGACAACAAGATCAATTTCGTTTGCAGACAACATCTGGCGGATATCCTCTGACGGACGGGTGTCCGTAAAGAACAGATTGATCTGTCTGGCAGAGTCCAAAGTGACCGGCGCGCGCTTACCCAGCTTTTCTCCGTCAGCGACAACGATGCGAACCTGGGCATTCTGAGCGGCGATACGCGCCAGGTTGGCCTCCTGCAGGTCATGCAGCATAAAGCCGGACTCGGCATTGACCGCCCCAACCGACAGAACAGCAAACCGGACGTTCAGACGTTTGATTAGGTCCTGTGCCTCAACGCCAAACGCGCCGCCGTCATGGGGGCGCAGTTCACCGCCTGCCATAAACACCCGGTTATTGTTCCGGGACGCCAGAGTCTGGGCAACAAAAACCGAATTCGTCACCACAAACAGGTTGTTATGGTCACACAGAGCCTGCGCCACATAAGCTGTTGTCGAGCCAATATCCAGAAAGACCGAGTCTCCGTCGCTGATGACTTCGGCCACTGCTTTGGCCAGCTTTTCTTTTGCATCAACCTTTTTGTCTAGCCGACTTTCCAGCGACGGCTCCAGGATGTCCTCCAACAGATGGACGCCACCATGAACCTTACGCACAATGCCGCGTTCTTCTAGATTGCGTACATTGCGCCGAATGGTCTCCAGCGTAACGCCCAGCTCATTCGCCAGGATGCTTACGCGACAGGATCCGCCTGTGCGAAACAGCGCGCGCAGAATCTCTTCTTCTCGTTGGTTGGTGGTTTTAAGGTTCATGTTTTTCGCTCTGATAGTCCCGTCATACGGGTAGTTTAGGGATACCACAACACCCACAGAAAGCAACATTACGCCAAAACATAGTAGAATATTTGAGCTCAGAATTAAAAATATGTGGCTTTACTTGGTTTTTATTGACACAAAACCCCACAGTGTGTTGGTCTGTCTTCAATGCCACCGATTCATCAAAAAATTCACGACAGGGAGATGGTGTTATGAAATGCAAACTGGGACTTTCGGTACTTGCCGTTGCGGCTGCTACGTCAGCCTGGGCGGTGGAATCCACTGATCCGATCAAGCTTACGCTGCACGACTGGTCCGGTCAGCTGATCAATACCAAGATCATGGGTTCGATCCTTGAAGAAGCGGGCTACAACGTCGAATACGTTCAGGCTGACTACATTGCCCAATTCGCTGGCCTGAAAACGGGCGACCTGCATCTGGCGATGGAAATCTGGGAAACAACCGGCCGCGAGGCATTGGACGAAGCGACGGCTTCGGGCAATGTTGTGAATGTCGGGGAAACCGGTCTGATGGCCATCGAAGAGTGGTGGTATCCCAGCTACATGAAAGAGCGTTGCCCGGGGCTGCCGAATTGGGAAGCTCTGCGCGATTGCGCGGAAGAATTCTCGACCGCTGAAACCGCTCCAAGCGGCCGCTATGTCGGTGGACCCGTGACCTGGGGCGGCTTCGACGAAGAGCGTGTCGAAGCTCTGGAGCTGGATTTCGAGGTGGTACATGCGGGTACCGATGCCGCTTTGTTCGCCGAGCTTGAATCTGCCTATCAGCGGCAAGATCCGATCGTTCTGTGGGTTTACGTACCCCATTGGGCGCCGGCCAAGTATGAGGGTGAATTCGTAGAATTCCCGCCATTTTCGGCCGAATGCTATAGCGACCCTTCGGTTGGTGTGAACCCCGACATGGCTTATGACTGCGGCAAACCGCGTGGGCCAATCTGGAAGGCCGCCTGGTCCGGCTTGCAGGAAAAATGGCCCGGCGCTTATGACATCATCGAGGCGTACAACATCAACAATGACGAAATGAGCGCGATGGTCGGCAAGGCCGATCTGGACGGCGTGGAAATTGACAGTGTTGTTTCAGAGTGGATGGAGACCAACAAAGACCGCTGGTCGGGTTGGATCTCAAAATAATCCACTGGCCAGAGCGGCCCTTTCGCTCTCTCGGACCGCTCTGGCCATTTTTTGCAAACTTACCGGACCACACCGATGCCCCCCAAGACGAAACTGTCCTGCCGCAACGTTTGGAAACTATACGGGCCAAACGCTGAAGCGCTGTTGAAGCAAAACCCCAACCCGTCGGCGGATGACATCCGTGATGCAGGTTTGATTGGGGCCGTGCGCAACGCCAATATCGACATCGCGGAAGGCGAGATCTTTATCATTATGGGGCTGTCCGGGTCGGGGAAATCGACTTTGGTTCGTTGCCTGTCGCGCTTGATTGAACCCACTGGTGGTGAGGTCATTTTTGACGACGCTGATCTGTTACGTGCAAACGACAAAGAACTGATTGAAATTCGACGCCACAAGATCGGCATGGTGTTCCAGCATTTTGCATTGCTGCCACATCTGACCGTCTTGCAGAATGTGATGTTCCCTCTGACCATTCAGGCCACACCAAAAGCCGAGGTCGAAACGAAGGCTCGCGAAGTGGTGGAACTGGTTGGTCTGAAAGGGCGCGAGGATTACTATCCGCGTGAGCTGTCCGGCGGCCAGCAACAGCGTGTGGGTATCGCCCGTTCGCTGGTGACCGAACCCGATCTGTGGTTTCTGGATGAGCCGTTTTCGGCCCTCGACCCCCTGATCCGGCGCGAGATGCAGGACGAGTTTCTGCGGCTTCAGGAACGCCTGCACAAGACCATCGTCTTCATCACGCACGACTTTGAAGAGGCTGTCCGCCTGGCAGACCGCATCGCCATCATGAAAGATGGCGAAGTGATTCAGATCGCCACTCCGGAAGAGCTGGTGATGCACCCTGCCACGGAATATGTGGCTGAGTTCACAAGACATATCCCGCGTTCGAAGGTTCTGACCGTCGGCGGCGTCATGACCCCCGGCGCCGCAGGTGAAGGAGAGCCAATTGCGCAATCTGCCCGCGTTTCTGACGTGGCCGAACGCATCATCGCCGCCGATGCGCCGATCCCTGTTGTGGATGCGGAGGGGCAACCCGTGGGAGCGATTGATCGCAAAGCTGTTGCGCATGTACTATTCGGCGACGGAGATGCGGCATGATCCGGTTGAACCGGGCGCAGGCCATTGCTCTGGCCCTTGTTCTGATCACAATCGTGCTTGGGTACTATGGCCGCGATCTGGGCAAAGCGCTGGATGCGCGTTGGCTGACCAAGTTCCCCTCGGCCTGGGTGATCCCGTTCAAGACCTATATTTCCTCGGCGATGACGTGGCTGATCGAGGACGCTGCCATCGGGCCCGTCTCGTTCACCGATGTCACCCGCGCCATCGCGTGGATGATTGAACAACCTTATAATCTGGTGCTTGCCTTATTGGCGGACGGGTTTGTCAGCGGTCAGGGCAATGACGCGCAGGTCATCCTGCCTGCGATCAGCTGGATCGTTGTGATCACCGCTGTCATCGCTTTGGGACAATATTGTCGTGACTGGGCACTTGCCGCATTGGTCGGGGCCTGTTTCATCTATCTCGCTGTCTTCGGGCAATGGGAAAGCGCGATGGTGACGCTGGCCTCGGTCCTGATCGCGGTGCCGATTGGAGCGGGCGGAGGGCTGCTATTGGGTATCCTCGCCTATCGCCATCCGCTGTTCGAAAAGATCATCTCGCCCATTCTGGACCTGATGCAGACGATTCCGATCTTTGCCTATCTGGTGCCGATCCTGTTCATGTTTGGCTTTGGTCCGATCTCGGCTTTGGTTGCCACGATTATCTACGCCACGCCGCCAATGGTGCGGATCACCACGCTGGCGCTCAAGGGCGTGGACCCCGAGATCCTCGATTTCGGTCGCATGGCTGGCACGACCCAGCGACAGTTGATGTGGCGCGTGTTGGTGCCATCGGCCAGCCACAGCCTGATGGTGGGCGTCAATCAGGTGATCATGCTGACGTTGAACATGGTTATCATCGCGTCGATGATCGGGGCTGGGGGGCTGGGCTTTGACGTGCTCGCTGCACTGCGCCGTCTGGACATTGGCGCGGGGTTCGAGGCCGGGATTGCCATTGTAGTATTGGCCATCGCTGTCGATCGTCTCAGCCAGGCATTTGCCGAACGCATGGGGCAGGTGCATCACGAACAACCGGGCTCGTGGGTTGCGCGCCATCGCCGGACTGTTTTGGTGTTGATCCTGTTGGTTGTGACCTGGGTGCTGGGTCAGTTCTCGCCGCTGCTGTTGGAGTATCCCGACAGCCAGACAATCACCACGGGCGCGTTCTGGGATAACACCGTCGAGTATCTGAACGTCAACTATTTCGACGTTTTCGAGGCGATCAAGGTCTTCTTCCTCACGTGGTTCATGATCCCGATAAAGACGGTTCTGCTGGGCATCCCGTGGCCGTGGGCCATTGCAATGCTGACCCTGTTGGGCTGGCACGCGGGCGGCTGGCGGCTGGCGCTGCTGTGTGGAGGAATGGCCTCTCTGATCCTTGTGTCGGGCCTGTGGTCCAAGGCGATGGTGACGGTCTATCTGTGCGGAGCCTCGGTGATCCTTGCTACGCTGATCGGGGTGCCTCTCGGGGTACTGGCGGCGTTGAACAAACGCGCCGGAGCGGTGATCAACCTGCTGATCGACACGCTGCAAACCCTGCCCAGCTTTGTTTATCTGATCCCCGTTGTGATGTTGTTCCGGGTAGGAGATTTCACTGCGCTGATCGCAATCGTCCTTTATGCGCTGGCCCCAGCCGTGCGCTATGCGGCACATGGTGTGCGCTCGGTCAGTGAGGAACTGATTGAGGCCGGTTTGGTTTCCGGCTGCACCCGTACGCAATTGCTGCGCCATATCCGCCTGCCCATGGCGCTGCCTGAGATTCTGCTGGGCATCAACCAAACCATCATGTTGGCCCTGTCGATGCTGGTCATCACTGCACTCGTCGGTACGCGCGATCTGGGGCAAGAGGTCTATATCGCCCTGACCAAGGCAGATACGGGCAGGGGTCTGGTCGCGGGTTTGGCCATCGCGTTCATCGCCATCATTGCCGACCGCCTTATCAATGCAGGTGCCCGTCAAGCCCGCATCCGCTTTGGACTGGAGAGTTAAGATGAGCCAATCCGATCTGATGACCCGCATCCGCGCCCTGCCGATCTGGCAAGGTGAGATCAAGACCGCGCCTCTGACCGGCGGTATCACCAATGTGAACTACAGAGTCACCGATAGCAGCGGATCTTATGTGGTGCGTGTGGGGGACGATATCCCGCTGCATCAAGTCATGCGGTTTAACGAACTGGCCGCCAGCAAGGCCGCCCATGCGGCGGGTTTGTCGCCAGCGGTTGTACACTCGTCAGGCGATCTGACGGTGCTAGAGTTCATCGAAAGCCGCACACTGACCGAGGAAGATGTTCGCAACCCGGATATGCTGCCGCGCGTGCTGGAATTGGTTAAGGCGTGCCATACCGAGGTACCGAAGCACCTGCGCGGTCCATCGCTGGTTTTCTGGGTGTTCCACGTCATCCGCGACTATGCCGCGACACTCACTGAACGCGGCAGTGCCCATTCAGCGCTGATCCCTGACCTGATCGACGCAGGCGCTACGTTGGAACGCGAGGCCGGGCCGTATGACATGGTGTTTGGCCATAACGATCTGCTCTGTGGAAACTTTCTGAACGACGGCAATCGCCTTTGGCTGATCGACTTCGACTATGCCGGATTCAATTCGTCGCTTTTCGATTTGGGTGGGTTGGCTTCAAACAATGGTCTTTCCCCCGAACAGGAAGACTGGGTGCTTGAGACCTATTTCCACGCTCCCGTCACCGACGATCTGCGCCACCGTTATACGGCGATGAAATGCGCCTCGCTTCTGCGGGAAACCATGTGGAGCATGGTGTCCGAGATCACCTCGGACATCGAATTCGACTACGCAGCCTATACGGCCGAAAACCTCGCGCGGTTTCGCGCAGCCCTTTCCGATTTCAAAAATACCTGAGGACAGACATGACCGACCTTCCGAAAACAGCCAAAGCCGTCATTATCGGCGGCGGAATCATCGGCTGCTCGACCGCCTACCACCTGGCCAAACTGGGCTGGACCGACACGGTGTTGTTGGAGCGCAAAAAGCTCACCTCGGGCACCACCTTCCACGCGGCAGGACTGGTAGGGCAGCTGCGTTCGAACGCGAATATTACGCAGCTGCTGGGTTACTCGGTTGATCTGTATAACAAGATCGAAGAGGAAACTGGGCTTGGTACCGGCTGGAAGATGAACGGCGGACTGCGTCTGGCCTGTAACGAGGAGCGCTGGACCGAGGTGAAACGTCAGGCCACCACCGCGCATTCCTTTGGTTTGGATATGCAGTTGCTGACGCCGTCTGAGGCGCAGGAACTGTGGCCGCTGATGGACGTCTCGGACGTGATCGGCGCGGCTTATTTGCCAACCGATGGACAGGCGAATCCCTCGGATATCACTCAGGCACTGGCCAAAGGCGCACGTATGGCCGGTGCAAAGATTTTCGAGGACACAAAAGTCACCGATATCGAAATCGAAGACGGCAAGATCCGTGCGGTAATCACGGAACATGGCCGGATCGAATGCGAAAAGGTAATCTGCTGCGCCGGGCAGTGGACCCGCACTTTTGCCGGGCGCTTTGGTGTCAACGTGCCGCTGGTGCCGATGGAGCATCAGTATATGGTCACCGAACCTTTTGATGTACCGTCCCACCTGCCAACCCTGCGCGACCCGGATCGCCTGACCTACTACAAGGAAGAGGTCGGTGGCCTGGTTATGGGCGGCTATGAACCGAACCCAATCCCTTGGGCGACTAAAGGGATTCCGCAAGGGTTCCACTACACCTTGCTCGACAGTAATTTCGACCATTTCGAACAGTTGATGGAGTTAGCGCTGGGACGTGTTCCTGCGCTGGAAAACGCCGGCGTCAAGACGCTGACCAACGGGCCGGAAAGCTTCACGCCAGACGGCAACTTCATCATCGGCGAAGCGCCCGAGTTGAACAACTTCTTCGTTGGCGCAGGCTTCAATGCCTTCGGCATTGCCGCTGGTGGCGGGGCGGGCATGGCGCTGGCTGAATGGGTCCACAAGGGAGAACCCCCCTTTGATCTGTGGTCCGCCGATATCCGCCGCTTTGGCCGCCCGCATTTCGACACCGATTGGGTGCGCACCCGGACCGTCGAAGCCTATGGCAAACATTACACAATGGGCTGGCCGCATGAGGAGCACGACTCGGGTCGCCCCTGCCGCAAGTCACCGCTCTATGACACGCTGAAATCGCAGGGCGCGTGTTTTGGTGAGAAACTGGGTTGGGAACGCCCGAACTGGTACGCGGATGCGTCGCTGGGAGAGACCGCCAAAGATGAATACAGCTTTGGTCGCCAAAATTGGTTCGATGCGGTGGGCCGCGAACATAAGGCCGCGCGTGAGGCGGCGGTGCTGTTTGACCAGACCTCATTTGCCAAATTCGCGCTGAAAGGCCCCGATGCGCTGGCGGCGATGAATTGGATCTGCGCCAATGATGTCGACAAGCCTGTCGGCGCGTTGGTCTATACTCAGATGCTGAACGACAAGGGCGGGATTGAATGTGACCTGACCGTTGGTCGAGTGGCACATGATGAATTCTACATCATCACTGGCACTGGCTTTGCCACCCATGATTTCGACTGGATCAACCGCAATATCCCGGAAGGCATGAACTGCCAGCTGTTCGACATCACCTCATCGAATGCGGTGTTGTCGCTGATGGGACCAAAGGCGCGGGATATTCTGGCGGCGGTGACGCGAGATGATGTTTCGAATGACGGGTTTAAATTTGGAACGATCCGCACAATCGGCATCGCCGGTTGCCCGGTCAAGGCGCTGCGCGTCACCTATGTGGGTGAGCTGGGCTGGGAACTGCATCTGCCAGTGGAATATGCCCAAACCGTTTATGCCGCGCTGATGGAGGCGGGCGCGTCTCATGGTCTGGTGAATGCAGGATACCGCTCTATTGAATCGCTGCGGCTTGAGAAGGGCTACCGCGCATGGGGCTCGGATATCGGGCCGGATCATACACCGTTCGAAAGCGGGCTGGGCTGGGCCGTCAAGCTGCGCAAAGATGTGGACTTCAAAGGCCGTGCCGCATCCGAAAAGCAGAAAGCAGAAGGCGTCGAAAAGATGCTGGCCTGTTTCACGGTTGATCCGGATATCGTTCTGTTGGGTCGGGAAACCATCTATCGCAATGGCGAACGGGTCGGTTGGCTGACCTCGGGCGGGTATGGCTATACCATCGGGAAATCGATTGGATACGGTTATATCCGTAACCCCGAAGGCGTTGATCCAGAATATGTCACGTCCGGAGAGTATGAATTGGACGTAGCCACCAGAAGAGTACCCTGTCAGGTGACTTTGCAGCCACTTTACGACCCTAAGATGGAACGCGTGAAGGTCTGAAGCCCCGAACGTGATCCGTAATCTATGCGGTATGCAAAAGCCAGTGGCGAGGCACATTCGTGCCCCGCTTGGTGATTGGCTGACAGCGGAAAAATGGCGTGAAAACAGCCCGAAAATGACGCCCGGACCGTTTAATGTAGCTGATACTGATCGTGTCATGTTCCCCATTGCAACTGATGAAACCCGTCATCAAAAACAACGCAGAAACATCCGTCTGAAAGGATTGAAATGGTCGTCGCACATACGCTGAAGGAACATGCCATTCAGATGGCTGACATTGCGTCGTCGTCTGCGATGCGGTTTTTCCGAGGATCTCTGGGTGTCGAGTTCAAGCTGGATGAAAGCCCTGTGACGCAAGCTGACAAAGCGGTTGAAGCCGAGGTTCGGTCCTACCTGAACCAGCACTTTCCCGAGCATGGGGTCTTTGGCGAAGAACACGGGCAAGAGGCAGGTGATGGTCGGCACATGTGGGTCATTGACCCAATCGACGGAACCCGGTCATTTCTGTCCGGGCATCCTTTGTTCGGGTTCCTGTTGGCACATCTGGTTGATGGGCAGCCTCAGTTAGGCTTGGTCGGAATGCCCGCTTTGAATGAGGTGTATGTGGGTGTCATTGGTGAAGGGGCCGCTCTGAACGGTGAACCCATACGGACCTCGCAACAAAAGCGTTTGGATCAATCTATTCTATACGTAAACGAGGGGGACAAGATCCATCGCGATCACCTGGACCTATTCAACCGTTTGATGCAGGCCGGGCAGACGCGTCGGTTTGCCTATGACTGTTATCCGCATGCGTTGCTGGCCGCAGGGCATGTGGACGCTGTAGTGGATTATGACCTGCAACCCTATGACTACTTGGCGGTTGCGCCGCTTATTGCGGCAGCTGGTGGTGTGATGACCGATTGGCAGGGCAGGGCGTTGACACTGGAGTCAGATGGCGCGGTCGTATCGGCGGCAACCCCTGATCTGCATGCAGATCTTCTGAAACTTATCAACACATAGTCAGTAAAAAGAAGGCCCGGCACTGTGGCCGGGCCCTTCCGTTTTTTGCTTATTCGGCAGCGATGGCTTGTTCAGAGCCAGCGGGTTTCGCAATCGGGCTCCATTCCAGATCACCTGTGTAACGCCAAGCCAGATCACCATTTTCATCCATTGCGATCAGGTGAAGCCAGCGGTTGTCAAACAGGGCTTTGACATTCGCATGCCGTTTCAGAATGTCGTTCATGGCTTCACGCGGCGCTTCGATTACAACGGACAGGCGCAGAGGATCATGCTGGAACGCTTCGCCATCATGGACCGATTGCCAAGGCAGCCCTGGGCGTAAAGCACCTCCGTTCCCCTCGACAACACCAATCCCGCCGACCACGTTGTGCAGCAGCTTGTTGCCACCGCCAAACAAGCCCGGCGCGACGGACGACCCGTAATACTGCAGGCTGATCCAGCTTGCCACGACCACCGGGGCGGTCATGATCAACTCAAGCACGCCAAACCCATCATCTGAACGCCAGTCATAGCTATGCAGAAAGGACAGTCCGGCCAATCCGGTCCCATCGGTCCGGCTGCGTGGGGCCGCAATAAAGGCCCGGCAACCTGCCAAACCCCATTCAGGCCGAAGTTCGGCCCAATCCTTGGCACGGCGGGCGATATCGTCACCTCCGTTGGCACGAGGCAACCGCGCCGAACGCTCGGCGCGCGCCAGGCGTCCGGCTTCATTCAGCCAGGCTTTCAATTTGGCGATCTGCGGGGCCCACAATCCTGCCGGATGGTCCTGATCAAACAGGGTGACGTCATCCGTCGTCGTATTGTGCAGCGCTGGAAGGAACAGCGTGTCAGCGGGGATGTCGATCCCTTTGCCCCGCAGACCCTCGCGCACCTGGTTGTCGTTCAGGAGGCTGGCCAGAAGCCGGGCGCTGACGTCCCCTGCATGACCACCGCAGGCACCGCACTGCAACGCGCTTTCATGGGGGTTGTTGGTGACGTCCGCCCCATGTCCTGCCAGCATCACGATACGAGCAAAATTCCCCGTCAGAGACATAGCGCCCAGGATGGCCTTAGCGGTATCGATGCGCGTGTTCAGATCCATCGAAGGATCCAGCTTGGGTGCAGGATCAAACTTGGTTTCCTTGCCACTGGCTGCCAGCGAGTCCCGAAGCAATTTACCTGCGTAGATCGGCCCGGTCGCTTCGACAAAGGCAAAGGATGAAACAGCGGCCAGCTTGAAACGCCCCCAAGCACGTTTCGCGCGGGCCGTGTAGCGCCGGTCGAGATCGGACAATGTGTCTTCTGCTGCTTTAGATGTCACATTGGGGTTCAGAAGAACGGGCCCCCGCAGCTCGGTCACGTCTGATCCTGCGCATTTATGCGCGCTGGCCAACCCAAAGAACCCGGCAAAGCCTATGGTTTCAATGCCTGCATCCTGTGTTTCCAGCGCCCTGCGGAAGACCTCGGACCGGACGTCAATACAGAACGCGGCCTGAACCATGGGGCGGCCTTCGGTTTTTCTTGGCTGAGATCCGGACAAAGCCTGCCCCAACTTGCGCTGTTGTGCCCGTTCAGCGGCATCTTGCAGAATGGCGTCAATCACCATGTCACGGGACGGTGTGATCGGCGTTTCGTGCACTGCGATGGTCTCCGACCAACGTGACGTAATCTGATCGCGGTACTGGTGGAACAGCGCCTCTTCAAACACCATCCGAATGGCAAGTAGTTCAGCCGTTGTTGTGTCGGTCTGTCCCTGAAGCTCGGCCTGCCACAACAAGTAGCGCGCATATTGTGCCCAACCGCCCAACGTGATCAGCCAGCGATGAAAGGTTGTTCCGGCCGCCTCTGGCGTCACGCCCAGCGTTTCCGCGGCCCGTCCGATGGCCCGCCATTGAGAACGGTTGGTGGCCGCCACAAATGCGCCAAAGCCCTTCAACCCATTGATTTCCGGCGTAAGGTCGCGCGAGGCGAACTCCCGCCATGCGCTGAATGCACCGCCAGCGCGGCTGGGCTGCCACAGGGCCTGGCCTTCGTCGAAATGACTTGCGGCCCAAGCTCCGATACGTTCTTCGATCAGACCCGGCCAGTCGATGCCCGACACGTCGGCGGCGAGATCCGCAACTGTTGGCAACGGGGCAAGAGGTGCCGCGTCCGTGGTCAAAGCAGCCGTTACATCTTCCAGCCTTGGCGGATCAAAGCGGCTTTCGACATGAGAAATTGCCTCGACCAGATCACCGTCAACCATCTCGCCGGTCTTCAGCTTTTCGGCCATGGCTTGCCGGTCAGGTGTGATGCGTACACCGGCGACACGACCAAGGCGCGCAGCTGTCACGGCTAGGGTGTCTTCAGTCTGTCCCAGGAAGGGGTTTACGGCGACGTTGGCCGCCAGCGGAAACAGAGGAGGGATCTGACGCACAGCGTCATTTGCAATCGCGACCAGTTCCAAAAGCGGAGCAGGATAGCTTTCGTGTTTCATATACATGTCTGATCCCCTTTTCATACAGACCGCCGCGTGGACCATCCGTCCAGCAGCCGATCAAAGATTGCGTTGGCATAAAGCCCGTTGGACAGATGCACCCGGATGCCAGCCGCCGCAGGATGCGAGGCCCAAAGCGGGAAGGTTGACTGAGCCAGTGCCACTGCACCAAAGCTGATGAGCGCCAGTAAGATCAGTGCCCATTCCAATGGTCCCGCAGCGGGTGTGGGTGGCAAAGTTCCGGCGGTCAGATGCTGCGCTGCAATTTGCAGAACGAAGTAGCTGACAGATGTTGCTCCGGCATAGATGACGGTGCGGCGGGTCAGGGCTCCGGGGGCTGCATCGGCAAATCCCTGCGCCAGCAGATAAGCGACGCCGAAGATCAGGATAACGCCCAGTGCGATGGCCTGAACCGATTTCCCATCGATCCCGAATACCGAAGCCACCGCGCCGTAGATCAAAATGCCGGTTGCGAAAGCCAGCAATACGTTGCGTGCGCTTGGCACAGCCACTAGCCCCGGCCGACGGATCGCCGCAACGTTGCGCACGGCTTCGCCGGCGCTTAGGAAGGCATGCGCTTTATAAAGTGAGTGCGCCACGATGTGCAGCAGCGCCAACGGGAACAGTGCCAGCCCGCATTGCATGATCATGAACGCCATCTGAGCGATTGTGGACCATGCCAGAGACGTCTTTACCGCTGGTTGTGTCAGCATCACCAGCCCGCCAAACAGTGCAGTGAACCCGCCCAGCATGACCAGCAATGCCATGATGCCCGGTGCAACCAGCATCACATCAGCAAAGCGGATCAACAGGAACCCACCGGCATTAATCACGCCTGCGTGCAGCAGTGCTGACACCGGTGTCGGTGCTTCCATAACCTCGGTCAGCCAGCCATGAACAGGGAACTGAGCCGACGCCAGCACGGCGGCCACTGCGATCAACAGGGCCGCAACAATTGTCACCACGGTTGGCTGTGCGGATGACAGGATCGTGGCGATATCGGTTGTTCCGTAGCCGATGATCAACAGGACTACGGCCAGCGCAAGTGCGGCCTCGCTAAGCCGCGCCACAACCGCCTTTTTGCGCGCTGCACGCTGTGCCGTAGTGCGTTCCGGGTAGAACAGCAGCAGTTGATGCAGCGCCAGGCTTGTTGCGATCCAGGCTGCAAGAAGTTGAGTGAGGTTGCCGGACATGACCAGCAAAAGAACGGAAGCAAGCGCAACGGACATCCATCCGGTGAAGGCGCCCTGTTTCTGTTCCCCATCCATGTAAGTCGCTGAATAACGCAGGACGATCCAGCCAATAAAGCTGACCAGAACCAGCATCGTGGCGCTTACCGCGTCCAACCGTACTGACAGTCCGACGCCCCAGAACCCGATCAGTGCCGATGTTCCGGATCCATTCGCAATCAGCAACACTGCAGATAGCGCAGACACAGCAAAAGCTGCCAACGCAGCCCATTCTGCGATTTTAGGTAAGTTGCCCGGGCGCATCCCCGGATGACGGCTGCAATAAAAAGCCGACCCTAAAAAGATCAGCGGACTCAGGAGGGGTAGAAGCAAATAGCTCATGCGTGTGTCCCTTGACGTTCGATACTGACTCGAATTGTTCAAGGAGACATATTTCGCGTGCCATCATATGAAAAATACATTGTTTGATTAATTATGTTCGGTTAGATAGAACGATATGCCGCTTAACTATCATCATCTCCGCTATTTCTGGGCGGTTGCCCATGACGGCAATCTGACCAGGACTGCACAACGTTTGAATCTGTCACAGTCCGCCTTGTCCGTGCAGATAAAGGAATTGGAAGATCGCCTTGGCCATCCCCTGTTTGAGCGCAGAGGCCGCAAGCTGCACCTGACCGAAGCCGGACATATCGCGCTGGACCACGCAGATGCGATTTTTGCGACAGGCCAGGAACTTGTGGCAACCTTACAGGATGAAGGAAACACGCGGCAGGCGCTGAGGGTGGGGGCGCAGTCTACCCTGTCGCGGAACTTTCAGATTCGCTTTTTGCGACCCATTTTGGCGCGTGTTGATGTCGAGGTCATCTTGAGGTCTGGCAGTCCAAGTGAGTTGCTGGAAGGGCTGGAAACGTTGAATTTCGACTTGGTCCTCATGAACCACGAACCCGCGAGTGACAGCCTGACCAGCTTTGTCACTCATCATCTGGCCGAACAACCAGTGAGTATCGTTGGAACCCCGGATCGCCTTGATCCGACGCGCCCGATACGGGATCTGTTGGAAGAACAACCTTTCATCCTGCCCACAACCAACAACAGTGTTCGTACTGCGTTTGACGCTATGGCCAGCCGCATGTCGGTACGGCCTCAGGTAGCTGCCGAGGTGGACGATATGGCCATGATGCGGCTTTTGGCGCGCGAGGATATCGGCTTGGCTCTGGTGGCTCCGATCGTTGTTCAGGATGAGCTGAACTCGGGCCGTTTGGTCGAGGCAAATGAGCATCCGAAGATCAAGGAAAACTTCCACGCAATTACGTTCAAGCGCAGGTTCCCTAATCCCTTGGTGCAGGAGCTTTTGTCACACGGACCAGACACGTAGGCCAATATCTGGCGTCAATCACCGCGCGCGGATTTGAACAGATATAGGAACACAAAAAGAGACCCGATCGACGTTGTTACGATACCTACGGGCAGTTCTTGAGGGGCCAAAAGCAGGCGGGACAGAATATCCGACATCGTCAGCAGGATCGCCCCGACGATAGCTGAGGTAATCAACAGGTTTCTGTGCAGCGTGCCGGCAATGCCCCGTGCAATATGAGGGACCATTAACCCGACAAAACCAATAACGCCGGCCACGGAAACAAAGCTCGCCGTCGCCAATGCCGCGACAAAGAACATACTAAATCGCAAGCCCTGAACGGGTATGCCAAGAGAGGACGCCGTGAAATCTCCGGTTAAAAGGGCATCCAGCCAGCGACTGCGGTAAAGAGCATAACTCAGGATCAGAGCCAGTCCGGTCAGAACCAGTGGGAATGTCTCCCACCGTGCAAGGCCCAACCCGCCAAGCATCCAGAAGATGACCGAATGCGCCGCGCGATTGTCGCCGGAAAAAATCAAATAGTTTGTGATGGCCGAGAACAGAAAGGACACGGCCAAACCGGCTAGAATCAGTTTTTCCGGCGCACTTGTGCGCAGGCCCTGAACCAGTGCCAGAACAATGCCCGAAGCAATCAAGCCTCCGCAAAATGCCGCCAAGGGCAGGGTCCAAATGCCCAGTACATCACCCGTGACGGTGATCACCAACACCGCCCCGGCAGCCGCGCCCGAGGACAGGCCAAACAAGAATGGATCGGCAAGATCGTTGCGCGTGGTTGTTTGCAAAACCACACCAACAACCCCCAATCCTGCCCCGATGACCGCGGCAAACAAGGCGCGGGGAAGGCGCAAGTCGAAAACGATCCGGTGAAGCGGGGACATGTCGCCATCGATCAGGCCTGTTCCTAGACCAATCGCGGCGACCACGTCCCGCACAGGAATATTTGTTGTTCCATAAACGATGGACAGCAGCAAAAGGGCGATCAGAACGATCGCCCCCAGCAAGATCGAACGGCCCAAATGGGCCATATCAGTTGGTCTCCGGGTGCATTGCCTTGACCATCTTTTCGATGGCCTCAATGTTTGCCGGGCCGGGTGTCAGCTCTTCGTAGCGCAGGCCGATCCAGCGCTCGTTCTTGACTGCATCGGTTTGAGACATGACGGGATGATCTTTCAGGAACTGGAAGGTATCTTCTGCACCGTTTCCTGTCTGATAGTCCAGCAGAACCAGGAATTCCGGGTTTGCAGCAGCCACGGTTTCCCACGACGTACGACCCCAGCTGGTGTCCATGTCATGGGTCACATTCTCTCCGCCTGCTGCGGCGATCATCGCGTCCGGTATCGCAAACTTACCAGCGGTAAACGGCGCATCTGCCGGCCCGTCCAACAGGAAGACACGTGGTTTGGGCAGATCAGCTGTTTTGGCTTCGATAGCGGCCAGTTGGTCTTTCCAGCCCGAGACAAGCTCTTGCGCCTTGGCTTCGACGCCCATGACCTGACCCAAACGCAGAACGTCGCCAAACAGCAGGTCCATACTGGCCTCTGGGCGATCTTTGCTCAGATGTACGCAGCTTTCGGTCAGAACCATGGTCTTGATGCCAAAGGGCGAAAGGGTGTCCGGAGTAACCTCGCCACCCGGCTGCATACCGTAATACCACCCTGCAAAGAACATGTCGGGTTCTACTGCGATGAGGTTCTCAACAGTAGGGTATTTTGGTGCAAGCTCTGGGATATCACCGCGCTGTGCATCAAAATCAGGGCTCGTCTTGTACCAGCCCGTGATGCCGGTCAGGCCCACGATCTTGTCTTGCAGGCCCAATGCGAACGCCATGTCGGTCATGTTCATGTCGTGGACAACGATCCGTTCGGGCGCGGTTTCAAAAACCAGCGGTTCGCCGCAATTGTCCACTGTGATGGCTTCTGCGACCGCGCCGCTTGCCAGGCCAGTGAACAGAGCCACAGGCCAAAGTTTCTGCATCATTGTAAGCTCCTGTTATGATGACAGTTTTCGTTTTCGAATATCCAGCGCTGGGATTATGCGGCCCTCATGCTGAAAGCACAGATAATCCACACCAAAGGTGTCGCGAACACGTTCTGAGGTCAGCACGTCGCTGACGGGCCCATAACCCGTCAGGCGTGTGGATTTCATCAAGGCCACATGCGTGGCGAATTCCGGGATCATGACCAGATCATGGACGATCATGACCACCGTGACGCCCAGCTCGGCCACCAAGGACAACATGTGCCCCTTGGCGTCTGGATCCAGGTGATTGGTCGGTTCGTCCAGAAACAACAGGGATGGGTTTTGTGCCAAAGCGCGCGCGATGTGAGCGCGCTGTCGCTCGCCACCCGATAGCTGGCTCATCGGCTTGCGGGAAAGATGAGACAATCCGGTTGTTTCCAGAACTCGATCAAGATCTACCTTGTGCTCGGTTGCCGATTTATCCGCCTGAATCGGGATTTGCCCAAGCGCAACATAGTCTCGCAAACGCAACCGACCGTCTGGCATTTCTTGCTGGCCTACGACCGCGATGGTTCGGGCACGCTCATGCGCGGACAAGGTGCGCAAGCTTTTGCCTCTTATAAGCACATCACCCAGTGCAATACGTTCTATTCCGCAAAGCAACTTGAGCAGTGTTGTTTTTCCCGCGCCATTCGGACCCGCAATTGCCAGAATCGAGCCCTCCTCCAAGCCGAAGGACACGTCCTGCAAAAGGACATCGCCGTTCAAAGCGTAATATTCGAGACCCTCGACCGACAGAAAACTCATGACACCCTCTCGGTTGGCAGGGCGGGTATTCGGGACAAGGTCTTGGTGAATAACGCGGGCGGGCGTTCGGTTGCACTTGTCCAGCCATCGGAACTAAGGCGGTATTGTCCGGCGAATTCCACCACTGCGTCCAGATCCAATTCCGTGTCGATGTCTCCAAACAGATACTGCGCCTTGCCCGGTGCCTGAAGGCCAATGGTGGTTGGTCGGGAACAACCTGCCATGCAATCAACTGTTCGAATTGCAAATCCTTCGGGCAATGTTTGCGCCAGTGCGCCAGTCACTTGATCGGTGGACATGGCACCTGTGCAGGTCGCACACACAAGAATGAAATGATCAGCGATTTTCGTCATTGCATGTAGCGCTTACTGCGGGTTGGATTGATATGCAATGTTATAACGTAACGTGGCATTGAATTAACGGCACCGCGGGATGCCTCAGCGCAGTAGGTATTGAAGAAGAGCTTATTTCTGTCAGTCACCTTTAACACTGTCCGCTCCGCTTGAAACCAAGCGCGGACAGAAGGTGCTACCAATGTAAACACGCGAAAAACGTGCCATCAAAGCCTCCTTCCAGGACGCCCCGCCCCGGGTTGGTTGAACATCGGATGGCAGGTCTCCTGACTTGCGGGTCAAGGCTCGGCCCACCTTCCCAACCCTTTCGGGGTCAGTGGCGTAATGGCGTCGCTCTCCGCTTACAGTTGCGGGGGCAGTCACGGACTTGGCAAAAAAACTGTGCCGCACCGTATTCCCATTTTCATCCCTTACGGAACCATCCCGCTCAGCTAGTCTCGTGGTGCTGGACTTGTCAAGCAAGAGAATGAGTGGCGTTTGACGAAATCACTTGGGCTCAGCCCAGTTGTCTGTCGGTTATTGTCAACCCGGTTTACGTCAGTAGTCGGAAACCAATAGGAAATCTGGCGCGGCATCTTCCTCAATCTTTGAAAATCGAGGGATCGGATCTTCGAACACATTATCCGTTCGATCATCATTCACAGTCGAAACCTCGCCGATAAGGCAATCACCGTGCTCGGCCCAGAACGCGTGCCAAACTCCGGGCATCAGGGTTACGCTTTGCCCTGGTTTCAGGCGTAGATGCTCACCTGGTTGCAACGTAACAGGGCAGGCATCGCTGGGCACTGTGACAGGCGTATGCCGGTCGATGCCACCTTCTGGGTCCGATGCATAAATCTCCATCACCAGATCGCCGCCGCCACGGTTGATGATGTCCTCTGCCTTGATGATGTGGCGATGCATCGGAGACAGTTGTTTGTCTTTCGAAATCAGCAATTTTTCTGCGTAAAGCATCCCGCGCCCAGACTGCAAATCATTCACTTCGCCGTTGCGCAGCGTGAAAAGAAACAGGCCCAGTTCATCAAACCGGCCCTGAGCGTAGTCGGTGATGTCCCACCCCAACCCGCGGCTGCGGATCGTTTGCGCCACTGGGCTGCGCATCTGTTCGGGTGACCAGTCTGCAAAAGGCGGCAGTACACCGCCAAAGGACTGGATGAACGCCTGCGCTTCGGATTTGATGCGATTTATGTCAGATCGTTTCATTGTTTTTTCCAAGAATTATAGCTCATGGTCCCAAGGCGGTTCCGCCCCAGCTCGAGATACGGTTACAGCTGCAACTTCGGCGCCCAGTTCCATGGCCGCGCGCAAAGAGTTGGCAGTTAAGTTGCGTACAGCAGGTTTTGTCAGATGCCCGGCGCGGCTGAGACCAGTGAGCACACCTGCATTGAACGTGTCGCCCGCACCGATCGTATCCACGACCTGCACCGGTTTTACCGGCACCGTCACTTGCGATCCATCCGCCAGATACCCGTTTGCGCCATCGCCGCCCCGGGTCACGATCAGCGCTGATGGTCCGGCTTGCAACAGCAAGGCTGCTTTGACTGCTTCGGGTTCCGCACCGGGAATGATCCAGTCCAGATCCTCGTCCGACACTTTCACGATATCGGACTGCGCGATCATGCGGTTCAAACGCGTTCGAAAGCGGGTTTGATCCTGAATAAAACCCGGACGAATGTTGGGATCCAACATGACAGGGCGGTCGTTTCCGTGTTGAGCCAACAAAGATGCATAGGCATCTGCACATGGCTCACACGCCAAGCTTATACCCCCAAGATACAATGCCGAGATGGCAGGGAGTTGGTCTGGCATATCTTCAGGTGCCAACATACGGCCAGCCGTGTTTTCATCAACGAAACTGTAGGTTGCGTGCCCATCTTCAAGTTGTACAAACGCAAGTGTAGTGGGACGATCCGAGACAATTACATGCGAAACGTCAACGTGGCTTGCCTTTAACGCGTTGATCAGCTGTTGACCAAACATATCCGTGGAGACACCGGTCAACATTCCCACGGACTCACCCAAGCGCCCCATGGCAACAGCGGTATTCAGGATCGCGCCACCCGTATGGGGCACAAAGCCGCGTGCGCCGGACACTGTCGGCTCGGCAATCATGTCAATCAGGGCTTCCCCACAGCACAGGATCATTCCAACGTCCTCTCCCAGAGCCTCAAGCGCACAAGTCGTTCATCGCTTTAGTGCGTTTTTGCAAAAATTGTTCGCCCCGATGATGCCGAACTCGGCCTGTTCTGAGACGTAAAGGTTCAAGGATTTACGAAGCTCGCTGAACCGCCCGCCGCCATTGAATGCGTCCTTGAAATCCTGATCAAACAGCCAGCGGTTTTTCTCGGCGACCCCGCCGACAAGAAACACTCCACCAGCAGGCATAAGCGTGACAGCCATATCACCCATAAGCGCGCCCAGATGCGTTGTGAACATCTGCGCAGTTTTGACTGCGATGGGGTCCGAAGCATCGCGGGCTTCGGTCAAAATGTCTTTGGCGGAACGAAAAGACGACCGCCCGGTGCCCGCTGCCAACCCAACGGCCTGATACAGGATAGGAAGGCCAGTTCCGCTCAGAAACATCTCTGCTTCCAAAGCAAGGCTATCGCCAAAGAAACAGTCAGGAGCAATGTGACGGGCGGCTTCAAAGACGTCGACCTCGTCCCGGTGACGCGGGTACAGCCCAACATGCCCACCTTCGCCGGAAACTGTGTGATAGTGACCTTCGGAAAAAAGCAATGCTCCGACGCCAAGTCCGGTGCCGGGGCCAACCACCAAACGCGTGCCTGCTGGTGGTTTCGCCTGACCTTGCAAAACCGAAACTTCGTTCTGTGTGACGTCAGCAACTGACCATGCCGCGGCCGTAAAGTCATTGATAACAAAAGTATGTTCCGCCCCGGTCGCCTGCGCCAGTTCCAACTCGGACAAGTCCAAATTGGCGTTTGTAAGGCGGATGACGCCGTCTCTGACAGGACCAGCCCCGGCGGCAACAACCGCCTGAGGATTTGTGCCAACCTCATCGCGCAAAGCGTGAAATGCGTTCAGCAGATCATCCAGAGTTCCCGTTGGGTGCTTGCGCAGGTCTGTCAGTTCGCCGTTTGTCACAACGCCCAGACGTGTATTTGTTCCACCGATGTCCGCAACCAAATTCCAGTGCTCATGCACAGATCCGGATGGTTGCGCTAACGGCTGAGAGACGTTCTGCCCCTCTGAAAGGGCGGATGTAAGCGCCACGAACGACGCTTTGGGCGTTCTTTCCAGAGTTTCAAAATCCACGTCCACCAGTCCAAACCTTTTCTCGTATCCGAAGGCCCATTCGTAATTGTCCAGCAGAGACCAGACAAAATAGCCTTTAACCGGAACACCTTGTGCCAAAGCGTCCTGCACGGCTGCAAGGTGTGTATCAAGATATTCGATACGGTCCTCATCCCGCACGCGCTCTGCGCTCGCCATTCCGTTTTCGGTGATATAGATTGGTAGCCCGCCCGTATAGTCCTTCTGTGTGCGAACCAGGAAACGGTTTAGGGCAGAAGGGTCTATTTCCCAACCCATTTGCGTTTTTGGCAATGGTCCTGGAACATCCGTCAAGCTGGGCCATGCGGAATCGTTCGAGGCAATCAGCTTTCGCGTGTAGTAGTTCAATCCGCACCAATCGACCGGTGTGCCAATTGTCTCGAAATCATCCTGCCAGCCAGAGGGCAAGTGCGGTTCAAGGCCGTCCAGTACCAATTTAGGATACTCTTTCCTGAATACACCACCAAGAAAGAACCGATTGTAAATCGCGTCATACCGGTCCGCTGCAAGTCGCGCTTCGACGCTCTCATCGGCGGGTTCTGCCCATTCAAGGTTGAACACCGCACCAAGGTTGCTCATGCCAAGGCTGCGCATGGCTTGAATGGCGCGTCCATGAGCAAGCAAAACGTGATGCATTGCGCGGGCCGTGGCGCGAATATCGCGCAAACCGGGCGCATGATGGCCCTCGAAATGGCTGAGCCAACTGACACACCATGGCTCGTTGATTGGGGCCGCACTGAACATCCTGTCACCGATGCGGCCCATGATGATTTCGGTGAAGTCTGCGAACCATCCCGCGATGTCTCGGTTGCACCAGCCCCCCTGATCCGCAAGAGCGGAGGGCAGTTCCCAGTGATACAGCGTCACACACGGGCGGATTCCGCGGGCCAGCAGCGCGTCTGCCAGCCGGTCATAGTAATCCAGCCCGGCTTGATTGATCTGGCCGCGACCTTCCGGCATGACACGCGCCCAGCTGGTTGAGAACCGATAACAGTCAAAACCGGCCTCGCGCACCAGATCAAAATCCTGCTCGAACCGGTTCAGGTGGTCGCAGGCCAGATCGCCGTTTTCCTCACGCACCACATTGCCGGGTGAGGCCGCAAATGTATCCCAGTGCGTTCGCCCGGCACCACCCTGTGCATGCCCTTCGATTTGATAAGCCGAGGTTGCGACCCCGAAAAGGAAATCTTTTGGGAAGTCAGCGCGAGAATGTTTCATGATTACGTCCTGTTGGGCGCAGGGCCAGTCGAGCGGCCAACAACCAGTTCGGCCTCAAGTAATTTGGTATTGGGCGGACCATCTGGAGACTTTATCCGATCAATCAGCATCTCTGCGGCCATTTCCCCGGCTTGGCGGACAGATGATCGAGTCGCTGTGAAAATAGGGATGTCTTGCCCGTTCTTCAGATACGAAAGGTCATCGTCATGTGCGATGACCGAAACGTCGCGCCCCATAACTAAGCCTGCTTCGTCAATCGCGCGTCTGACCCCGATGGCGGAAATCATCGAGGATGCCAAAATAGCTGTTGGAGGGTCATCAAGCTGCAACATGCCGTGCGTTTCCCGATGCCCGAAAACCTCGGTCATCTCGGCACGGCGCATCAGGTCAGGGTCTGCGATTATACCGCCTTGCTCCAGTGCCGCCAGATACCCCGCACGTCTGCGCTGTGCAAAATCCATCTCCTCCAACCCGTTGATAAGGGCGATCCTGCGGTGTCCAAGATCAATCAAAAACCGGGTCGCCCGCAAAAACGAGCTTTTGTTGTTTACATCTATCCAGTCGTAAGGCGTATCCGCGCCCGTTGAACGCCCATGCACGATGAACGGCACTCTCATGCGTTTGAGGACAGCGATCCGAGCTTCGTTCACTTTTGGACCTTGCAGCACAATACCATCAACGGCCCCTCGCTGAAAAAGGCTGCGATAGGCTTCTTCGATCGAGGTATCGTCAGCGTTGGTGAACATCATGTCGTACCCATGTTCGGCATATTTCTTTGCTGCTCCGGCGACAAAATCTCCGAAGATCGGGTTCACCATTTCATGTTGCGACGAACTGGGGATCACATGTCCGATAACCATGGATCGACCTGTTGCCAGCCCTTTTGCTCGGCTGTTGGGACGATACCCATGTTTCTGAGCGGCGGCTTGCACACGTACACGCGTTCCCTCGCTGACCTCGGGATAGCCGTTCAGCGCACGGCTTACCGTTGTTTGCGAAAGACCCAGAATTTCTGAGAGCTGCTTCAGGTTCATTTTGCTATTCAAAGCGCCTTCAATTGTGTGCTCGCACTTGTTGTGTGGGCAATTTAAGCGTCCGTCAACTTGTTTTGCCGCAATTGCCAGATTTATTAATATTGCTGGATCGGGAAAGCGAATTATTGACAGAGAGAAAATGTTAGCGGATAACACATCGCATCCAAAGCGCTTTGAAACTGAGTCTGCAAGCGCGCGAAAACTTGGGAGGAGGATGAGATGAGACACTCGCTTTATGCAGGTGCGGCGGTGTTCGCCCTGATGGCTGGATCTGTTCAGGCGGAAGGTGAATTGATCCACGCCGTAGGTGAGGGCAGCTTTGACTGGGACGGGTTTCAGGCTTTTGCCGATGCAAACGATCTGTCCGGGGAAAGCCTGACCATTTTTGGTCCCTGGCTGGCGGGTGAAGGCAAATCCTTTGAGAACCTTGTTGCGTATTTCGACGAAGCAACAGGCGCGAATTCCAGCTATGTGGGTTCAGATTCGCTTGAGCAGCAAATCCTCATTGACGCGGCAGCAGGCTCGGCGCCGAACCTGACGGTGTTTCCACAGCCCGGTCTGGCCGCAAACCTTGCGAAGCAGGGGTATCTGACACCGCTGGCCGAAGGATCGGCTGACTGGATCAAAGATAACTTTGCCGCAGGTCAGTCCTGGGTCGATCTGGGCACCTTCGAGAACGATCAAGGTGCTGCCGAGTTCTATGGTTTCTTCTTCAACGTGAACGTGAAATCTCTGGTCTGGTACATCCCGGAGAATTTTGAAGATTTCGGGTACGACGTGCCTCAGACCATGGAAGAGTTCAAAGCGCTGATGGACCAGATGGTCGAAGATGGCGAAACTCCGCTATGCGTTGGCCTGGCATCGGGTGGCGCGACCGGTTGGCCTGCAACCGACTGGGTAGAGGACCTGATGCTGCGCACCCAGCCGCCGGAAGTCTATGACCAGTGGGTGTCGAATGAGATGAAGTTTGACGATCCTCGGGTGATCGCCGCAATTGAGGAATATGGCAGCTTTACTCGCAACGATGACTATGTTGTCGGGGATGCTGACGACACCGCCGCGATTGACTTTCGCGACAGCCCCAAGGGTTTGTTCGACAGCCCTCCGGCCTGCATGATGCACCGCCAAGCGTCGTTTATTCCGGCGTACTTCCCTGAGGGCACTGAATTGGGCGTTGATGCCGATTTCTTCTATTTCCCGGCTTATGCAGAAAAGGATCTGGGTACTCCGGTACTTGGGGCGGGCACGCTGTTTACCGTCACCAACCCGAATCCTGCCGCCGAAGCGTTCATGGAGTTCCTCAAGACACCTTTTGCGCATGAGATCATGATGTCTCAAGACGGCTTCCTGACGCCTCACCTGGGTGCTAACCCTGAAAACTATTCCAACGACACCCAGCGTGGGCAGGGTGAAATCCTGACCAATGCCACCACTTTCCGCTTTGACGGGTCTGACCTGATGCCGGGTGCCGTTGGTGCGGGAACGTTCTGGACCGGGATGGTGGATTATTCGTCGGGTGCAAAAGACGCAGCCACCGTGGCCAGCGAAATCCAGTCGTCCTGGGACGCGGCCAAGTAATCAACCGCTGGGGCGGTCTAAGGATCGCCCCACTTGCCAAACGGATGAGCGCACCATGACACCGGCACTTCAAGGCCTGCTGACGATCGCCATCGGCGTGTCGGGTTGTGTGGGCTATTTCTACCTCTCCAACCAGTTTCTGGACAAAGTCCTGTTCCCGCCGCGCGGGCCGAATGCGGGGCGCAACATCAACCGGGCCAACATGATCCGGCCATGGCTGTTTCTGTTCCCTGCGCTGGCTGCGCTGGGGCTGTATCTGGCCTATCCGGTTGTTGAAACCCTGCGCCTGTCACTCACGGAGCGTGTGCCCGGCGGCGGGTACAAGTGGGTCGGTTTGGACAATTACTCGCAAATGGCGGCTGAGCCCAAATTTTGGGAGGCCATGCGCAACAACATGTTCTGGCTGATCGTTGTGCCGGCTATGTCAACGGCCTTTGGTCTGCTTGTTGCGCAACTGACTGACCGCATCCGCTGGGGCAACTTCGCCAAATCTCTGATCTTCATGCCGATGGCGATTTCTTTTGTCGGCGCTTCAGTGATCTGGAAACTGGTCTATGATGCGCGACCTGCAGAACAAGACCAGATTGGCATCCTGAACGCGCTCTATATCTTTTTTGGCGGGGCCGAACCGCAAACCTGGCTGACGGTCCCGTTCTGGAACAGCTTTTTCCTGATGATCGTTTTGGTCTGGATTCAGACCGGTTTTGCCATGGTCATCCTTTCGGCAGCCTTGCGGGGCATCCCCGAAGAAACCATTGAAGCAGCCATTCTGGACGGCGCGAATCCGTTCCAGATCTTCTTCAAGATCAAGGTACCCCAGATCAAGACAACCATCCTTGTGGTTTGGACGACGATCACAATCACCGTGCTCAAGGTCTTTGACATCGTTTTCGCGATGACCAACGGCCAGTGGGAGACACAGGTGCTGGCAAACTACATGTACGACAAGCTTTTCCGGGCCAATGACTGGGGCGTCGGATCAGCCTCGGCCATGGTGATTATGCTGCTGGTTGCTCCGATCCTCGTCTGGAACGTGCGCAATGCCCGCAAGGAGATGGAGTAAGCCATGAGCGATATTGCAGGAACCAAACCGGCGCTCAGATGGGTTGTACACCTTTCGGTCATCTTTCTTGTGGTGTTGTGGGTCATTCCAACTTTGGGTCTGTTGGTCTCGTCCTTTCGGACAGCCGACCAAATCTCATCAAGCGGGTGGTGGCGATCGCTGTTTCCATCCGAGCAGAACCTGACCCTTCGCAGCGCCGCACCTGAAACACAGGTGTTGGAAAACGGCGTATACGTGATTGAAGGCCAATTGTTTGACGCGGGCGAGCAGGCAAAGATTTCGAGCTGGGGCATCAGTGCGCGCGAAGTCGACGCCTTTGCGCCCGGCCAAACGGCTGAACTACGCCGAGGTGGCACGATCACAGTGGACGCTGATGGTTATTACCGGATGGAAAACACCGAAGAGTTCTCCGGAAACCGCGGCGCACGTATCTTTGTGACGGCTGAGTTGCCGCCCGAGTTCACTTTGGACAACTACCAGAAAGTTCTTCTGGATCAAAGCAGTACGGACAGCATGGCCAAGGCGTTCTTCAATACGCTGACCGTGACGATCCCGGCAACAATCATCCCGATTCTGGTTGCCGCCTTTGCGGCCTATGCGCTGGCTTGGATGGATTTTCCCGGTCGGGCGTTGTTAATCGCGGCGGTTGTTGGGCTGTTGGTTGTTCCGCTTCAGCTTGCCCTGATCCCCTTGCTGAAATTCCACCTGAATATCGGCATCGGCAAGGGTTATCTGGGCGTCTGGCTGGCACATACCGGGTTCGGGATGCCTTTGGCGATTTATCTGCTTCGCAACTACATGGCCGGATTGCCGCGTGACCTGATCGAAAATGCCCGCGTCGACGGCGCCACTGAATTCCAGATCTTCACCAAACTGATCCTGCCGCTCAGCTTCCCGGCGCTGGCGTCTTTCGCGATCTTCCAGTTCCTTTGGACATGGAACGACCTTCTGGTTGCGAAGGTCTTCCTGATCGACGCGACAGGCCAGACGACCGTGATGACCAACCGCATCGTCGAGCTTTTGGGGACGCGAGGTGGCAACTGGGAAATTCTTGCGACCGCCGCTTTTGTCTCGATCTTTGTGCCGCTGGTCGTTTTCTTCGCAATGCAAAAATACCTGGTCCGGGGCCTGTTGGCCGGATCTGTAAAATAGAGGCGTCTGATGAACGTGCAGAACAACTTTGAACACAGCAAAGCAACAAAACTGTCTTCGGATTGGTGGCGAGGAGGGGTGATCTATCAGATCTACCCGCGCAGTTTTCAGGACAGCAACGGCGATGGGGTCGGTGACTTGAAAGGCATCACCGCGCGACTGGATTATATCGCGTCGCTCGGCGTTGATGCGATCTGGATCTCACCGTTTTTCAAGTCACCAATGAAAGACTTTGGATACGATGTCAGCGATTATCGCGATGTCGACCCCATGTTCGGAACGCTGGAGGACTTCAAAGAGCTTCTGGATCAGGCGCATGCCAAAGGACTGAAGATCATGATCGATCTGGTTCTGTCGCACACGTCGGACCAGCACCCTTGGTTCAGCGAAAGCCGCAGCAGCCGTGAAAACCCGAAATCCGACTGGTATGTATGGGCTGACCCCAAGCCGGATGGCACACCACCAAACAACTGGCTTTCGATCTTTGGCGGCTCGGCGTGGCAATGGGATTCTCGCCGCCTGCAGTACTATCTGCACAACTTCCTGACATCGCAGCCGGATTTGAACTTCCACTGCCCGGATGTTCAGGATGCTTTGTTGGACGTCGCACGGTTCTGGCTTGATCTTGGTGTAGACGGCTTTCGGTTGGACACAATCAATTTTTACTTCCATGACAAGGAACTGCGCAACAACCCAGCCCTGCCAATGGATCAGCGCAACGCGTCGATTGCACCAGCAGTCAACCCGTACAACCATCAGGACCACCTGTTCTCGAAAAGCCAACCCGAAAATATCGCATTCCTTGAACGGCTGCGCGCGCTGACGGACGCATACGAAGGCCGCGCGTGCCTGGGCGAGGTCGGCGATGCGCAGCGTGGGCTCGAGATCATGGGCGAATACACCTCGGGCGACAAGCGGATGCACATGTGCTATGCGTTTGAGTTTCTCGAGAAACGCGCACTGACGGCAAGTTACACCAAACATGTCTTTGACCAATTGCAGGCCAAGGCAGGGGATGCATGGCCCTGTTGGGCGTTTTCGAACCATGACGTGCAACGCCATGCCTCTCGCTGGAATTTGGATGATACCGCGGCCCGGCAACATGCGGTTCTCATGATGTGCCTACGTGGCTCGGCTTGCCTGTATCAAGGCGAAGAATTGGGCCTGCACGAAGCAGATGTGCCGTTTGAGAAGCTACAAGATCCCTATGGCATCGAGTTCTGGCCCGAATTCAAAGGCCGCGACGGTTGCCGTACGCCAATGGTTTGGCAAGCGCAGGATGAACAGTCCGGCTTCAGCACCGCAGAACCCTGGCTGCCGGTCAGCGTCCAGCAGGCTGAGCACGCGGTAGACCGGGCCGAGGCGGATCCGCAATCGATGCTGAACCACTATCGCCGCGCCATTGCACTGCGTCATGCACACCCGGCTTTGGCATCTGGACGCCTGTCTGAGATGAACGAAATAGGTCCGGTTCTGACTTTCCTGCGTGAGGATAGTTCCGAGCAAGTTTTCTGTGCGTTCAACCTCGGATCAGACACCACAGAGGTGAAGGTACCGGACGGCGATTGGCAGTCCATCGGTCTGGAATTGGGTGGCATTCAAGGCGACAATTCAATCACTTTGGCGGCTTCGCAATTCTGCCTGATGGTTCGGGGAAAGGGATAAGACATGTCTGAACTCAACCTAACGGATGTCGCCAAGTCTTATGGCCCTGTTGACGTTCTGAAGAACATCAATCTCGACATTGAGCAGGGCGAACTGATCGTTTTTGTTGGTCCTTCCGGTTGTGGGAAATCCACTCTGCTTCGGATGATTGCCGGTTTAGAAAAGATTACAGGCGGCACGCTGGAAATCGAAGGGCAGGTCATGAACGATGTGCCGCCCGCACAACGGGGCATCGCGATGGTTTTTCAAAGCTACGCCCTGTATCCCCACATGACCGTGCGCGAAAACATGGCGTTTGCCCTGAAAATCGCCAAGATGCCTACGGCCGAGATTGACGCTGCGGTAGAGCGTGCCGCCAAGATTCTGCAACTGGACCCCTTTCTGGACCGGTTGCCCAAAGCTCTATCCGGCGGTCAGCGACAACGTGTTGCGATCGGGCGCGCGATCGTGCGCGACCCGAAAGTGTATCTGTTTGATGAGCCTCTGTCGAACCTTGACGCAGCCCTCCGGGTCGCCACACGGATCGAAATCGCGCGGCTGAAAGAGGCCATGCCCGACAGCACCATGATCTACGTCACCCACGATCAGGTCGAAGCGATGACATTGGCCAGCCGAATTGTGGTTTTGGCCAACAAGGGCATTGCGCAGGTTGGCACGCCGCTTGAACTTTATGAAACGCCCGACAACGAGTTTGTGGCCCAATTCATTGGCTCGCCTTCAATGAACCTTTTGCCCGGAACGATCACCGGAACGGGGGCGACAACGACTGTCGAGCTTGCCTCGGGCGGCACCGCCGTTTCCGCGATTCCGACCGAGGACAGTGATCAGGGTAAGCAGGTCAAGATCGGGGTGCGCCCTGAAGACTTTGTCATCACAGAAAGCACCGCGATCCTGACTGGAACCGTTGATTTCACCGAGGCTTTGGGTGAAGTCACACTGTTGTACTTTGAAAAAACCGCGGACGCAGAAGCGCCAATTGCCAAACTGCCTGGTGTTCAAAGGAATATGCGCGGACAAACGGTTTCCGTGACCGCAGCCCCTGAAAAAGTACACCTGTTCCACAACGGCGTATCGATGCGAAAGTGATAGCAACTGGCGTTCAACGCGACGCTTGACAACGCGATAGTTCGTATTCCACCATAATTGAAACGTTTCAATGGTGGTGAATGAGAGTTTCAGCCCAGCTTTATACCGTCCGGCAATGTGGCGATCTGTCAGATCAGCTGCGTCTGGTTGCAGCTTGCGGTTTTACTGATGTCGAAACCACTGGCCTGCATGATCTCAGCCCGCGGCAGATGGCACGCATTGTTCATCAATCGGGTTTAAATGTTCGGTCGGCGCATTTTGACTGGGAAGAGTTCGACACCCGTTTCGACGAGGTCGTCGAAGTTCTGGGTCTTTTGGAATGCCAGGTGGCCGTCATGCCTTGGCTGGCGCCCCAGGTGCGGCCCGACACTGCCCGGGGATGGATGGCAGTGTCGGGCCAGTTGTCTGAATGGGCTGATCAGCTTAGTGAACACGGCATCCGCCTTGCCTATCACAATCATGATTTTGATTTGGTGGGAAACCCCGGTGAAACGCCTCTGGATCAAATACTGGCTCAGGGGAAAGTTTATTGGCAGCCGGATGTCGGCTGGCTGCAAGCTGCTGGCCTGAACCCTGCGGCAACACTCACTCTCCACGCGGACCGAATCCTGTCGGTCCATGCAAAAGACATCGATCCGGATGCTGGGACAGGTGACGAATGTTGGCGCGATCTGGGTGAGGGCGTTGTGGACTGGGGTGCCACATTAAATGCCCTCGCGCACAGCAACTGCACCGATCTGTTTGTAGAACATGACGAAAGTTCTAATCACAGACGCACGTTGAACACAGGGCGGATGTTCCTGACCGAACAGCTGATCGGGGCCACCTGATGGCGCGGGCGACGATCAAATCGATTGCCAAGAAGACAGGCTATTCTGTTGGCACAGTCTCGAACGCGTTGCGGGATGCCCCGTCAGTGAAACAAGAAACGCGGGAGGAGGTTCAAAAGGCCGCCGCCGCCTTAGGCTATCGCGTCAACCTGGATGGGCTCAAGCTGCGCACCAACAAATCCTATCGGATCGCGGTATTGGTGAGCGTGTCGGAAGAGTCCGCCGAGGAATGGGAAGGCGTAGAATTCACGCGTATTTTGGCCGGAATTTCAGGCGCGGTTCAGGGGTCGCGCTATCAACTCAGCGTTTTCAGCATCAGCGAAAGCGACACTGAGCTGGAGACCTTGCGCTCAATCGTGCAAGAGGGTTTGGCCGACGGCGTGATCTTCTCGGGCACCCGTGTGAACGACCCGCGCATCGCATATTTGCAGGCCAAAAGATTCCCTTTCGTCACATATGGTATGAGCGACAGTACCCGGCCGCATGCCTATGTAGACCTCGACAGTCAGGCGGCTGCCTTCGATGCGACAGCGCGATTGATCCGCCTGGGTCATCTTCGGATCGCATTGATCAACCCTCCTGATGATCTGATCTATGCGCAACAACGACTTAAGGGTTATGCAGATGCTTTGTCAGAGGCAGGGGTAGGTTTCGACCCGACACTGATAGAAACCGGGCCAACGACAGCAGAGACAGGCCAAGTTTCCTTTTCGGCACTATTGAAACTGCCGAACCCACCAAGCGCTATAATTTGCGCTAACGAGGCGATGACCCTTGGCGCCTTGTCAGCCGCAGCCAAAACAGGAGTGAGGGTAGGGCAGGACGTTGTAGTCATTTCAAACGATGACCTGAAACTCAGCCAGTACTTTGTGCCCCCGCCCAGCACCTATTACCTGCCCATTGGTGAAACGAGCCGCCTGTTGGGAGAGTTCATGCTGAAAGCCTTGGACGGCGCTGACCCGCCAGAGATTCAAAAAAAGATCAGGGCCAAACTGATCGAGCGGCAACCTGACACACCTGCGTCACAAGATGCGCAAGTAACCTAGACCAACAGAGGAGAGACCAAACATGTTCAAACACCTAATTGCCGCGGCGACGCTTGCCGCGATGACAGCGCCCGCAGCGTTTGCCGCTGATCTGGAAGGTCGCGTGCTCAAGATCGGGACGGACGCGACCTATCCGCCGATGGAAACCGTGGATGAAACAACCGGTGAGATTGTGGGCTTTGACGTTGACGTCATGAACGCCATTTGCGAGCGCGTGAACTGCGTTCCAAACTTCGTCAACACGGCGTGGGATGGCATCTTTGCAGCCCTTCAGCAAGGCGAGTTCGATCTGGTGATTTCGGGCGTCTCAATCACGCCGGAGCGGGAAGAAACAATGGATTTCTCCGAGCCATACATCGTTGTCAGCCAGGCGATCCTGCTTCAGGTCGACAACGAGGACATGACGTTGGACGATTTCAAGGCGGGTGGTCAGAAGCTTGCCGCACAAACCGGAACGACCAATGCGCAACTGGCCGAAGAATTGGTGGGCCGTGAGAATGTCAGCCTGTATGACAACTTCTCGGCGGCCATTCTAGCGCTGCAAAACGCAGACGTTCAGGGTGTGATTATCGATGGCACATCTGCATCCGCATACGAGCAGGAATTTGCTGGCGAACTGACGGTCGGGATAACCGGTCTGCAGTCCGACCCGCTGGGTATTGTTTTTCAGGAAGGCGACCCAACCGTCGACGCAATCAACACTGGCCTCGCCGCCATCAAGGAAGACGGCACGCTGGACAAGCTGATGGCCCAATACTGGGGCACCAACTGATCCTCTGAACACCTACAGCCCCGGCGGAGTTTATTCGCCGGGGTTTTGACTTAGCGGAGAACCCCATGTCGCGCCTGAGCTCGATCCGCCCGAGCAACCTTGTGTTGCTCGCTGCCGCGCCGTTCATCATTTACCTGTTTGCCACCTCATCCAAGTATTTGCGATCTCTGGTTGCCATCCTGGGGATCGGCAACAATGCGGGGCCTATCTTTGTCGGGTTTTTGCTGATCCTGACAACGGCGACCCTGGGCTATCTCTGCGCCCGCCACTCTCGTTTCCAGTTGCAGGCGCCAGCCTGGTTGCGTGTCTCAGCAATAGCGGCATTTCCGGTTGCGGTCGGGCTGTCGATCCTTTCCTTTGTTGCGCCTCAGATTCTTTTACCTTTCGCCGAGTCAGTGTTTTTTCATGCACTTAACGAAAACACTTCAACTTTGATTGACCGATCCAGCCAGACCTGGGTTCTGTTCCCCGAAGTGGTAAATCAGGTCCAGACAGGTTTACAGATTTTGCTGGCGATCTACGCGGTTGTCGTCGCGCTGTGCTTTGTGTCGGGTCGTCTGGCCAATCCATTGCGCAGTTTCGTGCAAATTGGGTTTGAGGTTCTGACCGGAGCTTCTTTGTTCTACCTGATGTTCATGGCCCATTGGCAATTCGCCACCGGGGTTGCGATCACGTTCCGCGCAGCGATCTTTGCTTATATCTTCGCCGCTATCCTTGGGCTTATCTGGGTTGGGCTACAGTCATTCAAACCCAAAGCGCGCACAACGATGGTCTATGGTGCGATAAGCTTGGGTCTTTTGGGCGTTTCGACCTTCTTCTTCATGCAGCCACAGGTGAATTATGTCCTTGTTGGCAGCACGGACGCCCGCATTGCCATTGTGCGCGGCACCCCGCAGGCGCAGGCAGACATTATCCGTTTCGGTGAATTCGAAGGTGGCGGAGAACAAAATTATCGCATTCGCAGCGCCACAGACGCAGCGGCGGCGCTTGAGCAAATAGAAACCGTTGACAGCGTGTCGGGGGCATTTGTCCCGGTTGAGGCGCATACTCAGGGTTATCCTGTGCTCTGGCAAACCAGCTTTTTGCCGGACAAGTTTCGCAATCCGGCGCTGGCTTTTGCAGTTTTTGGCTTTCTGCTTTTAACGCTGACCATAGGCGGAGCGCAGCATAAATTGCACCCGCTTGCCGTCGGGGCCGAGTTCTTTGTGGATACCATCCGGGGCATCCCGATGCTGGTGATCATTCTCTACATAGGTTTGCCGCTGGCCGGTGCGGTCAAGGACGCCACAGGGGGCGGCATAGACATGACGAATATGACACGCGGGATCATCGCCATCTCGGTGGGTTATTCCGCCTATATGGCCGAGATCTTCCGATCTGGAATCGAGGCGATCCCTAAAGGACAGTTGGAAGCGGGCAGTTCTCTGGGGCTGTCTCGGTGGCAAACTGCACGGCTGATCGTCCTGCCACAGGCATTGCGGATTGTGACACCGCCTTTGGGTAACGAATTCATTGCGATGATCAAGGACACCTCTTTGCTGTCGATCCTTTCGGTCCGGGACATGACCCAGAGAATGCGAGAGTTTCAAGCCGCCAGTTTCCTGCCGTTCGCCCCATTTAACACAGCGGCCATCCTTTACGTCGTGATTACATTGGGATGCGCCAGCTTCTTGAAGTGGATCGAGCGGCGCACCGCAAAGGACGATAGATGAGCAAGCTGGAACTGGGGGTTTGCTATTACCCCGAGCAATGGGATCCATCCCAATGGCGTGACGACGCCAAACGCATGGTCGAGATGGGGTTGGATTGGGTGCGGATCGCCGAATTCACCTGGGGTCTGATCGAACCCGCGCGCGGGCAATTCCGTTGGGATTGGTTGGATGAGGTGGTCGAAATTTTGGGGGATGCCGGGCTGAAGGTCATGATGTCGACCCCCACGGCCGCCCCGCCAAAGTGGCTGATCGACGAGCACCCCGAAATTCTGCCAGTCGGGCCGGACGGTCGGGTCAGAGGATATGGCGCGCGCAGGCATTACTGCTTTTCCAGCGAAATCTATTTGTCCGAAGCCCAACGGATCGCAACCGAATATGCCCGCAGGTATGGAACAAACCCTCAGGTCCACGCCTGGCAGATCGATAATGAATACAATGACCACGGTACGGTGCTTAGCTATTCAGAAGCGGCACGCATCGGATTTCGGCGCTGGCTGGAACAGCAATACGGAACTATCGACGCGTTGAATCAGACATGGGGAACAGTGTTTTGGGGATCGCTTTATTCTACGTTTGAGCAAATCGAGCTGCCAATCGGCTTGGTTGCTGCCCCGAACCCGACGCAAGCGCTGGACTTCATGCGGTATTCTTCAGACAGGGTACGTCTGTTCAACAAAGCGCAAGTCGACGTTCTGCGGAAATACGCTCCGGGCCGCGAGATCACGCACAACTTCATGGCCGGCAGTTTCGAGTTTGACCACCATGCCGTCGCTGCAGATTTGGATGTTGTCGGATTCGACAGCTATCCGTTGGGGAACCTGATGGGCTCAACCTTATCCGATGACGAAAAGCGTCGTTATCTGCGAACAGGTGCTCCAGATTATCAGGGCTTTCATTGCGATCTGTATCGCAGTCAGGGACGTGGCCGGATGTGGATTCTGGAGCAGCAACCGGGGCCGGTGGATTGGGCGGCTAAGAATCCTGCTCCGGCTGCGGGTATGGTGCGGCTTTGGACTTGGGCGGCTTATGCTCATGGGGCGCAAGCGGTTATGTTCTTTCGCTGGCGGCAAGCAAAACTTGCACAGGAACAATACCACACTGCCTTGCTGCGTTCAGATAACAGCCCGGATCAAGCCGCAACAGAACTGGCTCAGATCGTGAAAGATCGCAACGCGCTGCCCCCCGTTGAACGGTGCAAAGCCAAGGTGGCGATACTGCTGGACTATAGTTCGATCTGGGCGGCGGACATCCTGCCACATGATGAGGACTTTCCGAACGCGCATATTTTCCGAGAATGGTATGCGGGCTTGCGCCAGCTTGGCGCAGACGTCGATTTCCTCGGGCCGGAAGATGACTTGGATGGCTACGCGCTGATCCTTCTTCCTCAGAGCATGATTGTCAGTGCAAACCTTGCCGCCAGAATTTCTGATTCGGGTGCGAAACTGGTGATCGGGGCGCGGTCCGGCAGCAAAACGCCTTGGATGCATACCCCAGAAAACCTCGCACCCGGTGCTTTGGCCGCGCTGACCGGAGTTCGTGTGACCCGTGTCGAGTCTCTTCCACATTTGGCGCAAGAGACTGTGCAACTGGCCGACGGTCAACGGTTTGCTTTCTGTGGATGGCGCGAGATTGTCGAGACCAAGGAATACGTTCTTGCCCGCTTTGACAGCGCCTATTGCGACGGAAGCCCCGCGGTCGTTCGATCAGACCGGGCGATCTATTTGGCCATGATCCCTCGCGACAGATTGCTTTTGTCCATTTTGCGACAGGCAATGGAATGGGCTGGCATAAGCACTTTGGAATGCGATCCTGACATTCGTATGACCCGACGTGGTAACTTGCAATTTGCGTTCAATTTTGGGGACGTTCCGAAACACTTGCCCGATGGAGAGCACCGCACATTTTTGTTGGGCGCTGACCCAGTAGGCGCCAGGGATTTGGCTGTTTGGCAAGAAGATGTGACACCAAAAAGAACAATCTGAACGTGTTCTTGTAAGGAACTGGACTTAAGATTTCTAAAAACTGTCACTTTTGGACTGCCGTACTGACACGGAAAGTCCTATAAACAAAAAATAAAAACAAAACAGTCCATCAATGGGAGAATTCTAATGGCTGATAAATCGACTCTTTCCAGACGCTCGGTGCTAAAAAGCGCGGGCGCAGCTGCTTTGGCGGCACCGCTGTACAGCAAGAGCGCGCTGGCGTCTTCGGGTGAGATTAACATTCTGATGTGGTCGGACTATCTTCCACCCAGCTTTATCGAAGAGTTTCAGACCCTGACCGGCATCAAAGTTAACTACACCGGCATCGGTTCGAACGAAGAAATCATCAACAAGATGAAGGCCACCAAGGGCCAGGGCTTTGACATTGTCTCGCCCACCAACAACCGCTCTTTGCAGTGGGAACCTTTGGAGCTGCTGCAACCCTTTGACATGAACAAGGTTCCGATTGATCTGGTGAACCCGGCAATGGCCAAGATCGGTACTGACGCTTGGAACTTCGGCGGATCAGGCGCGCATTGGCTGCCGCATATCTGGGGCACAGAAGGCATCGCGTATCGCACCGATTTGTGGCTGCCGGAAGGTGATGCGCCGTCTTATGGCGATGTCTGGTCGGAAGAAAACGCGGGCAAGACAATGGGTCGCGCGCATTCGATGATGCTGGGTGCGGGTCTGTTCATGGAGCGTTCTGGCGAAATGGAGCCGGGCTCGGTCTGGGCTGCGTATGGTGACGAAGACACAATGCGCAAGGTCTGGGGTCAGATCACTGACTGGTGCATCGCGCGGAAGGATCGTATCAAATTGATCTGGAATGACGCCGATACGCAGAAGAACGGTCTGCTGAACGAAGGTGTGATCGTTGGCCAAACTTGGGACGGCCCGCCACTGGCGCTGAAGTCCGCCGGCGAGCCAGTGCACTACCAGGCGCCTGTCGAAGGTGCGATGGCCTGGGTTGACGGTATGTCGATTCCAACAGGTGCTGCGAATATCGATCAGATCTACGCATTCATTGACTTTGCCTATCAGGCGAAACCTGCTGGTGTTGCTATCGACAGCCACGGCTACAACTCGCCGGTTCTGGGTGCCGATCAATATTCGGGCGACACTTACAAGAAGAACTTTGCCGAAGCCTATCCGGGGGACTCGCTGGCCAACCTCAACCCGTGGCCGGCCGAAGCGCCTTGGTATGCTGAAACACGGACCGAGTTCGTCAACAAGTTCAAAAGCGCTTAACCGCTTAGAAAAACGGCCCTCCGCAAACCGCGGGGGGCCACAATCTGCGCGCCGTCCCGGCGTGACGGAAAGCAATGTGGTGTGACGACAATGCGCGCCTCAGGGAGATACCTAAAATGAGTGCAGGGGTCGGCGTCGATCTTGAAAACCTGTGGATCCGCTTTGGTGATTTCGTCGCTGTGCGGGACGCGAATGTGAACATCAACGGGGGCGATTTCTTTTCGTTTCTCGGGCCATCGGGCTGTGGCAAAACGACGATCCTGCGCGCCGTTTCAGGTTTTCTGGAGCCCAGTGAAGGCAAAGTGCTGATCGGCGGCAATGACATGCGTGGCATCGGCCCTAACAAGCGACCCACGGCGTTGATCTTTCAGAACCTGGCGTTGTTTCCGCTGATGAAAGTGTGGGAAAACATTACTTTTTCGATGGAAATTAAAGGCGCCAGTGCAGCCGAACGTCGTAAGCGAGCCGATGAGCTTCTGGACATGATCGCGCTGCCGGGACAGGGCGACAAACTGCCCAGCGAACTGTCCGGTGGCCAACGCCAACGTGTGGCCATTGCTCGTGCGCTCTGCGCTGAGCCTGATGTTTTGCTGTTAGATGAGCCGCTGTCGGCACTGGACCTGAAACTGCGTCAGCACATGCGGACCGAGCTGCGTGAGATTCAGCAGCGCGTGGGCATCACCTTTATCTACATCACCCACGATCAGGGTGAGGCGCTCACCATGTCGGACAACATCGCGGTCATGCGTGCAGGCGTGATTGATCAGATTGCGGATGGCAAAACTATTTACAACGACCCGAACACCGCGTTTGCCGCCTCTTTTGTTGGCGAAAACAACGTATTCCGCGGTAAAATTAAACAAGTCATGGGAAATGAGGCGCTGATTGCGACCAACCGATCGGGCGAACTGGTGGCGCGCATTTCAACAGCCAATCAGGGCAAGATGAAAGAAGGCGACGACGCAATGATGTTCGTGCGCCCAGAAGCCTTTACCATCGCTCCGGATGGCAGCACCGGGGACCATTTCGTGACCGCCCGGGTTAAGCACGAGGAGTTCGAAGGAAACGTCTTCAATATCTTCACCGAAGGCGATGGTGGCAAAGAGATCAAAGTGTCTCTGCCAAACCTCGGACAGTCCTTTGAAGACCACACCGGCCAGACTATCACGCTGGAATACGAGACCCGCAATGCGGTTCTGGTGCCAGCGGGTGAACTGGCCGCAGAGTAGGGGTGTAGCAGATGCCCCAGTTTCTAAAAGAATTCTTCAACCGCAATGGCACGGGCATGGGGTTGGCGATCTTGGGTCTGGTTCTGTTTTGGACCATCGGCCTGATTATCCTACCGCAGCTATCGATGCTGGACTTTTCGTTCCGTCCGAACCTTCCGCCGCCCGAGATCGGCGGCCCCAAGGACGTCTATACGCTTGAGAACTACAAGTATCTGATTTACGGCCCGGAAGGTGGCAGTCAGGACTACAACACAGTCGATCTGAGGGTGTTTTTCCGCACCCTTGTCGCAGCAGTTTGTGTGACGATCTTCAACCTGATTATCTGCTATCCAATCGCCTATTACCTTGGGCAATCCGAAGGCAGCCATATCCGCATCTTTGCGATCATGCTGATCATCCCCTACTGGATCAACGAAATCCTGCGGGCTTTTGCCCTGCGGATCATCTTTGGTGAAACCGGAGTGCTGAACACGTTGTTCATGGGCTTGGGAATCTGGGATACGCCGTTTGATTTTATCCGAAACGACATCGCGCTCTATGCCGGTCTGGGTTACGCCTATATCCTTCTGATGGTCTTCCCGATGTATAACGTCATAGAAAGTCTCGATAAAAACCAGATCGAGGCCGCCCGTGACCTGGGTGCGCCGTGGTGGCGGATTCACTGGCGTGTGGTCATTCCTTATGCGAAGCCGGGGATCAGTTCAGGCTGTACCATGGTTTTCATGCTCAGTGCCGGTGCGCTGGCCGCACCTCAGATTCTGGGCGGACCGTCGTCGCTTTGGTTCACGCAGCTGATTTATCAGCAGTTCAACGACAACAATGACTGGCCTCAGGGTGCCGCCTACGCCATCGTTCTGTTGGTGACGTGTATCCTGTTCGTGCTGGCAGTCATGCGCCTGTTCAAGGTGAACATGGGGGATATCGGGAAATGAACAATTCCTTCCTCCGTATAAGCGTCTGGGCATATCTGGCGATCTTCTTCCTGTATCTGCTGGGACCGCTTGTGATCATGTCGATCACCGCGTTCAACTCATCCGGTTTCCCAAGGATGAGCCCATGGGAATGCCTGACCTTCCAGTGGTTTGGTGAGTTGTTTCAGGACCAACGTATCCTGAACGGCATCAAGAACTCGGTGATTGTCGGTCTGGGGACAGTGATCCTGTCGGTAGCAATGGGACTGGCGGGCGCGTTGATGCTGACGCAGATCTGGCCCAAGCTGCGCGCGACCTACTATACTATCGTCATTGCGCCAATCCTGATCCCCGGTGTGGTTCTGGGTATCTCGACTCTGGTGTTCTGGGACCGGATCAACCGGATGCTGGGGTTGGGTGCAGATAGCTTTCTGTCGAACGGTATCTTCCTGACGGTGATCGGCCAGTCCACCTTTATCGCAAGCTATTGCATGCTGGTGCTGGTGGCGCGATTGCAGCGCTACGATATTGCCCTGACCGAAGCAGCATTGGACCTTGGGGCCAGCCACGCACAGGCGTTCCGCAAGATTTTGCTGCCGTTCATGCGCCCGGCGATTGCCTCGGCGGCGGTGCTGGCATTCCTCGCTTCGTTCGAGAACTACAACACCACCACCTTTACGTTTGGTGAATACCCGACGTTGACAATCGAGCTGGCCCAAAAAGTTCGCTATGGTATCACACCCGCGATTTCAGCGCTGGCGTTCATTATTGTGGCATTAACGGTGTTCTTTGCTTTGCTGAATGAAGCGAAACTCAAGCGTCAGGAACTGGTGGCAGCGGCGCGCAAGAACGCAACGGTTGAGGAACTGGCAGGCAAGATCAAATTGCCCAGCTTCTTTGCTGGAAACGCAGCTGCGGTTCTGGTGGTTGTTTTTGCGATTGCAACGATCACGGTTGTCGGCACCGCAACGGCCTACGACCCTGGTCAGTGCATTGCTGACGTACGCGAGCAGAAACAGCTGGAGGCCGAACAGCGCATTCAGCAACTGCGCGAGCAACGCGAAGAGCGCCGCAAGCAGCGCGAAGCCGAAGAAGCCGAACAGGGCGGGGCACAGTCCACGCCGAAGCCGTCGAACAACAGTGGCTTTGGAAACGTGTTTGCCCCCAACTCTCTGGGCGGAGACGAAAGCGACGATGGTTCGTCCGAGGCCGACCCGGCCCCATCGAACAACAGCGGGTTCGGCAACGTCTTCGACCCCAACAGCCTGCAAAACGACGACTAACTTTGCCGGTTGATAGCCAAGGCATCCGCCCGGATCAGGATCAACCCTGTCCGGGCGGATTGCGTTTCAGGATGGCGACATCGCAGCCTTGAACAGTTTGCCCATTCCAGATCACCGGGTTTGCGTTGTAGTTGATCAGAAACACATGATCAGCTGTCTCGCGCATCCTCAGGCCTTGAGGCATGGCCTGCACGCTCAACCCTGTGTGCCTTGCCGCCATCGCAATGACCCGATCCCAAAGCTGTTCGTCAGGAAACCCCGCCAGATACCAAACCCTGTTTTCCCCTTTGAGCGCGGCTGCCCCATCTTCGAAATTCAGCATGTCCGTGGCGGAACCTGACAGTCGATCAACCCAGTGCAACGCCGCGCCACCGCCGTTAACAGGTCGCTCAACCGTCGGAGGAAGCGTTTCGACCAGATCGACGTCACAGTCCAATGCACTCAATCCGGGGCGGCCATTCTCGGGAATTTGGAAATCGCCCGTTATGGCACCACTTCGGGGGCCAAGGATGGCGAGTTTACATGCCGATTGCAGACGGCTCTCCAAATCCTGACCAAGCGTCGCCAGACCCGGCGCAAGGATCAGATCGTATTTTCCTGAGAGGTCATGAGTAGATACGAAATCCACCGACATCCCCACGCGGCGCAGCGCGCGATAGGCCGAGAGGACCAATCGAAAGTAATCAAACCCGGCCCCCTGCGGCTGAGTGGCCCATGCCCAGTCCGATGCATAGTCGAACACGATAGCCACCTTGGCTTGCTCTTGCCGCACTTCACCCAATTCTGACAGTGCATCTGCGGTTTGGCGGGCTTCGGTCAAAGCAGGCGCGGGGCGGTTATTCGGCGTCAACAAGCCTGCGTGCATCTGCTCTTGCGCGAAGGGGGCTTGTCGCCAACGAAAATAGCTCACCACTTCAGCGCCATGAGCAACGGCCTCAAGAGACCACAGCCGTACCATTCCGGGAAGGGGCGCCGGGTTATAAGGCGCCCAGTTTACGGGACCGGGTTGCTGTTCCATCACCCACCAACGTCCGCGTCCGACGGCCCTGTAAAGGTCATGATGAAACGCCTGCATATCCGGATCGCCTTGCTGCAGAAAAGCGACCTTGTGCCCGTCGTCATCTTCCAGCCGATCCGACAAAAACCCAATTGGGTAACTGTCCCAGGTGGCGATATCCAAATCTGCGCCGACCTCGAAGTGATCGAAATCCAGAACGCGGCCCATGTAATTGTGCAGCAGCGGGACGTCGGTCAGCTGCCGCAAGACGTCAACCTGAGCCTTGTTGAACGCCACAACCTGATCCGAGCTGAACCGCCGGAACGCCAAAACGTGGGCCGGGTTCGGTTCGGTCACGGTTTGATTGGGCAGGTCGATCTCATCGAAGCTGGCGTATTCCATCGACCAAAACACATTGCCCCATGCAGTGTTGAGCGCTTCGATCGACCCGTATTGTTTCGCAAGCCATTGTCGGAACGCGTGCAGAGCAGGGGCACTGTAGCTGACCGTCGTGTCATGGCACCCATATTCGTTGTCGATCTGCCATGCGGCCACGTGTGGGTTGTGGCCATATCGCTCGCCCATGATACGGGCAATGCGTGAGCATTCATCGACATAGCCTTGATGGCTAAAGCAATAATGCCGCCGCGACCCAAACTTGCGTGGGTGCCCCTGTTCATCCACGGCAAGCATATCCGGGTGTTTATCCACCATCCAGCGGGGCGGTGTCGCCGTTGGCGTGCCCAGCACGACCTTCAAGCCAGCGGAACCAAGTGTTTCGATCGCACGGTCCAGCCAATCGAGTTGCAAATGTCCCGGCTGAGGTTCCATACGGCTCCATGCAAACTCACCGATCCGAACCCAGGTCAGGCCGGTGCCGATCATGCGTGCGGCGTCCTCCGCCCACATCGCCTCGGGCCAATGTTCGGGATAATAGCAAACGCCAAGTTCCGGCTTCATAAAATGACCCTGTGTTCTGCCCGACCCCGCCCGGCATTCAGCGCGGCAAAGGTCTTTCCGTTGTTTGGTTGCGCTTCGATTTCGTCAGCGCTCAACCCCTGACGTGCTGTTGTGCAGAAAAGGGTGCTCAGATCACTGCCGCCAAAAGCCGGGCAGGAAGTGTGCGCTGCGTCCATTGCCACAGCGCTTAGGAATTGTGCATCAGGAGTGTAGCACGCAACCCGGCTGGCACCCCATTGGGCAATCCAGACGTTGCCAGCGGCATCAACCACAGCACCGTCGGGGTTCAACCCTTCGGCCCGAAGGTCCAGAAAGACCGTATGATCCCCTTCAGGCCAACCGGTTTCCGCGTCCAGCTTCCAACGCCGAACCTGCCCTGTCACGGTATCGCAAAAATATGCAACCGACCGATCCGGAGCAAAACAGATTGCGTTTGAGATTGTCACATCCGCAACCAAACACCTCAACGCGCCTTTCCAGAACCGATAGATCGATCCTGCCCCGGGTTCGGCTTCCTTCCCCATCGTTCCGATCCAGAAGCCACCCCAAGGATCAGCGCGGCCATCATTTGAGCGGGTCACATGATTGTCTGCCTCCAATGGCGTGATCAGGCTGCGGTCCGTAGTGTTGAGGTCAAAACGCCAAAGCCCCGTTTCCGACGCCAGAACCAGCGTATCGCGGTCTACCCACCCGGCGGCCGAGACATGTTCATCAAATGCCCAGCTATGCGGTTCTTGCCCGTCACGGGTCATCAGGCGTTTGCCGATGATGTCAAACCAATACAACTGTTGCCGCTCGGGGTGCCACAAAGGGCCTTCGCCCAGTTCGCAGGGGCGATCATCGAAAACAGTGCTCATCCCGCCGCCTTGTCATAGGCGGCAACGATCTGGTGGGCGCGATCAGCGATCTCGGTCACGTCCATCCCAGGTTTATACAGCGCCGATCCGATCCCGAACCCATCCGCACCGGCCTTGATCCACTGATCGAAATTCTCAGGTCCCGCACCACCTACGGCAAAGACCAGCGCACCGTCAGGCAAAACCGGGCGTAATGCGGCCAGTCCGGCAGGGCCTGCCATCACTCCGGGAAACAGCTTCAATCCTGTGGCCCCGGCCTTAAGGGCCCCGAATGCTTCGGTCGGGGTGTAGATACCCGGCCAGCTTTGCAGCCCCAAGGCAACCGAACGTCCGATCACGTCAGCATCATAGTTTGGGGACACGATCAGTTTGCCCCCGGCAGCGGAAACAGCTTCAACCTGATCGACTGACATTACAGTGCCAGCGCCAATCAAAGCCTGATCCCCGAATGACCCGGCCAGAATGGCGATGCTGTCTAATGGGTTGGGCGAGTTGAGCGGTACTTCGATCCGGTCAATCCCTGCGTCAAGTATCGCGTGCCCAACGGCTTCGGCCTCTGACGGATTAAGCCCTCGAAGAATGGCGATGATGGGACGGCTCATGAATTCACCTTGTCTTTGGCCAGCGCAAGCCCTGCCAGCGTTGCCGCAGTGGCATTTTCAGTTTCGACAAACGCGCCCTGCAATTTCAGCGCAGTTGCATAAATCTGCGATACACCGTCGGCACCAATGACAGCCAATTGTTGCCCCAACCAATAGGGTCGGGTGGCGGCCAGCTCGGCACCGATCAGCAACCCCGAAAGCTGCGCGCGCGCGGTGCCTTTGTCCTGTCCTTGCAATAAGTCTGCGGCGCGTAGACCGAATAAGCGTGCTGCCAGTTGTTCGGGCTTGGACAGTGTATCTGCAACGGCGTCCACAAATGCCTTATTATCCCAACCTTCGCAAACCGAGTGCCGGAGCACCGATTGCCCTGACAACAGGTCGAACATCTCTCCCGTCATAAACGTCCGAAAGCTGACAACTTCGCCCGCGCTGACTTGAACCCATTTCGTATGGGTTCCAGGCAAGCAGATCACCCCATCCCAATTCTGACGAGTGGCAAGAAATCCTGCGATCTGCGTTTCTTCGCCCCGCATAACGTCCGGTGGTGTTACCTGTTTCAACCCTGGCACGACAAAAGCGCGGATGCGCCGATCAGTGTCTGGAACTTGAACCGGCGCACCAGGCAGAGGTTGGGTTGGAACAGCGCCATAAGGTGCTTCGACCCAGCCTTGCCGTGCTCCGACCATACCGCAGGCAATCACATCGATGCGTGTATCTGTAAGCCACGTTTCAATGAGATCCAGCAATGCCGCTTGAAATCCACCTTTGCCAACATGAGCCATACCAGCACCGGACTGCGCCTGATCCAGAACCTCAGTCCCCTGCATAGCCCAAGCCCGCAGATGAGAGGTGCCCCAATCAACAGCGATCCAATCTGCTTTCATCCCATCACCCCGTTACAACAACGCCACCGTCAATGACCATGCATTGACCGGTCATCGCGCGGCTGGCCTTAGACGCGAGAAACAAGGTGGGTGCAATCATATCGTCAGGTGTCAGATGCTCTTTCAGGCATTGCCGATCCAGATGTGCAGCCAAATCCTCGGGCGTGGCCCACATGTCCAATTGTTTCTGCGTCAGGACCCAGCCGGGGGCCAGCGCGTTGACCCGGATGTTCTGCGGCCCAAGTTCGCGCGCCAAGGAGCGTGTCATACCGGTAATTCCGGCATTTGATGTCGTGTAGATTGGATAACCTGCGTTGCCCATCATGTAGCTGATCGAGCTGAAATTTATAATCGCTCCGCCTTCTTTCATCTGCCGGGCCGCTTCCTGACAGGCGAAGTAATACGCTTTCAAGTTGACTTCGATCATCCAGTCCCAGAACTCTGGCGTTGTTTCGTCCAAGGCGTGCCGCTGATCGTTGGCCGCGTTGTTGACCAACACGTTCAAGGGTCCATGCGCCTCAGCTGCTTTTTGCATAGTAGCGTGCAGCAGTTCGGTGTCAGTCATGTCACCCTGCATGAACAGGGGGGCGCGGCCATGTTTGTCGCGCATCTCTTCGACAAACGCATTGGCATCCGAGCGACCGATGAAGGCCACGTTAGCACCCTGAGTCATGAAACCATCGGTTAGCGTCGCGCCGACGCCTGAGCCACCGCCTGTGATGTAAACGGACGCCCCGTTCAGGTCGTGAAATGTTGCTGGTTGTGGCATCAGTGGCTCTCTCTGGTCACAAGGCGTGTGTCTTTGCCCACAAGGAAATCAAGGTCGGCCCCCTGATCGGCTTGCAGAACGTGGTCGATATAAAGTTTCGCATAACCGCGGGTATAGTGAGGTTCGTCCGGTTGCCACGCGGTGCGGCGCGCGTCCAGTTCCACTGCATCAACCAGCAATTCCATCTCACCCTTGCTGGCCGAGATACGAATGCGGTCGCCGGTTTTCACCAGTGCCAATGTACCACCGGCTTGCGCCTCCGGGCTGACATGCAGAATGACGGTGCCATAGGCGGTTCCGGACATGCGCGCGTCCGAGATGCGGATCATGTCACGCACACCTTCTTTCACCAGCTTGGCCGGGATCGGCATGTTGCCAACTTCGGGCATTCCGGGATACCCTTTGGGGCCGCAGCCCTTCAGAACCAGAATAGTTTCGGGTGTGACGGGCAAGTCATCCCGGTCGATATTGGCTTTCAGGTCCTCAATATTTTCAAAAACATAAGCCTCGGCTTCCGTTTCCAGAAGTTCATCTGTCGCCGCCGAAGGCTTCACGATGGCCCCGTTGGGCGCCAAGTTGCCTCGCAAGACGCGCAGACCGGCGGCAGGTTTCACCGGATCGTTGAAAGGGCGGATGACGTCCGTGTTGAAGCACTCGGCCCCTTCGTAATGGGCTGAAATGTCCTTGTTCAACACGGTTTTTGCCGGGCGAAGGAAGGGTTTAAGCTCGTTCAACACGACGGGAACCCCGCCTGCGTAGCAGAAGTCCTCCATCAGGTATTTGCCCGAAGGCATACAGTTCACCAACAGGGGAATTTCCGATCCGATCTCAAAATCCTTGAGTGTCAGATCAACGCCTACACGGCCTGCCAGAGCCAACAGATGAACGACGGCGTTGGTAGACCCACCCACGGCGGCATTGGCCAGAATGGCGTTTTCAAAAGCTTCTTTGGTCAGAATGTCTGAGGGTTTCAGGTCTTCGTCCACCATCTCGACGATCCTTTTGCCGGTCAGATGCGCCAGCGCCATACGGCGGGCATCCACGGCAGGCAGGGCAGCATTGGTAGGCAGGGACATACCCATCGCCTCAACCAGCGATGCCATAGTGGAGGCTGTTCCCATTGTCATGCAAACGCCTGCACTGCGAGACATGCCGGATTCGGCGTTCATGAAGTCCTGCAGGGTCATTTCTCCAGCACGGACGGCTTCCGAGAATTTCCAAACATCTGTGCCCGAGCCGATATCCTGCCCGCGGTACTTGCCGTTCAGCATCGGGCCAGAGCTGACCACGATTGACGGCAAATCGACCGAGGCCGCGCCCATCAACTGCCCCGGTGTTGTCTTGTCACAACCACCCAGAAGGACAACGCCGTCGATGCCGTAAGCACGAATGCTTTCTTCGACGTCCATCGCCAACAGATTGCGGAACAGCATGGCGGTCGGCTTCATCTGTGTCTCGCCCAGTGACATAACGGGGAATTCGACCGGAAAGCCACCTGCCTCCCACACGCCACGTTTGACCCCTTCGGCCAGATCGCGCAGGCCCGAATTGCAGGGGGTCAATTCCGACCACGTGTTGCAGATTCCAATGATAGGTCGCCCGTCGAAAGCGTGATCGGGAAAGCCCTGGTTTTTCATCCAGGAGCGATGAATGAACCCGTCCTTGTCGAGCTTTCCGTACCAATGCTGTGAGCGGCGTTTTGTCATTTTTGCGTTGCTTTTCTTGGCTGTGGTTGGAATTGAGTATTTCAAAAAAAGATGAAGATCAGGCGGCCCGAGCGGGGCGGCACCAATCGGGCAGCCAGTCGGCATGGGCTGTTAGCAGGTCACTCACCAGATTGCGGATTTGGCGCAGGTCGAGTTCGGCCGCGGTATGCGGATCCATCATGGCGGCGTGATAGATGTATTCGGGGTTCTGATCTATCAGAGCCCGAACGGTCAGTTCCTGCACGTTGATCTGAGTGCGCATTAAGGCAATCAGTTGCGGCGGGATATCGGTGACGACCGAAGGCTGCACACCGTTGCTGTCGACTAGGCAGGGCGTTTCAACCGCTGCGCCCGGTGGAAGTTGGGGAATTTGGCCGGTGTTGGGCAAGTTGCCATAGGCTGTGTATGGCGTATCCGTGACGACGGCGTTCATCAAGTCGGCCGCAAATTCGTGGCTGCGGATGACTTCAATGTCACGACCGTCGGTCAATGTCTTGGCCTGTTCTTTCCAGTTGGCCACCTGTTCAACACAGCGGGTCGGGTACTCGTCCAGCGGGATCGAGAATTGCTCGATCAGGTCCTGACGTCCGTCCTTGATGAACCACGGGACGTATTCCGCCAGATGTTCCGAGCTTTCAGTGCAAAAATAGCCAAGGTGATCCATGACTTCATACCGCACTTTGTTGGGGCAGCGTGGCATCAGCAGCGGGGCCTTGGGAATTTGGCCACTGGCATAACCTTGCCGCAGCGCGGGGTAGAGGTCGCGCCCCTGATGTTCGAGTTTAAGGAAAAAGGCGACGTGATTTACACCGGCAACCTTGTAGCGGAACTCGTCTTTGGGCAGGTCAAGATCGTGGGCCAGTTCTTCGACCGTATTTTGAACCGAATGGCACAAGCCAACCTGTTTCAGCGCCGGGAATTGCTCAGCCAGCGCCCAGGTGTTGATTGCCATCGGGTTCACGTATTGCAACAGTGTTGCGTTCGGGCATAGCTGCATCATGTCACGTGCGACGTCCCACAACACCGGAACCGTGCGCAACCCACGCATGATGCCGCCGACGCCCAGTGTGTCGGCAATGGTTTGGCGCAGGCCATATTGCTTGGGGATTTCGAAATCGGTGACCGTGCAGGGCTCATACCCACCGATCTGAAAGGCAGTGATGACAAAATCCGCGCCGTCCAATGCGGCGCGTCGGTCTGTATGCGTGGTAACTGTCGCACCCGTGCCGACCGAGCGGATCATGGCGCGCGCCACAGCTTCGCTTTCGGCAAGCCGCTCGGGATCAATATCCATCAGCGCAAAGTGGCTGTTTGCCAGTGCAGGGGTCAGCAGGGTGTCACCAACGATATTCTGCATGAAAATCGTGGAACCTGCACCGATAAAGGTGATCTTTGTCATCTTACAAACTCTTGGTTTGACGTTATTTTACTGCACCGAGGGTCAGGCCCGCGATGAAGTGTTTCTGCATCAGGAAGAACATGGCAACAGGCGGCAGGGCTGCGACGATCGAGCCTGCACTCATCAATTGGTAAGCAGCTCTGAACTGGGCGTTAAAACTGGTGATCCCCGCCGTAACAGGCTGGCTTTCTGCGCCTTGGGTTAGAACAACGGCCCAGAAATAGTCGTTCCAGATAAAGGTAAAGATCAGCACGCTGAGCGCAGCGATTGCAGGCTTCATCAAGGGCAAAACGACATACCAGAAGATACGGATTTCGCTGATACCCTCGACCCGCGCAGCTTCGATCAACTCGAAGGGCAGGGCGCGAATGAAGTTCCGCATGAACAGGGTGCAGAACCCTGTCTGGAACGCGATGTGGAACAGGACAAGGCCAGTTTTGGTGTTGTAGAGACCGAGTTCAAGCGTGAGATCACGGACAGGCACCATCAGAATCTGGAAGGGTACGAAGTTGCCCGCAACGAACATGAAAAAGATCCAGAGGTTCGATTTGAACTTGTAGATCCCAAGCGCAAAGCCAGTCATGCAGCTTAGCGCGACAGCTCCGATCACCGTCGGGACGGTGATCATAAACGAGTTCAACAAATAGCGCGGCATGTCCGAGTTGAAGAACACCTGCCCATAGTTGAACGCACCTTCAAAGCTTGATGGCAATCCCCAGTAATTGGCGTTTGTGAAGTCTGCGGCGGGCTTGACCGAAAACAGGGCAACCGCCAGCAATGGACCAAGCCACAGCAACAGGGCCAGTGGCAGCATGGCCTGATAGGTGATCTGCGCCGCGCGAGGTTGTTTTTCGATGGGTTTGGGAAACATTTCAGTGCCCCTTTTCTTCGCGGTACATCGACCACAGGAAGTAGGCGATGAAGCAGAGCATGATGAGGAAGAGGATCACTGCGATCGCGGCGCCATATCCCATGCGGAAGCCGTATTCAGACAGGGCAACCTCGAACATGTAGTAGGCCAGCACCCGAGATGATCCGAAGGGCCCGCCTTGGGTCATGATCGAGATTAGGTCGAAGCTGCGCAACGCGCCGATGATTGTAACTACGAAAGCGATGAAGGTGGCGGGGCGCAATTGTGGCAGGATGATATGCCACAGCATTCTCCACCCTTTTGCGCCATCCAATCGCCCGGCCTCGATCTGTTCTGGATCCACTGCGTTCAAGCCCGTCAGATACAGGATCATGCAATATGCGGTTTGCGGCCAAAGACCGGCGAAGATGATGCCATAGGTTACGAACCGTTCGTCGCCCAGCACATTCAGCGGGCCAAGGCCGAAGAAACCAAGGAATTCGTTCAAGAGCCCGAAGGTCGGGTCATAAAACCATGTAAATACAAGGCCGACGACCACCTGAGAGATCACGAACGGGAAGAAAAACAGGGACTTGTACAGGCGGATGCCCCAAACCGTCTGGTTCAGGAATAATGCAATGAACAGGCCCGCCGGAATCGCCAGAAGATAAAGGACCAGCCAGATCAGGTTGTTTTTCAGCGAGATGAAAAAAGCATCCCGATCCACCCATTCCCAATACAGGTCTTCGTAATTCCGGAACCCGACATATTCGGCTGCGCCCAAACCGTCCCATTCGTAAAGGGACAGGTTGAAGGATTGGAATACCGGGATGATCACATAGACCATGAAGAACAGCAGGCCCGGTGCCAGAAACAACCACGGCGCAATTCGCTGCTGGTTGCGGTGAAACCAGCTTTCTTGTTCTGGGATGTCGGCGGCAACGGTCATGATGGTGTTCCGGGCGATAAGGGGTGGCGGACTGAAGCCCGTCCTATATTTCAGGGGATAGGTAGGCCGGGCAATTAGCCCGGCCCGATCCGCTTAGTTGTCGTAGATGCGCTGACGGGCGCGTTCCAGTTTCGCCAGAATACGATCAGCATTGTCCGGCTTGACCATGAATTCCTGGAAGCCTTCCATCGACACTTTGGCCATTTCAGCCGGAGCATCGCGATCCCAGAACTGAGCGACACCGCCCGGACTGTTGGATGACAACATTTGGAAGCCCTGCTGCAGGAACTTGTCGTCATCCACCGAAGACTGCGCGTTCACAGGCAGCTGACCAAGGTTTGCACCATTGTTGATCTCGGTCTGCTCGTCTGCCGAAACCACAAAGCGCAGGAACTCACGTGCGGCTTCTTTGTTGGACGCATTGGCCGGGATGTGGAACGTGTCTGTCGGAGCGTCTTCGGCCAATTCGACGTCGGGATTGATGGAAACGAACTGGTAGAAGTCCAGTTGATCATCCGTCAGCCCCGCATCACGCAACGGCGCAACGGCGAAGTTGCCCATCAGGTAAGCAGCGGCTTCGCCATTGACCATGAAGGGCAGGGCCTCTTGCCAGCTATAGGTCTGGTGGTTGTCGATGAACGCACCCATGTCGATCAGCTGTTTCCAGTTGGCGAAGGTCTGTTTGACTCGATCATCTTCCCAGCTGATTTCGCCATTGGCGAGCTGGTTGTGGAAGTCAAACCCGTTGGTGCGCATGTTCAGGTAGTCGAACCAGCCACCGGCGGTCCACAGGAACTTGGTGCCGATGGTATAGCAGGCGCGACCTGAATCGACGATCTTCTGGCAGTTGGCCAGTTCTTCTTCCCAGGTCGTCGGCTCGCTCAAGCCCAGCTCATCAAAGATGTCTTTGCGGTAATAAACACCCCACTGATAGTAGGTGTATGGCACACCCCACTGCTTGCCATCGATGGTCATCGCGCCTTTGGTCGAAGCCAGGTTCTCGGCAATTTCAGGCTCGGCCCACAGGTCTGATACGTCTTCAAACAGGCCAGCCTCAACATACGGCTTCATGCGATTGGCGGCGTACCAAGTGGCCACGTCCGGAGTGTCGGCCGTAAGGAAATTGCGGATCTGCGTTTTATAAGCTTCGCGGTCGATCACGGTGGTTTCGATTTCCAAACCTGGATGCTGTTCCGCAAACCGCTCGATCATCGCTTCCATCGTCGCACGCGGCGCCGGGTTAGACGTGTCCAGGAAAATGCGCAGCTCTCCGGTCAGTTCCGCAGCTGCTGGCGCCGCCATTGCGACGCCAAGCGCCAGCGCAGCCGTTGTGCGCTTGAAAGTGGAATACATGGTCTCCTCCCTGTTGCTCCCATGTGAGGTTCCAAATATTGAAACCAAGTTTTATATATTGAAAACTACACATCGACTCGGTTAGTCTTGTCAAGACCCATCGAGAGGAAGCGATGGAAAGCGGAGGAGAACACAGGCCCGTGTCAGGTGATGGAACCATAGGCAAAGCATGTGACGTGTTGGATCACGTCGCGGCTTTTCAACGCCCTGTGCGGTTTTCTGAACTGCTGGACAGCAGTGCCTTTCCCAAGGCAACGCTCTACCGATTCCTTCAATCCCTGACGAATCAGGGAATGTTGTCTTACGACCCGGACAGACAAACCTATGCGCCTGGAATGAGGTTGGTTCGGCTGGCCCATGCCGCATGGACACAAAGTTCTCTGGCGCCGATTGCTCGCCCGTTTCTTGATGGGCTGAGCCGGGAAACCGGGGAAACCGTGCACCTGGCACAGCTCGATTCGGGGCAAGTCCTGTATGTCGACAAACGCAATGCGGCGCAGCCCATAGAAATGTATTCGCAAGCTGGCAAAGTCGGCCCAGCTTACTGCACCGGGGTCGGCAAGGCGATGATGGCGTTTTTAGAGGAAGACGCGCTGAACAGGGTGATTTCTCAGCAAAGCTATCACCGTTTCACCGAAAAAACCCTGACTTCCGAACAAGCGCTGCGCGAAGATCTTGATAGGATAAGAACCCGGGGATTTGCGGTAGACGACGAAGAACACGAACCCGGCATCATATGTATCGCCTGCCCGGTATTGACGTCGAACAATCGAATGCTGGGCGCGATTTCCGTGACAGGCTCGACGGAACGGATGAATTTCAAACAACTCGAAGCCTGGGTGCCGCGTCTACGCCGCGTGGCTGAACAGATCGGGGCCGAAGCGCAGGCATGGCGCTTTCCCGAAACAGGTCCAAACCATAGCAATGACAGGATGCAAGTGACATGACAGGAGTAACTCTGAACCAGGCGATCAAGCGGTATGGTCAGACGCAGGTCATTCACGGGATCGACCTGCAGATCGACGATGGTGAGTTCTGCGTTTTTGTTGGCCCCTCGGGATGCGGCAAGTCCACTTTGTTGCGCATGATTGCGGGGCTTGAAGAGACCTCGGAAGGTCAGATTCACATCGGTGCGCGGGACGTCACGCATATGGACCCTGCAAAACGTGGGGTCGCGATGGTGTTTCAAACTTATGCGCTTTACCCGCACATGACGGTTGCCGAAAACATGGGGTTCGGCCTGCGTATGAACGGTGTCGCAAAACCCGAGATTGATAAGAAGGTTCAGGAAGCTTCGAACATTCTGAAACTGGATCAATACCTCAAGCGTAAACCCAAGGCTCTGTCAGGGGGTCAACGGCAGAGGGTTGCAATCGGTCGGGCCATTGTTCGCGGACCAGAGGTTTTTCTGTTTGATGAACCCTTGTCGAACCTGGACGCCGAGTTGCGGGTCGAGATGCGGGTCGAGATCGCGCGTCTACATCAGGAAATCGGCGCTACCATGATTTACGTGACACACGACCAGGTAGAAGCGATGACTATGGCCGACAAAATCGTAGTCCTGCGCGATGGTCGTATCGAGCAGGTGGGTGCCCCAATGGACCTCTACCGAGATCCCGACAACCGCTTTGTTGCCGGCTTTATTGGCTCACCCGCGATGAACTTCCTGGAATGTGAGTATGCCGATGGGCACGTTACCCATCCTGCCCTGGCTCAGCCATTGCCGATCACTGCAACGGTTCCTGCCGGACAGAGCAAAGTAACTTTGGGGATGCGCCCGGAACATATCCAGATCGACCGGTCGGCGGAGATCTGCACAGTGGATCTAACCGAGGCATTAGGGGGCGTTTCCTATTCCTATCTGCTGACACCAAATGGCGACAAACTGATTGTCGAGGAGCGGGACGATCAACGCAGCAAAACGGGTGACCGGATCGGCATTTCAATCCTGCCCGAACGCGCCATGGTGTTCGACCCCGAGACAGGGCAAAGGTTTCGGTAGCGTTTTAACGTTTGGCTGATCCGCAACGCTTGTTTGCTGCCTTCAAAGCAACTACCTATGGTAGAAACGTATTTGTTTTGAGGATACTATGCGCGTTCGCCTTGCCGCGTTGATCGTCGTTTTCTCGACATTGTTACTGGCGTTCAACGCGCCTTCGAAAGCGGAAAGGGACTACGCCAAACTGCGCGCCGCCTGTGGAATGAGCGGTGGATCAGAAATGGCTATTCCGGCCTGCACTGCGCTGCTTGACCTGAATGACGAACCGTTGGAGGCGCGTCAGGACTACAACGCCAAACGGGCGCAGGCTTTGCACTGTTACGGGCACTATCAGCGGGCAATTGAAGACGCGGATCGCGCGTTGTCCTTGAATTCTGAAGATGCGGTTACACTCATCTGGCGCGGCTATTCCAAGAACGCGCTGGAGAACAAAGCCGGTGCCCGGGCCGATTTTGAACAGGCACAAAAGATCCGACCCAATAGCACATGTGTTTTGTTCATCGTGGCAAAGCAGATGCAAGCATGGGGTGAAGTTTCTCTTGCGCTGGAAGGTTATGAAAAGGTGTTGGAGATAGATCCTGGCTATGAAGATGTCGGCGTCCGGTATTTGAATCTTCTATACGAGGCTATGCCCGCCGAGGACTTTGAGTCCCAGTTGACGAAAGCTGAAACGAAATGGCCGGATCAACCATGGGCACACGGCGTCCGCGTCACGTATGAACTTCGTCATGGCTATGATTTGGGCAAAGCCTTGTATGCGGCTGAATCAAGAATAGCGCTTACCCCGAATCCGAAAGCAGAGAACAAAATCGACTGGGGCGAAAAAGGATCGGTCCTGAGAACGATGGATCTTTTGCTTGGATACATAGTCCATGGGCAGAGTACTGAGTGGGTAACGCGAAGCCATTCCTTTGCTGCTTTGGGTGCAACAGATCTCGCTCGTGCAGAGTATCAGCAATTCTTGGCAAAAGGCGGTCCGTACTCTTTGGGGCTTCTTATGGACATTATTGAGGGCGCTGACGTCCCCGTCGACCCGCAAGCCCGACAGGGTGCAGTTGAACATATCAACAAGGCAATTGATGATCACATCCGCCGATTGGAACAGAAAGTCGGGTTCGCGTCACTTGGCCCCCAAGCCAAATGAGGGCAGGGCTGCAAGTAGTTTTCCCGACCCGTGGCAAAACGCGCGCATGTAGGCAATTGATTCCAAGTCAAACCTGATTTAAGGGAAGCCCTGTCAAAACAGAGTCACCCAGGGGCGGTATCGTGATCGCGCCCCTCCCGCGCCGCGCTATTGCGGCCCTTAACTCTTAGATCGCACGCCCCGAAAGGCTTAAAAAAGGTAAAAGAATATGGCAGATAAATCGAACTTCGACATATTGTATACCATTGTAGACGAAGCGCCCGAGCTGGCCAGCGCCTCGTTCCTGCCCATCATCCGCAAGTTCGCATCTGCTGCGGGCGTCAGCGTTGGAACCAAGGATATTTCACTGGCTGGGCGCATTCTGGCAACCTTCCCCGAGAAGTTGACAGATGCACAGCGCATCACCGACGATCTGGCCGCTTTGGGGGATCTGGTAAAAACACCCGACGCCAATGTTATCAAGCTGCCGAATATCTCGGCCTCGGTTCCGCAGTTGGTTGCCGCCATCGAAGAGCTTCAGTCGCAAGGCTATGACATTCCTGCCTACCCTGAAGAACCGGCCACAGAAGAAGAAAAAGCAATCCGAGCGCGGTATGACGCGATCAAGGGCTCGGCCGTGAACCCGGTTCTGCGAGAGGGCAACAGCGACCGTCGAGCGGCGCGTGCGGTTAAGAACTATGCCCAGAAGAACCCCCATTCGATGGGTGAATGGGCTTCGGACAGCAAAACCAAAGTGTCGTCCATGACCGGCAACGACTTTTATGCCAACGAAAAGTCAGCGACCATTAGCGCCGCTCAGGCCGGTAACGCAAAGATCGAATTCGTTGGTAAAGACGGCGGCGTAACCGTCCTGAAAGACGCCTGGCCGCTGGAAGAAGGCACTGTGGCCGACGCTACCTTCATGTCGGTCAAGGCCCTGTCTTCTTTCTTGGCCGACGCTGTCGAGGACACCAAGAAAGACGGCACCATGTTCTCGCTGCACATGAAGGCGACGATGATGAAGGTCAGCGACCCGATCATCTTCGGCTATGCCGTCAAAGCGTGGCTGGCCCCGGTGTTTGAGCAATTCGGTGCCGAATTGGACGCACTGGGTGTGAACCCGAATTCGGGCCTGGGTGACGTGTTGGATCGTGTGAAAGACAACGCCGTTATCATGGCCGCCATCGATGCGATCAAAGGTGATCGTCCGTCGATGTACATGGTTGATTCAGATCGCGGTATCACCAACCTGCACGTGCCCTCAGACGTGATCATCGACGCCTCTATGCCTGCCGTGATCCGTGCAGGCGGCAAGGGTTGGGATGAGACAGGCGCCAAGGGTGACACCAATTGTGTGATCCCTGACCGCTGCTACGCGCCGGTCTATGACGAAACCATCAAGTTCTTCAAAGCCAACGGCGCGTTAAACCCAGCGACCGCAGGTGCAGTCGCCAACGTCGGCCTGATGGCACAGAAGGCCGAAGAATATGGCTCGCACCCGACCACGTTCCAAGCCCCTGCCGATGGTACGATCCGCATCGTTCTTGCGAATGGTGAAACGTTGCATAGCCACGAGGTCGAGGCTGGCGACATCTGGCGCGCCTGCACCGTCAAGAAAGCACCGATCGAGAACTGGATCCAACTGGCGATGGACCGTCAGCGCCTGACCGGGTCCGAGGCGATTTTCTGGCTGGACGCAAACCGCGCCCATGATGCCGAACTGATCAAATACGTCAAACCGGCGCTCGAGGCCGCTGGCGTTGCCGACAAGTTCCTGATCATGGCCCCGCGCGAAGCCACCCGCCAGTCGCTGGAAACCATCACGGCGGGCAACGACTCGATTGCCATCACCGGCAACGTGCTGCGGGACTATCTGACCGATCTGTTCCCGATCCTCGAACTGGGCACTTCTGCCAAGATGCTGTCGATTGTGAAACTGATGAATGGCGGCGGATTGTTTGAAACCGGGGCAGGAGGGTCCGCTCCGAAGCACGTTCAGCAGTTGGTTGAGGAAAACCACCTGCGCTGGGACTCGATGGGAGAGTTCTGTGCTCTTGGTGAATCTCTGAACTTCCTTGCTGACAGCAAAGGCAACGCCAAGGCAGGTGTTCTGGGTGCTGCTGCCGAAGCTGCAACGCAGGGCATCTTGGACAACAACCGTTCGCCAAGCCGTAAAGTGGGTCAGCCGGACAACCGCGACAGCCACTATTGGTTCGCACGCTACTGGGCAGAAGCTTTGGCAGCCCAATCCGATGACGGCGAACTCGCAGCCGAATTCGCGCCCTTAGCAGACGAACTGGCAGGGAAGGAAGAGCAAATTCTGTCTGAACTGGCTGCTGCTCAGGGTGCTGCTGCGGATTTGGGAGGGTACTATCACACAGACCCGGCCAAGACGGCCGCTGTGATGCGCCCCAGTGCAACACTGAACGCGATTATCGGCTAATCAAAATAACAGCAGGTGCTTAGGCATTTGCCTTGTATGCCACCAGGGGCCAGCACACAGTGCGGCCCCTATTTTTTGGGCTCGGTCAGCCCAAAGTTATGGTGTCACAAAAAATTGGAGCTTTCTCTAGGTCTCGGGTGCTCGTTTGAAACTCACAGAAGTCCGAGAACACAGGTGGAATAAAATTAGCAAATCTTTTCAATACGATGGAGTGAAACTGCACTGACCTACGGGATTCCCCCAATAGCTGCGACCATCACACTACGTTAAATGTGTGGTAACAGAGAATTTCACTGGTGAGGCCTTAGGGCTATATCACTCACTCAGAAAATGACCAGCATTTGGGGTGCTGGTCATTTTGCTTTTTGAAGCCCGAGATCGTGAAAAGTCCGTAACAACCGACACGGAGATACAGAGCACGCAAACGCTGTTGGGTGGAGTAAACCAATTTTTGAAAATACGCTGCCCGTCAGGCGAATTTGCGTGACTTGGCTTTTGCAAGGGAAGTTTGCATCCGGTTCACCCCTGAGGCAGCGACACCTTCATACTGAAGGTAGGACATGCGGCGCGCCTCTCGCCGTGCGAGGGCAAGAGATTGCAGGATAAGTGCGCATACAATCGACAGCATCGAAGCAACAAACCCCGATACGGCAACGACCAGTGATGGAATCCGGTCAACCAGCCCTGTATCCAGAAACTCGCGGAAAACCGAAATAAAGACCAACAGCGAAGGTACGAAAGCCAACACGGCCAAGGACAAGAAGAACGAGATGGGTTTTTCGTCTTTGATCAGAAGGCCGATCATCTTCAAAATACGCCAACCATCCGAAAAAGTGGCCAGTTTGGAGTTCGAATCCGGCAGTCGTGAAAAGTAGCGGGTTTCTACTTCGCCAATTGGCATACGCATCTGCATCGCATGTACGGTGAGTTCGGTTTCAATCTCGAACCCGTTGGATACAGCCGGGAAGCTTTTGACAAAACGTCTGCTGAAAACCCGATAACCGGACAGCAGATCGTTGATTTTGCTTTTGAAAAAGAACTTCACGAGCCCGCTGAACAGGGCATTCCCGAATTTGTGTCCGCGACGGTAAGCGTCCGTTTGATCATTCACGCGCGCGCCATTGACCATGTCCAGGTTCTGCGAAACCAACAGGTTGATTAAGTCCGGAGCAGCCGAGCTGTCATACGTCGCATCTCCGTCCGCCATGACGTAGACATCAGCATCTACATCGGCAAACATTCTGCGCACAACGTTGCCTTTGCCCTGATAAGGCTCAGAGAAGACCAGCGCACCAGCCTCTTCCGCGATCTTGACCGAGTCGTCTGTGGAATTGTTGTCAAATACGTAAATGACTGCCTCAGGCAGGGCGGCACGAAACTGTTTTACGGTTTCACCAATGGCAATCGCTTCATTGTAGCACGGTAAGATCACGGCAATATCCAGGTCCGGCCTGTTCACAGGCGTGACCGATTTTTTCCTAAGATCCAAGGCACCTTGTATCATGCGTCACTCATGCTTTTGCGGTCCCGCAAGGGGAATGATGATTGCGCTTCAGGCTCAGAATGCTGTGCCTATGAGGCGGTTATGCAGCAGATAAACGGCCAAAATTTGTCTTCCGAAGAAATTGGACGCTTCCTGAAAGAAAAAAGGGCCGGTTCAAAGACCGGCCCGTAGTTTCAGCTGAACCGAGGGATCAGTTCGAAGCTGCGTTCAGTTTTGCATTTTGTTCACGTAGCGAGTCTGAAATAATCGCGTACCATTCGCCGGACTCGCGCATTTCGTTCAGGCCTTTGTTCATCATCGCAATATACTCACGCGCGAACGGGTTTGTACGATGCGCAAGGAAACTCATCGATGACAGCGTCGAAACATAGGGGTTTTCAATGATGTCAGACGAGGTCAAACCCATGTCGTTCATTGTGGATGCGAATAGATCAACCTCGAACGCGGCCACATCGGCCGTGCCGGTCAAAACCGCATCCAGGCATTCACGCGCGGAATTCGGCTGGACAACAGTTGTATTCTCACGGTTCAAGCCGACTTCTTCCAGGACAACCATGCTCCAACCTGCCATCCGGCAGATGGTGGATCCTTCAAAATCCTTGAAATCCGTAGCGTTAGCATACTGGCTTTCTGGCAGGGTGAAGAAGCCACCAACGATGTCGTAAACTGGAACCGAAGCAACAAACTGGGTACAGCGCGCGGTTGTTTCAGCTGACCATTCGTATGTGCGGTTCGTACAATCTGGGATAGTCCAAGCGATGGAGATGTCAAACGCACCAAGTGGCAACAGGGTATCAAGGTGCGAGCTCCAGTCATCAACGAAACTGACCGAATAATCGCGTTGGTTACCCGCGCGCTGAAGGCTGGTCGTCGCCAGACGAGTCATGATGCCGCCACCGCTAAGGTTCTCGGTTGTAAACGGCTCCCAGCCGTTACCGGCAACCATCTTGATGGGAGGCGCATAGACGTTGGAACGCTTGACACTCGCCGCGCGCTCTTCTTCTTCTGCGATGATTTCTTGAGCAGTCCGACCGTTGGGCAGGCTCCCGTCTTCACAAGGCAGCGCCAGTACCAGGCCCGGCTCCAGAGCGTTCGGGTTGATGATCTCGTTGCGGTTCGCGTTGAAGATCGGCTGATAGTTCGAGGTGCCATAGGCTGCGATTGCGATAGTCGCCATCGTGTCGCCGTCCTGAACGGTGTAGTTGGTACAAGCTTCCTGCGCTGCGGCTGCACCAGCAGTCAGTGCTGTAACGGCGGTGGCCGACAGGGCTACTTTTTTAAGGTTGAATTCAAACATGTCCACGTCCTCCAGACTTTAGTTTTGCCAGGCCAGTTGGGGCCTTATCCATTTTCCATTTGATGCCGCAGAGCGGTCGACACGATGTCGCGCCACTCTCCGGATTGCTGCATGATTGCCAGACCCTGATTAAGCGTCTCAAGGATCGCCTCCCCATCAGGATTATCTTTGTGGGTCATGACGTTAAGCGACTTAATCGCCGCTAGGTTGGGGTTTTCGATGATGCGGTGTTCGTATCCCAGGCGTTGGATTGCTTCGACCGCCAGATGGGCTTCGATTGCGACAATATCCGCGCGGCCTTCGATCACCGCATGAAAGCAATCGTCGGGCGAAACCGGACGCAACAAAGTGATGATCGGCTCGTAAAGGCTGACGGCGTCCATGTGAGAGGTCGACCAACCTTCGGGACGGCAAATCGTTGTGCCTGCAAAGTCGGCATAGCTCAGCGCCTCTTCATACCCCGAGCCTTCGAAGGCAAAGAAGGTGTCCACAACTTCGTAGAACGGGTTCGAAAAGTTGTAGGTTTCACAGCGCGAGCGATCGCTTTCCGACAGGGCTTCAGGCTCTTCGCAGTTTGGGCGCGACCAAGGGAAGGTTCCGTCAAATGCTAGTGTTGGCATCAACAGATCCAGATGAGATGACCAGTCGTTCACAAACTGGATCTTGTAGGACTGTTCCGGTGCAGCGCGCAGCATGGCCGTTTCAACAAGGTTGGTATACAACCCACGGTTTGGTAGCGCTTCGTCAGTAAAGGGGGCATAGTTCCCGCCGGTGATCAACAAAAGCTGCCGGTCCCGAATTTCCGGACGCTCTCCTGCATCGGCATTCCGGATCAACGCAGCGGCTTCTGATCGGGCGGCCTCAATTTCTTCTTTGGCTGCGGCCCGTGCTTCGACGACTGCCTCTTCACTGGCTTTCTTTGCTTCCGCTTCGGCTGCTGCCACACGGGCTTCGGCCTCAGCCACAGCTTTTGCGGCGCGTTCCTCGGCGGCTTTTACCAGTTCTGCTGCCATTTCCGCAGCAAGACGTTCTGCTTCGGTATCGGCAAGGGCCGGAGCTCGGCCGACATCTTCCAGACACGGCAACTCCAGAACATCGCCAACACGGATTATGTTTGGATTCGACCCAATGACGTCACGGTTGGCGTCGAAGATAATGCGGAAGTCTTCGGTCGAGTATACTTCAATCGCCAATTCTCTGAGGCTGTCACCACGTTGGATTTCGTAGCTGGTACAAGCCTCTTGCGCTGACGCTGCGCCGGTGGCGGCAGCAAGAGCAAGGCTGGAAATGATGAGGTGCTTTTTCATGGGTCCTGTTGCTTTGCCTGATTATGTTCTTGTGAATTTCGCGACAGCGATGGACAGATTGTCTTGATCCGGATCGTCTTTGGTCTGAACCGCCAACAGCAACGCCTCGGCGATATCCTGAGCCAGAGAGTGTTGGTGCTTGCTCAGAACCGATTGAATTTCGGCGTCGCTGAGATACTGCAGGCCATCACTGCCAAGGATCAGAATATCCGCTGGTGTCACCTGCATGGGACGTTCGGGGCAATCTACTTTGGGAATACCGCCACCCATGATCACGGATGTCAGTTGGTTACGGTCCAAATCGCGCGCGTCAGCCTCTGTGATCTCTCCCGCGCTTAGTTTCGCATCGATCACGGGCGCCATTGAGTGATCTTCATTGATCTGCGTCAACGTGTTGTCGCGGAACAGAAACAAAGGGCTGTCCCCGATGGAAATCCAGAAAACGCGCTGCCCCAGAAGCAAGACACCCAACAAGGTCGAGCCCATGTTAAAGCCCTGTCCCTGCGCCTCGTTATGATTGGCGATCGCTGCATTTGCCTGCATGGCCGCCAATGGAAGGGCATCAATCGCGGATCCTTCGTTCAGCGTTTTGGCCTCAAGTTCTGCGTCCAACGCGTCACGCCAGGCTGAAATCACCATTTCTGACGCGACTTCACCGGCGTCGTGACCGCCCATACCATCGGCAATCACGACATAGCCCGCATCTGACGCGTCGAACATGCGCGCCGCGATGGCGTCTTCCTGCGTCTCTCGCTGACCCTGGTTCAGGATCAGCGCAACATCATATGCCGGAGTTGCCAGCATCTATCAGGAATCCCGCCAATCAAAACCTTCGTCGCAGAAGGCTGTAAATCGGATGGAGGTTTCGCTGATACGGATCAAATCACCGCTGGACAAGGCCACGGTGCTCAGCACGGGCTTGCCGTTCAGACGTACAAGGTTGGCCTTGCCGCCATGACCCAGGTAACACTTTCGATCTTCAGGGTCATAGGCAATGACGGCATGGTTCGAACGAGAGATACCGGTGTCGCCAAAGTCGAGTTGGATTGCCTGGTCATCATTTCGGCCAATCTGCATCAGGCCTTCGGTCAATGTGATGCTGGCACCGCGACCGGGCCCGAACGTAACGACCAGCCAGCCAACGGGGAAGGTCTCTTGTGCGGCTTCAGTCTTGGCGACGGGTTCCGAGGTTTCGATCAACTCTTGCACGTGCGTATCTGCACGCTCAAAACCCAGGAAGGTTGTTTTGACGCGCGAACGGCGGTCTTCCGTCGGAGCGGGGGCAGCGACAGGGGGCGTAGGCTGGACTGCCTCAGCAACCGGTTCAACGGTCTGTTCCGGCTCTTGCAGCGGGGCCTCTGCAGCTTCGGTAACCACCTCCTGCGCGGCTTCCTCAGCTTCCGGTTCCACCGTTTCAACCACAGTGCTTGCTGAGGTCACTTCTACAGGGGTCATCGCCGGGTCATCGGCAATATGCAAGGTGATGATCTGTTCGTCTTCGACCGCTTCCTCTTCTTCAGCGATCTCAGCGGTCAGGATTTCTTCCGGTGCGTCATCCTCGCTTGCCGTGTGTTCGGCGAAAATGGACTCTTCGACGTTTTCAGCGACCTCGGCCTCAGCCTCGTCGAATTCGGGCATTTTCTCTTCCGGGATCAGTTCATCCGTTTCCTCGTAGGACTCGGACGTCATGTTCCCACCAGCCAGCGCCGCCCGCAGAGCGTTAAAGTCCGCAATGGGCTCTTGATTTTCGCCTTCAGCCGCAGGGGTTTCTACCGCGTCTGTGGTTTCCGAAGTATCTTCTTCTTTGGATTTGCCGGCACCTTCTAGAAGCCGGCTCAGAGGGCTTTTGTATTTGAACATGGTGTCGACACCTTTGATTTGGCGGCACGAATTTCCTGTGCCGTAGGCTGCTACTTATCCCGCACACTCAAGCGCGGAGACACTCATCGGGTACTCAAGGGAACTGGTACTCTCTGCGGCGGGCCGGTCCCCGCCGGGGTGACAAAACTGGCTGCCACCCTCAGCAAACACACACTGGCAGATCACAAACGAACCGGTCAGATCACTCCTGTGCAAGCTGCATGGTTGCAGCGGCTTCTGCACCATTGCGCAGGACGGTTAGATTAGCTTCCGGCTGACCCTCAGCGACCAGCTCTACAAGCATCGCGTCCAGGCTTTCCGATCCATCCAGGTTCATGCGGGATTGGCTTTCGCTCAGCAGGACGTCACCTCTTTGCAGGCCGCCTGCGGCGTCGGACGGAACTGATTCCACCACAGTTTTCCAGCCCTCATCATCCGAACTGCTGACGGTAAAGGTGTAACCGTTCTCGAGCCCGACCGAGCGCACCACTGGCAGGGCAAGCAGCCCATTTTGTGCCCGGGTTTGTCCAAGCGGACGATAGCGGGCGGCCACACGGGTATAGCCGTCTGGGTCGATGCTCAACTTGTCCAATACCTGAGCAGCAAAAGTGGCGTCCTCGCGGATGGGCTTTCCGTTTAATGTGAAGATCACTGCGCCGCGCTGCACCCAATCGCCAATCACACTCATGTCTTGATTTGGATTGAGGCCGGTCACAGCGATGGTAGGCCCTGTCGAACCGCGACGGCGAGACGTCTGGAAAGGAATTTCTACATCCCAATGGGCAAAAGATACCTGCTGTTCCGCTGGAGTAGCACCAGATGCAGCGACCTCTGGTTCCGCCTCTGCGACGGTAGCGACCTGAGCCTCGGTTTCCGACGTGTCAGGGGTTACGGGCGCTGTTTCTGTGACAACTGTCTCCGCAGTCTCGGCTTGTGCCTGCTCGACAGGCTCTTCTGCTAGAGGTGCAGTTTCTGGCTCTGGCTCTGGCACTGCTGCGATTTCAGCTTCGGGCTCTTCTGTTACTGTGCTGGTGACCTCACTTGCTGACGCTGCAGCTCCGGCTGTCTGCACTTCGTCGGTAGCTTGTGCAGCCGGTGCCTCAATCTGTGCTTCAGGTTTATCACCAGACATCGCAAAATAACCGCCAGCCGCCAGAGCAACTGCAACCACTGCCACACCAGCGATCAGTTTGCCGCTGCCGCCAGAACCGCTTTGAACCACAGTATCGACAGCGACAGGCGTTTCTTCTTTCACGGTGAGTTTTGCCAGATCCTCATTCTTCTTGTCGTCGTTGCCAACAACGATATCGGAGTTTCCAGCCAGCAGCGCAGTCACGACGGCTTCGGCGTTTTCACTTTCCGCCTTGATCCGCGCCTTTTCTTCTTCTTTGTCTTTCCGGTCCATGCCCACGATCACCGAGACCGGGCGATAGGCAAAGGTATCAAACATAACACCCGGGCCGCGGAACATGCGCAACCAATCCAGCGCTGTCTGCAAGCGATCTGTCGTGTGAACTTCCATCGCCTTGTCAATCGCTTCAAGGAATCCGTCGGGATACCCTTCGAAACGACCCGCAAGGGGGGTATAGGGATCGTCCTGTCCGTTGTTAAAGGCGTTCAAGCGGCTCTGACCATCGACCGGGCGTTCACCACTGATGGCATGGTACAGCGTTGCAGCCAGTACATACAGGTCGCTGCTCGGGCCCTGTTCGGCGCCCCGTACATAGAATTCGTGCGGAGAATAACCGTCTTTGATGACACGAAGGGTGAGCAAAGCCGCGGATTTGTTTGCAGCCTGCTCCCGCGCCGCGCCAAAGTCGATCAGGACCGGATCGCTGTTCTCATCGATCAGGATGTTGTCCGGTGAAATGTCGCGGTGCAACATGCCGCTTTGGTGAATGAACGAAACGGCAGACAGCATCTTCTCCGTGACTTGCACGATGAAATCGGGGCCTGCATCGTTTTCCGGGTTTTCAACATAATCCAGCAGATCGCAGCCGCGGATCAGATCCATCGCGATGTATGCGGTGTCATTGTCTTCAAACACCTGATGCACATCGACGATGTTGGGATGCACAAGGCGTGCGTGATTGCGGGCTTCCTGAATAAACAGGTCAATTATCGCGCGCAGGTCTTCTTTGTAAGAGGGGTCGTTTGGTTCGACCAGATCACCGTTGCGCCGACACAAAGCACCAGGGAAACACTCTTTGATCACCACGTCGCGCTCCAGGCTGTCGCGCGCAAGATAGGTGATCCCAAATCCCCCGTTGCTCAGAAAGCGGAGGATCTCATACTGACCGCGCAGCAATTTTGCGCCCGGTTGCAATCCTTCAATTTTTGGTTCGTCGTGCGTCGCACCGACAGCCTGGTTGTGGCTCATTTCAATCCGCCCGTTCTACTCGTTTTGCGGCTAAATCTAACAGGGCCAACAGCCCACGAACTCACAACCAAAAACAACCGCAGGACACTTAAGAACGGTTAGACGTTTCAAATTTGACTTTATTGGGGCCGCCTGATGGCTTCACTATGGATCGTTTTACGATCTATGGCATATATAGTTATTTGAGGGTCAAAATATCTATATATTGATAAATGGGGCGACGGCATTGAAAACGTACACCCCAAATTTAGCAGTTTGGTCTACGAATTCGAAACAATAAAGGGCCGATTCCTCGGCCCTTCGAATCGCTTTGTCGCGCTCAATCTTAACGGGAGATTATCAGGTTCCGGTTTTGGACTGCGCTGCGGCAACCGTGCTACCGGCCCATGCCAGGTTGTCTCCCAACTGTGCAAGTATGCTGATTGCATCCTTTAATGGCGCATCGCCGCTTTCGAACTGCAACAACAAAAGCAAGTCGGTCGCCTTTTCAAACTCAGCAGGAATCCAATCCGCATCCGGGTCAATTTCGCCCCCTTGCTCCAGCCGCTCCGCAAAGTCTTCGACAATCTCCTGACAGCTTTGCAAGAAGGCGGCAGGGTCAATATCCGAGGACTCGCGCAGATCTTCGTAAATGCTTGCAATCGCAGCTAGCCAGTCTTCAAGAATGGGGTTGTTCAAGGGGGGCAGGGCGGAGCCTAACGCGGATTGCATTGTTGCATTGTCCGAAAGAGCCGGTTCCGGTTCGGGTCCCTGTAGCTCTTGAAGATACGGCAGGAATTCATCCTGCAAGTCTTTCCGAGCGGCCTCCAGGTCGCTGCGACGCCGGTTCGAAGCTACGTCCAGAACTTGTTCGGCAAGATTCTGTCCACCGCACGTCTCCCATAGAGCGAAGTCGGGTTCCGGCTCTTGGGCCATTGCCTTCACCGCCACCGGAGTGCCAATCGGAACGACCTCGCGGAACATCCCTTCCTTTTCCTTGTTAAGTCGAGCCAAAACGCGGTCCAGTGATCCCTGTACCGGCGGCAAGTCTGCGTGCGTCACAGCAAGCAGGCTATTCGAGCGTAGTTCAGGTGGCACTTTCGACCACAAGTGGCGCTCGGTCTCTCGCCACGCGTTTGTACCGTTTGTGCACCAGATGGCGCAGTCGACAAATTTCAGCAGATCCAGCGTATTCTTATAGGTGTCATCCAAAGCACCCGAACCAGGAAGATCAAACAGGGAAATTTCCTTAAGCGCAGGCGTATTGATCCCCACCGAGATGAAATCAGGCTCGTCCGCCGCCGCTTTTTCAAGGGCGATACCGGAATATGTCTTCGGCTCTTTGTTCCACCAGCCTACAGTTGTTTCAGGCGTTTCGGCGTAAGCTACAATCACCAGCGGCAGTTTCAGATGTTGCGGACCGGTGGGCAGAATATCTGCACCGGCCAGCATGTTTGCGAGGCTCGACTTGCCCGCACCAAATTCCCCGGCAAACCCGATATTGACCGCGTTGGACAGCCGTTCAGCGTGGGCCAGAGCCCTTGCGCGCATATCCTCCAAAGTCTCGTCCGACGACAGTTTTTCAGTCGCGGTCAGAAAGCGCTCCAGCTGGTGCACTTCCTGTTCGGTTCCGGGAAATTCAATCATTCCGCAGCCTCTGCTTGTCGTTCGTCCGCATTGCCAGCTCCAAAGACGCTCTCCAGATCCGAAGCAATTCGGCGTGCTCTGTCGAATGCAGCTTGTGCTTCGGCCTGAGCATTCAATTCACCGGCACCAGAACGGTGTTCAAAATGGCCCGCCAACAGCGCGACATAGTGATCCAAAACTGTGTTCAGCCGTTCCAGCAAGTTGTCTCGTGTGGTGTCGATCAAATCGTCTCCGATCAGTTCGAACTCTTGCACAATCATTCGTTCGGCCCGCGTAACGACACTGTTGCGCGAGATCAGGCGCGACAACCAGTTTACACGCAATTCAACCGTAATTCCACGGGTGAGGGCAGTGGTGTCTGGCCTGAACCAGCGAACTGCGCTGGTGTTCATGCGATTGTCGACGGGCTCTTGCCAACCCGGCAATGCGCGTAAAGCAGCGTTGCATTGCATGTCGATCGCATAGAGTTCGCTTAGCATACGCTGGCGGACCACTTGCGATGCACCTTGCACCAGTTCCCGCATGTGTTCGCGCAACGGGGTAAAGTTCAGCTCAGTTGCACCCCCCTTGGCCAGCAGAGGTGATTGACCATTTGGTCCACGCACCACGGCCGAGACGGATTCAGCAACCGTGTCATCCATCACACCACGCAGATTGGACAGGACATCATCCATGTCACGCGTGATGTCCTGGGTCTTATCGGCAACCAACTTGCGCAATTCGCCAAGCGTCTTGTCACTGTCTTCAGTGTTGCGCGTACCCGAGCTGTTTTCGTCCTTCAACGCACGCAAATGAACCTGTGATCGCTCAAGCTCGCCCCTTGCGAAACTGTCAAGGTGTTGCCATGCCATACGAAGCTGTTCGTCAATTGGCCCGTCAGTGAGGGCTTTGGTGACGTGCCGGCGCAGATCAGGCAGACCAGAGGCGATCATTGCTGCAAAGCGCAATACAGCCTCTCGACTGATCGGACCTGGGCCTTGTTTAATTTCGGCCACGCCGTTTAGGTATTGTTTCATCTGTTCCGGATGCGCCCGCAGCCACGCCAGAACATGATCATGGTTCACACCGGTCTCATCGCCGGTCAAAGCATAGTGCGCCCATTGAGCACTGCCCATCAGCACATCGATATCAGAATTGCCGAGCGCTTTTTCCAACCCGTCCAGAACATCAAAACGGACCTTGGCCGCATCCTCGGGGCCGTCGCCCAGTTCATCAACTCGGTTGATGAACACAACAATCTGGCCAAGCTCCAAAGCCTGCATAAGACGGAATAGTTTCAGGTCTGCGCGCGACAAAGCCTGATGTGCGGACAGAACCACCACAAAGAAATCAGATTCCTTGAGGTATTGGCGCGAAATCTCTTCACGGATCAGCAGGGGGTCATTGACCCCCGGAGTATCCGTTACAGATAAGGGAAACGGGAAATGCCCGATGTCAAAATAGACTTCGGCCTTCCGGGTGATGTCACTGTAAAGTCCCCGATCACTGCCTGGGTCAACGCTGCCATCCTCAGCAGGATCATCGCCCGCGCAGACGTAACGCGCCAGGTCGTCTGAGTTCAGTTCATCCAGATCGTGGTGTTGCCCCAACAACTGCTCATAGCTGTCACCCAGACGCAGGCGCGCCCGGGTCTTCATGGCTTCGACCTGTTCTTCGATCATCTCGCGCTTATAGCTGTCCTCGTCATCGGGGAACATGTTACGCAGTTCTTCACCTTCGGCGATCAGGGATTGCCATTGGTGGTTGTCGAAGAAATGAAATTCAGCCCCATCGGTGCGACCGGATGGATGCCCGAAATGCATATCGGTGATCACGGTGGTCCATGGATTGACGTCCGATGGCAGGTACTCTGCCTGCCCCGTGAACCCGTTGATCAGACGGGATTTACCAGCCTTGATCTGACCGACAAAGGCGATTGACGGCTTCAGACTTCCCAGATCTCCGATGATACGCGAAATGAAATGACGCGTTTCATCATTGCTGGTTTCGTTCATGTCTTCTGCGATGCGGATAAGCTCGCGGCGATGTGTTTCACTCATTACTCACTACCTTGGTCACACAAAATCGGATTGAATTAATCGAAAATTTGAATGCTCGGAGGGAAGTCATTCCTTGTCCCCCTGCAAAGACGTCCACAGACTGACGACCGCCCCCAGTTTGCGCGCGTCGTGGATGGCAACGGCGATTTGCCCGGTGTCGCTGAGCGCTGCAATTCCAGCACCCTTACCTCCAGATGGGCGCATGACGATAAGGTGGGGGCCGTCAAACTCGTCCCGAGTGTCGTTATCCCAGCCTGCAAGATCCGCAGCAAAACAAGCTACAACGTTCTGGTCGGGATGCATATCTTCGGAAGGCTGACAAGAGTCCGCACAGGACAGGGCGGTTTTTTCCACACTGTCGATCAAAACACGGCCAGATGCAAAACGCCTGGCACCGTCAAAAAACTTTTGTGCCAGAAGTGTTTCTGTATCTTCCATCTGAGCTGGCAGAGGCTCGTCCTCCGTGAGCATCTCCACATCCGGCACCACCGAAACAATCGGTTCAGCAGACAGTTCGATGGCAGCGCAGGCCCCTTCGATTTCACTGTAGGTCAAGCCAACGTCGTCTGCCTCAAGATCTGAATCCGGTTTGCCGGACATCATTTCAAGCGGGGCAGGGGCGTTCGCGATGTCAGACACAAGTTGAGCCAGTTTTTCGACCAACTCACCGCGCCCTTCGGTTTCGAAGTCAGGCTTCGGTCCAGACGGCACCTGGAAAACATCTGTGACACGTGAACTGTTCACCTCGATGGCCAGACACGCACCATTAGAAGCCGTGAATTCCAGCCGACGAGGTAGAACAGTACCACGAATAGCGTGCAAAACAGCGCTACGCCTCGCTGCAGCGGACTCGCCCGCGATCGTTACCGCTGGTGACAGCCGCGCAACCGAGGACCGCCCGATGTCTTCAAGCATGTCCAGAATGTCAGTGTCCATCATACCGTGACCCCCTCTGGTCCCGTTCAAACTGCGGCCGCGACCGGCCCCAGACTGAGATGTGATTTTGTAAGCGCCAACCCGACATTTGCGCTGTTGCGGCAGATATAGCAGACCACGTGATCAGGATATTCCTTGGTCCGCAGGAAAATATTAAGGCGATCTTTTGAAAACACTGCGATTTCCCCAAACCCTGCGTTTTCCGACTCTTCGACCCCGGCCTGACGCAAAAGCGCCTCGAACGCAGCCACACCGCGTCCTTGAAACAGGTTGGCCACAGCGATTGCCAACGTATCCAGAGATTCCGTGCTGTCTGGCTCCGAAACGCAACTGCCCAGCAACATCCCGGTTTCCATATCGATATACCCGGCTGCGATGCAGTCGGGTATTGTTTCGATCGCTGTGCTCAAGGCGTCCCGAATAGACATTTAAGTCCTTGTTTTTATTAAAGTGTTTCTGTTAAATCGATTCGGCTTCCATTACAATACGTGCCACTCTGCTGCGCTGTTCTCTTTGGCTTTTGGAATGGGTTGCAATGCGTCCTTTGTCTGCTTTTCGCTGTGTTCGATCGCGATTTGGTCGAACTCTGCCAAAAACGCTTGGAACACGTTTCTGAGCCCATCTGCATCCTTGGGCAGATCCGCGCTGTTCGCAATCTCACGCCACATGTCCGATGCGCTCAGGGGTGAGCCAACCGCGACCTCTGGCAATTCCCCAAGCACTGCAATATTCGCGTCCACCTGATCCGGCAAGGCAGCTTCAATCAGCCCGCTGGTTTCGGGCTCCGGTTCATAATCGTCGGCATTGTTTCCGGGTTGGGCTGCCATCAAAGCAGCAATAGACGAAACCGAGACTTCAATCCCACGATCTTCAGGTTCTTCGACGTCTCGGATGTGATCCACCGCAGCGTCCTCATCCAACGTTTCGTGTTGCAAGGTTGTGTTCAACGAAGCCAGAACATTCTCAGATTTATCTTCCTCGTCAGCCGCAGCGCTGACGTCTTCGATGTCGGTGCTCTCGTCAAGAAGATTGTCAGTTTCATCGTCGAAATCGGTACCGCCCGACAAGTCGAATTCATCGACGGTGTCATCCAACCCGGCTACACTGGTCAGTTCCAGCGGATCATTCGATGTGTCCTTAAAAAAGGCACGTAGATCATCGCTTGTATCTGGTTCTTCCAGCGTCGGCGGCTCGGGTTCCGAGACCATTTCGGCCCGCAAACGCTCGGCCTCTTCCGCGTTGATACGCACGCGTTCGGCTTCGTCCGTGCGTCGTTCCACTCTGGCGGGGCGAACGGGAAAGCTTGTGACGACCGCAGCATCATCCTGTTCTGACTGAGCTACCGAGTCCACTGGGTTGACCAACCGCAACGGTGCGGCTTCTGACTGTACCTCTCCGTCCGATTTCCGCGCTGGCCGCACGGGTTGCACTTTCGGCGCATCCGGTTGACTCTTGTCGATCTGATACCGGGCCAGTTGGTCGGCGCGGTTTTCCATGATCTGCTCTGTGATCTCAAGGAAGCTGTCGATCATCTTTCCGCCGCCGCTACGCGACCACATTTCGGCGTCACCGGTTTTGTCGCGGGCGACGATCGCATCGCGAGCAGAAAACAGAATGGACCGATTGAACAAGTGGCCCGCTTCACGGTTCACGCGGCGCAGAACTTTTTGACGGTCTTTGATGTTCAGCGCATCCGCCCGTGTGATCAAAAGCAGCGAGTTGTGCTGTAGGCGTTCGGGCAAGGAAACCCAAGTCGCTCGCTCGGTCTCGCGCCAGGCTTGGGTCGCATGGGTGCACCACAAGACGCCATTTGCCTGGCCAACGGCGCGTTGCCAAACATCAGTTGAGATTTTTGGATCCGAGATACCGGGGGTGTCGATAAGGTCGACCGCCTCAAGAATGTCGGCTTCAAGAAACACACGTATGAATTGTGCATCGTTGACGCCAACGCTCTCAAGGTCGTCCAGCTCAATGACTTCAATGCTTCCATCGTGACGTTTGACGTAAGGAGCGCGATTGCCCCAGCTAAACCAGACCGGCGGCAATTGGGTCGCGGTGACCTGCGTCGGCAAGGTCTGCGTTCGCAGCAGAAAGTTCATCAACGTGGACTTGCCGGCGCTGAATTCGCCCATCAGGGCAAAAACCGGCTTGCGGCGGGACCAATGCTCGATACGTTCCCATGCCTTCGGCGAAACAAAGCGTGTTTGTGAATCTTTTGCCATTTTTCTACTTATGCCGCTTCGTTGCTTAGATCTTTTAGGATGTCACCCAGAATCTCATCTTTGGATTTCTGAGGCTGCAAACCCGCCATCGCCGCTGCAGTTTGGCCTGCATTTTTGTCAGCCGATGCCGAAATGCTCAGCAGTGTTTCTTTCTGCTCGCGCATGAAGTCCGTCAGAGTCGCGCGGACGTTTTCAAGCACCGCGGCAATCTGGTTTTCTTCAATGTCCTTGGTGATTGAGTTGGCTTCGGACGCGATCAGACGTGTGTAGTCTGCAGCATAAGCCTCGAACCCTTTGCGTCTTTGCCACCATCGACGCCACCAGGTGCTTTGCAAGTCCAGCGCGATGGTCCGGCCAATGCCCAGCGGAGGTGGAACACGGGGTACGATGGGTGCTTCGATGCTGAATTCACCCAGATGATTGCCCAGAATCTTGTGATACAACGCTTCGACATCCGCAGCTGCGGTGGCATATAGCGCCCCGGCGTCTTTGCGCATCGCGCGGGCAAAGCTGAAATAGGCTGCCTTTTGCAGCGTCCGCAATCCCGCAGGGTCGTATTGCCACGTACCTTGTTCGCCGTTTTTCTCAAGATGGGCGATCAAAGAGTCTGTTGCGCGTTTGACAAAGCTGGATTCAGCCGAGTTCAAACGTTCCAGCACTTTGTCGCGCAGGGCATTTGTCAGTTCTGCCGCTTTCTTTTCATATTCCGCCGACACGGTGTTGATTGCGTCTTCTGGTGACACGCCGTCCAGGTCTCTGGTAACACCTTCACCTTCGGACAGGTTTTTCGCCACTGCTGTGGCTCGGATTTGGCTTGCGATATTGCGTGCACGGTGACGCACGCGGTCCATCAGCCGTGTTCCTGCGCCTTCGGCTATACGCTCATTGATAGCCAAAAGCAGATCGGGCAGGCCGGACAGGGCCCAAATCTTGTCCAACGATGCAGCTTGATCACCGAAACCTGCGGCCAAATAGAATGTGTTCAGGGCTTCGCGCGACTCTTCGGTCAGAATGTCCGGGTTTCCGGTCAAGGCTGCCTCGGCCCACAAAGCACTGCCAAACACGACGCTTGTATTGGTGTCGATATTGTTTTGCTTCAGTGTATCCTGAATGCGATCGCGGATTTCTGGAACTTGGTTGACGGGATCAGAAAGCTCGTCAATCCGGTTGACGAACAGAACAATCTGTCGATTTTCGAACTGCGCAATAATGCGCATCAGAGCCATATCCATTGTGGTCAGCGCCTGGCTTGCAGCCAGGACGACTACACAAACCTCAGACCCGCGCAGACTGCGCAGCGTAATCTGTTCGCGCACCATGAATGTATCGTTGACACCCGGTGTGTCACACAGCTTCAGCGCGATGGGATATTGCGGAATATCCATGTAAAGCTCAGCCGATTTTGTGACGTCGGCAAATCGACCGGTTTTCGGATCAATATCCGGATCATCTTCGTCGCCCAGGCACACATAGCGTTGGATCAGTTCTTCGTCGAAGTGATCGTACTGATGGCTCTGACCCAGGATCAGGTCAAAATGCTTGCCAAGGCGTTCTTCTGATTTGGCTTTCATCTCGCCAATCTGACGGCGGATGTCATCCATTTCGTCATCTGCGCCAGCCCGGTTCGCCAGTTCGCCTAAACGACCGCCGCCGACCATCAGGTTGTCCCATTCCTCCTGCTCAAAGAATGTGAACTTGGCTTTGGTGTCGCCCGGCGGGCGTGTGTTGATGTTCAGGGTCGTGACCACAGATGTCCACGGGTTGACGTCCGACGGCAGCAGGGCAGGGCGCCCGGCCAGAATATTCACGATGGATGACTTGCCTGCTTTGACCTGTCCCACCATTGTGATGCTGGCGGTGAAATTTTCCATCCGCGTCTTGAGGGTCGCCAGACGTGCCGAGGAGCGCGCATCAGCCACCTCAGTCAGTTGATCGATCTGCGCCGTCAGCGACGTCATGGCAGAGGTCATCGGTGCCAGTGCTTCGTTGCCGACAGACAAAAGGTGATCGTTGCGCGCCATGCTTAACCTCCGGTTCCCGTAGCAGCAATCTGGGGTTCATGCGACACGCGCCCCGCAGGGATGCTTGTCAGAGTGTCGATGCGCGCGATCAAATCCAGGGCATTGCCCAGAATCTCGGCCTCGGCACGCGGGGAAATGGTTTCGTAAGCTTTGGAATCCGCCAAGACTTCGATCGAGCTGAACCGGTCACCGTTCTCAAGGCACGCGACACGACGTCCAGTGGGAAACCCATGTGACTTCGCGACAGGTAATGGCATTCTGGCATTCGCCAAAAGATAATGTTCACCCGAGTGGGTGCGCAGCGAAATGCCAAAGCCAGTATTGGGATGATCTCGGTTCAGTGTCTTGAGCTCGCCAAGAAAGCTCTCGCGAGCAAAGAAGACAGCGTCTTGCTCGGCGGCAACGGTAGGGTTTAGATCGGTCACAGCAGAAAACCTTGTACTGGAGTTGAGCAGAAAACTCGTACCGATGCCAAAGTGGCGAAAAAGACTCATTAACTCCTTTCAACCAAAAAGACCCTTCAAGGCGGTCTTATTTTGACGCGAATAAGATTTTTTGGCGGTTGAAATGTGGCGGCTTCATGGCGAGCCTCGCAAAAGAATACCTCAACCCATACGAGCATAGCAATTTTCTTCTCTTACCGTGCCTGCTGTCGGCAACTATGTAGAGCCTTTGAGTATGTTGTGTGGTGCGTAGATTGCTAAATCATTGACTAGTATACATTAATTTGGATGGAATGCTGTTCAGGAACTGTGTTGAGAGTTATTTGTCAGCCTCGCAAGAATGAATTGCGCCTCACCGCTGAAACCAAAGTAGGAAACACTCTCTTTGATCGCTCAACGTAAACGCGTCAGCGAGGATGGCGAAAAACTGCGGCTTTCGAATGGATCCCGCGAAGAATAAGCATGGAAGAAACGGCTCAAGGCGACCAGAAATTTCCGTGAACTTAGTTCATGTCGCTTTGTGGGGTTTCAAATCGACCTTGTTTACTTGTGCTCCAAGTCAGAGCGACAGGCATGGTACAATCTAGGCAACAAAGTTCACATTTAGCCCAATTTACCTCTCGCACTCGGACGCAAGCTTTGTTATCAGCGCCCCAGTCTGGCGCTACGGCGCTTGGTTGCGGGTGTGGCGAAATTGGTAGACGCACCAGATTTAGGTTCTGGCGCCGCAAGGCGTGGGGGTTCAAGTCCCTCCACCCGCACCATATTGGTTTTAAACGATAAAATCAATCTACGGTAAACCTCTTCTCCTTTGAGCATATCTCAGTTTCCCACTTTGTTTCCCAGATTCACGTTCTGGCCTTGTTCTGTTCTAAGGAGGACAGCTCTGGTTTAACCCCTAATCCTTCGGTATTGAACTGCCCGGCCCATGTGGTCGGGCTTTTTTGTTTTTAGGGTCCATATTGTTGCATCATTTTTCGAGGCCGCTTTTGTGAATCCCCAAATCAGAGCAAACGTCGCCCGGCCTGTTTGGTCGGGCGACGTTTCGCCCACTTTAGGTTCCGGAGAGAATTCCAGTGCGGATCACAACGAACGCTGCGATTGCCGCGATTGCGACTAGCGCTACTACGCCCAGGCCATTAACCACGATTGATTTATCGCCAATTGTCACCCGCAAATAGCTCATCAAAAGTACTTGGTTGATGTCTATGCGCCTTTTTGCGACATTCTCTACAGCGCGGGCGCGCTTGATATCATCTGGCATACTGCTCTCGCTTTCTTAGTTGTTGTTAAGACTAAGTATTTCCATGTCCCGGGTTGGTGAGGTTCCAATTCGATCCGTCCCGGGACTTACATCTTGAATGCGGAATAGCGGTTGAAACAGCAACTTCCGGACCTAACCCAAACAGATAATAGTCAATAATCCGCCGATCACTCGATTTTGGCCCCGCGAGAATTGGCGATTATCCGCCCAAAAAATTCTGTGAATTTTTTAGTTTTTATTATTCAAAGAGTTACGAATTTCTTCGAAAATGTCTCTTGCCTGTTGAAATTTTCATTGTTTCGACACTTCGCGGTGGCGAATCGGACTCGCTTCGTCCACAGCGACATTCAGTTACACTGATCGCTTGCCTCGATGGTATTTTTTGCATCCCGATCCCCCGCTCTGTCAGTGATGCGCGATGCGTGCCCCGGTGTCCTTTTATCAGATACTCCGACATACGAAGTGATCGTTCACAAGAAACGCTAGTGAATTGAAAAACCTAAACAATAGCTGGGCATTGGTAGCGGCCCATGATGGTTGCGCCAAGCAACAAAATAGTACCTCCATCCGCCAAAGCGCATACAGGGGCGCGCAAATCCCTCGGCAACTACTTCTCTTTGGACATCAATACGGTTTCCGCTTTCATCAACAAAATAGCAGCGCCCAACACGTCTACCGAAAGACCGTTCGTGGGTCAGATCACACACCGTGCGCTCCGAAGCTCGAAGTAAGCGCCCAACATAGTCTTTCGCATTAGCAAATGTTGGGTGACCACGCTCAGGAGCCGCAATTCCTTTTAGTCGGATTAAAGTACTACCAATAGCCAAAGTGTCTGCATCTACCACGCGAACGTTGCCGGAATTGAATTCGACAGTTTCAGCATATCGTGCAGGAGAGAAAAGCACGCTTCCTATAAGCAATGCCATGATCGCTAAGAAAACGAGATATGGTTTTCGAAAGCGAGGTATCCACATGTTTCGTTTGGCCTTCTGAGGACGAATTGAAACAACGTTCGTGCCCCTTGTGGTTTCTTGGATTTTATCGGCTCTCTTTCGTTTGGCGTAACTTAGGCCTGACCCTACAATTGACATTGCAAGGACGACCACGGCAAGCACACCGAGTACGACGATCGGTTGGTTCAACCAGTTCAATTCTGAGATCCCAGTTTCGTGGATGGTTCGGGTACAGCATTTCGACGTGCCTGTCGTGTCGAAACCTGCCAAGTCCTTTTGAGTTTCGGTCAATTCGCCATAAATGTCGAATAGGTAGCGAAAACTGGGCAACGCCAAACTGGTTGGTTCGCTTTCTAAGCAAGCCGTTTTTCGAGTATGTTCCACACCACTGATAGACCCGCGCTGCAAGCAAGCTAGAGGGGACAAGAGCAACGCGGGCCCCCCGAAGGGTGGTAGTGTGAGAGATCTAGCGTTGTGGCCTGTAGCGGCACCGTGTCGTAGCGCCGCAGTCAAGAAAAAACCCGCACTGCTGAGGGATAGGAGCAAGCGCGGGTAAAGTATTCGGGGTAATATGTGTACGCCGCTCACTGCCGGTCGGATTGATACTTTAGTAACTAGCGTACGTGTCGTTGACTCATTGATAAATACGAGCTCCGCCTGGCAAACGTTCAGGTTGCCAGTTGTGCCCATGAAAGCCATTGCGACCCGGGGCGTGACCTTCGAAGAGCCCGGCCATGAGCCGAGAACTTGCCCAACCGACGAAAGCATTCGAGATCTGCGCAAGCTTGAGCCAGTTGGCGTCAAGGTGGAAAAGAGGGAAGGCCGGGGCGCTAAGCCTGTCTGGCCGGTTCCGACCGCTCAACAGGTCGAAACCATAGTATCACTATGGCATACACCAGAAATGAAGCGCAGCGCCGTGGTTGATCGGGTGCGCGAGATAGTAGGTGCAGATGTGCCAGACCATTGGGTGCGCGATCAGGTTATAAAGGCGACCGGACCAGGTGCGCGTACGCCGAAGGAAAGTCAGGGTGATTGACTGCCAGAAACGTAGACGACAAAAAAGCGCATTTAGCGAGGAAAACGAATGAACGCACAGGACTATTTTCTGAATGTGGTAACGCCTCTGCATTCAGCTTTCACAGAAAACAATTCTATTGCCAATTTTTATGCAGCTTTGACGACGACGTATCACATGGTTGACTACATCGCGAATGATCTCCGGCCCGATACAAAAGTGAACAGAAGGCACATTGAAGCCACGAGAGATGAGATCATTCGGCTATGTCCTGATTTTCACCCGATCTATTGCGTCGCTTTAGCTCAAAAGCACGCTGAAGTTACCAACGTGCACGCTGAACCTGGGCTGAAGGCAGGGGATATACAAAAACCGAAGGCAACATTCATCACGGTTAATGACAAACCCTTGATAGTGAATGGACAGCTGCTCACTGTCACAACGGGTTTCATTGCAATGATCGGGGGAGAGAAGGTTCGCTTAGAACATTCTCTAAACGCATCTGTGGAGTTGTTCGCGTCATCGTTGGATCAATTAGCGGTTTCTGTCGAGCGGGCGTTCGTTGAACGTAATTTGTAGATCACAAAAAGGAGAAACTTAAGTGTTTAATTTACTTTACATTTTTTGGGTGGCCGCGTTTGTTAGCCTGCTCGCGCTAACATTCATCGCGTTTTTTGGTTCAGCTGTCCCTGAAGCGTACAGGTTGCCAGCAATGGGTTTGGTTGGGTGTTTGTGGGCTATGCTGCTGCGCTGGTTCTTTCAAAAAAACTAAAGGAGCAACTGAAAGTTGGGACACGACGTTCGCAACTCATTGCCGCCGGAGGGTCAGGAAATTTTCGACTCTCTGTCGGGCGGGGCTCGTGCGCTTTTCTCACTTGCGGGTGAATATGTTTTTGAAAATCTAGATGATCCTGCAGTTTCAACGCTACCAGTTTCAGACTGTAAAAAAATCCTCAAACTTAGAGAGATCTACAATAAATCAAAAAACCAACGGTCGACACAACCAACGCCACCATTTTGGCTCAGTGCTATTATTCTGACTTTCATGGCGCTTGCTTTGTATTGGTTCTTCGGTAGTTCACAATAAGGAGCAGGACGTTTGGTGATCCCGGAACTGTACCCAGACGATCTTGATGGGATGACCTTCGAGGCCGCCCGCAAAGTCGCGCGTCGCTGGTGTTATCTAGGCTTCTGGTATCGGGACGTCCCCTACTACACAGTCAACAAATAGGAGGCCGGTGAAGGCGTGTGCCTGACGGATAAGAAAATAGGAAAATCTACAGAAATTGAGGTATTATGTGAGGATTGGCTTTAGGACTTTGGGAGAAGTAAATTGAACAAATCTCACGACAATTCAGAACAGCATCCCTCAATTACGGCAGCGCGCATCGGAGTGCGGGGATCGATTTTTGTGGCCGTCATTGGTGCAATTGCATCAGTACTGGTGGTGGTGGCAGATCGTTTAGTCAGCCCTCCAATCACAACTGAAGACGTGCAGCAACAGATTGACGATAGCTTGCCTAGCTTCAAGTTCTTTCCTCAGGAACGAACAAACCAATCAAATGAAGTCGCACTGGAAGGTGAGTGGCAAATTTGCACACTAGCTACCGCTGGTACCGTGCACCATACTCAGGCTTGTACCTGCTCTGTTTCTACAGAAGATGAAGTACATTGGACATTAGAAACTATCCTAGATGACAGTGTAACTGACGGTTTCTGCCGATGTGAAGCGGCATGCTTCAACTTCGCAACTCGATCTGACTCCTGAATTTTTGATTGCGATAAAAGAGTTCACAATGGGGAGAAGTTGCGTGAACCGAACCGATGCAATTAATGCCGCGAAGCGTAAACTAGGCCGCGACGCATCAGATTTGGATATCACTTTAGAGGCACTCACTCAGATGGGTATCGACGTTGAAAAACCTGTCACGGGATACACGACATCCGAGGCAAAGGTCATTTCCGCATTCGTGTGTGATTGGTTCGAAGGGGAAAAGGGATATTCTAATACGACGCCCATGGGCTTCTTGAAATCCCATGCAGTGACAGCAAGAGAGTCCGTTGAATCACGTGGACCACACGTCACGCCATTGGGCGGCGTGCGCAGATAATCCTCGGTGGTATCAAGACAGGATCAATCAGATTGTAGACGACAGATAAGAGCGAGGTCCGGGGCATGCCCAAAGAGAAGATGGCGGTTGTTCTGTTTTCAGTTTTGTTTTTGGTTATTGGTTCCTGGGGACTGTCGTACGTTTGGCCCCCCGGATGGGGTGCCGGAGACATTATTGGTGATTTAATTGGTGACAAAATTTTGGATTCAATGACGCTAGAGGACGTCGAAAGGTTCGAACAGTTTTCTGAGATTGCTCTAATCATCCTAGGGATGTTCGTTTCTGGTATTGGACTGATCGTGACAATTCTAGTCAGTTTAGGAAAAAGCAAGCGAGAAAGAGAACGCCACAAACTTGAGATTAGGAAGTTGCGCCTTCAGATCGAGCAACTTCAAAGTTCACAATAAGGAGTGGAGTTGTGGCAGCAAGAGATAGATACACGGTTGCTCTAGAGTGCAACAATTGCGGTCAAAAGGGGGCACTGAGCGTATCAGAAAACGACTATCCGTTCATGAAGCGTCTGGATTTTTCAGTCGATGAAATCGAGGGTTGTTTCAGCGTTTCCGGCGAGATGATGAACCTTGGCACGACGTCAGTTGAGTGCGGTTTGTGCGGAACGAAAGTGCGGTAGAGAAAGTACACAAAAAGGAGTTTTGGTGTGCCTAGCGTAGAACAGATTTTTCAAGAAACCGATTTTGATCAGCCGCAAAGCGTCAGTGAAGCTCTGACAAAGATGCGAAGCGTTCCAGACTACGAGTTGCATTTGTTAACGGTAAAGCGAGACACCGTAGTTAAGGCGCTTCCAGACACTCGAAGGAAAATGGCGCTGGCCCAATTTGAGCTAGATCGCCGAGCCACGGTCGCCACCGAAAATCTTGCGAAAGCGACAACGACCCGATCCGGCATTATAGGTATAGCTGGCGTTGTCATAGGGGCTGTTATTGGCGCTGCTTTGCAGTGGTGGCTAGCAAATGGAAGTCCACAATAAGGAGGATTGGTATGGAAGTTGGTCTGCCGCTGATCCTTTTGTTGATTGGTGTTTTGCTGTTCTGTCTGATTTTTTGGGCAGTTGGAGAGATGGCCAAGGATCGGGGCCACAGCCCTTGGCCGTGGTGGATCGTATCGGTTTTCTGGTCACCGTTCGGCTCTATGGTCGTGCTGTGGCTCTTCTTTGATATTTTAGACGACAAATAGGAGAAATGATTGAATCGCTTATTGTGGGCAGGCTCGATTGCGGTGTTGCTGGTTTTTGGGCCCGGGATACTGTCATTTTTACTGTGGTCGGTTTTTGATTTTGGTGAGTGGCTATTTTACCGAAAGGCAGAAAGTTTCGAAGTTATCGACGACCCATGGACAATGTACGACTTCTTCAATTTTGTTATTCGATCAAGTGTCTATATCATTTGCTTGGCTGCCGTTGGGCTTCCGGCGCTCATCTTGGGTATCATAGAATTTTTAATCATGTCGGTTTTGGCAGGAGCCTTGAATTTGATCGGGCTGGACTGCAGTGCTGAACTTAAGACTGTTCATGAGCACGATCTATTTTCTCTAAGTTGCAGATAACAAATGGGAGTCTTTGCATGAAATTTAGACTACGGCACGCATTGCCTTGGTTGCTTACGGTTGGTTTGATCGGTTGCGCGGAACCGGCTCCAATGGTCATTGGCTTCAATGGTGACAGCGTTGAAATCCAACAGTCGACCCTTTTTGATGAACCAGATGCTAGTCTGCCAGAAATACGAAGTGAGGCAGCTCGCATCTGTGGGACAGCTGGAAAGGTGCCGGAATACGCAAGTTCGAGACCGGACTACGACAACGGCACAACGATACACTTGTTTCTTTGCCTGTAGGTAAGAAGGGAGCTGGCTGGTGGTAGAAAATCGAAGCTTACCCAACCGATCGAATTGGCCGGAAGGCGTTCGCAGCATTACCATGGACGATCTAGACTCGATCGGGCTGGACGACGACGGAAACCTGTACTGGCGCGGACGGAGGGTAGTGACCCAGCAAATTCAACGGCTGGCAGGCGTTGAACGCTTCTTCGGCATTCTCGCCGTAGGGGCTGCGGTTATTGGCGTGGCGGTGCAAGTGTGGTCCTGGGGATGTGATCTTCGATGGTCTGCGATTGGATGGTGCCCTCCAATGGAGCATCAAGTTTCTCGGGAAGCACCACTGCCGGAAACTCAACAATAAGGAGCGACCATGAATCCGTTAGCATTGGCAAATCTTGAAAGACAGGTCGCTTTGATCGAGCGCCTAAAGTTGTGCGAGCTGATGGAGGAAATACGTGCCAGTGGGCACAGGGGTTAGATTGAAATGGCAAAAAACAAGACCTATCGTTTTTGCTTCGGCTCGCCAAAAAAGCCGTTGACCCCGATTTGGCGCGTGGTGGTCAGCAGAAAAAAAGGTGATGTGATGCTAATGCCCCATAAGGAACTTGGGAACGATTTTCACATTTCTTTTCACGTCTCTGGACAGTGCCATTTTCGCGATCCCTCGGGTGAAAGGACTAATCTGAGCCCTCCAAGATTAATACAAGACAGATTCATAGCTTTCAGGTTCTTTTTCCGTAAGCTAAACAATCCCCTTCCTCCGATAGTTGAAGAGTCGCCACGAAAACTCTCCGAAATAAAGTGGATAGAAGCTCCAGCTCCAGATATGAAAACTGTCGTGGAGTTCTCCTACCGTCTTCCCGGTCAGAAACTTCACATGCCTCACCATGCTAAAATCCACTATTCGGACATACCCGCTGTTATGTTCAAGAAAAGCATGCTTTTTGCAGTAGCTTCTGCTCAAGAAAAACTAACCCCAAAGGAAAAACTTGACCTTGCGATTACAGGGCCGCTGAAACTAGGTCTCCCAAAGGACTATCCCGGAAAAGCATACTTTACTCGGATAAGTCGCACACCCGAAGACGGAGTCGGAGCGCTTCTTTACGAGGAATTCTCGTTAGGCCATTCTTAGAGTAGTCTAGTGTCACGTTGGACAACGATCAGGAGGCTTACGATGCGTTTCGCTGTACTAATGTTACCAGAGGCGGTTGCGCGCGCTTTTCCTGAGGGAGCTAGGGAGGCCGTTAAAGAGTGGCGCGAATTCCATTCGAAACACACGGATTCACTTATCTTGGAATGGATCGACCACGCGGCTCTGGATATCAATAAGGACGCCGTAACTACAAGAAATATGAAGATCTATCAGTACGACGAAGAACGTGACCATTGGTTCTCAGAAATTGAAGAGGGCTTCATATCAGTGTTGTCAGAAAACCAGTGAAAAAGACTTACAGTATGGAGGCTTGCCGCCTCGGCTTGCCTGCCTCATATCTGTGCGATGCACGTCGTCTATCTCACATGTCCGTTTTGCGACCACACAGGATTAACCCGTGATCCACGCGCTATTGAGGCGCACAAGAAAGCACGCCGGTATCCAGTGAAGTGTTCAAAATGCGGGGCAGGGGGAAGGTCAGACCAGTTCAAGCCCAGCCTGTCGTTTTACAAGGATGTGAACCCTTATCGGCAGTCAGAGGGGGTGGACGGCTAACTACCAAGACGGTCGGTCTTCGCCACCGTTAGAAGGGTCTGGGTAGCGGTCAGCCAATTCATCCGCGATGAGCCGTAATCTAGTTGCCATAGCTGGCATATATGCACTGGACTCCAATAGCGCTGCCTCGAACCTTTCAACGGCAGCGTCAAACTCTTCTGCGGGCTTTGAAATTCTATCTACTGGCAATGCTTCCATCCTGTTTACTCCTGTTTCCCAGTTTCTGGTTTTGTTCACGCTATGTCTTGGGAAATTTCCCAGCTAAGCCCCTGATTTTTAAAGATCCGCGTGAAATTTAGGTTCTGGCGCCGCAAGGCGTGGGGGTTCAAGTCCCTCCACCCGCACCAAAGAATTGAATAAATTTAATACATATTAGATACTTAGTTGAAACCAGTTGTTGTCGGCCCCACTAACAGGCCAACCTTAGTCTCGCCGTAGTCTGCGGATTGTCGGTAAAATCAGCAATGAGCCCTGGAGTGAGCTGCTCACAAGTCTTCGAGAACTCCATCAGGGTGTAACGGTAGTTGTTTGCACTTCACCGAATGGTGAAATTTGGATTAGTCACTAACTATTACTCTGGAATGGCGCATGTTGCCGCCTGCCAACGGATGTACGAGGCGCCAAAGCGGATATTAGGAAATACCAGGTTTAAGTCCTGCGTTATGGACATTCGCGGCGACCTGCTTGAACGTCTCCTTTGCGGACCAAACTGCCGTCCATCGCTTGCTCTTTTATGCTGCAAACGAGGGATGACCAAATTGCGTATTGAAGAACCTCAAGAAGTTGCCGAACTGGTTAACACTGAGGAGATCCCAGCAGCCTCAAGGTGTCGTGACTTAGCATGCGGAAACCTAAGCCACGATTTCAGACGATTCGGCCAGCGCGACACGCGCGGTTCCAGCTTCGCCTGCCTTGTCATCCCGCAGTGGTAGTGACAAGGTTCACGGCGGTACCTTCGGTGTAAGACGGCTCAGATCGCAATTAACTTGCGGGTGTGAGCGGTTGCCACAACATCAAGAGTCACTAACCATCAATAAGACGAGGGAAGATCCCAAATGCAACCTGCACTTTTTCTTCACATCCAGAAGACTGCCGGAACATCGGTTCAGGAGATGGCGCGCGCCGTGTACGGGAACGACGCGGTCTGTAGTCATGGCGACTTCCTGACAATCGGGCGTGCCGGCTGCGAGGCTTACGATTTTGTTTCCGGCCATTTTGGTGTCGCCTTCGCCAAGCCGCTTCTGGAAGGCAGGTATACCTTTACGTTTCTACGCGACCCAGTTTCGCGGATTGTGTCACTTTATTCATTCTTGTCAAAGCAGGATGCCGATAAAAGCAAGCTTGCGGAAGTTGCGAAAAGCCATGATCTGAAGGGTTTCGTTACGCGGGCGAAGGAGCCCGAATTTGCACCGCATATCTGGAACCACCAAGTCTGGCAGCTTTATCACGGCTGGGTCTCGTACGACATGGGACAGGACAAGGACGGAAAGTACATTACCAATTTCATCGATCAAGACGAAGACAGCCTGCTTGAGGGTGCGCGGGCCAATCTCGCCCTGTTCGATTATGTCGGATTCGCCGATAGTTTCGACAGCGATATCCGAAAGATCTTCAGGGACCTAGGTGCAGGCGAGATCGAGGTGCCGCATTCGAACGCCTCGTCTTCGACCGCAATGGTTCTGGACGGGGAAACGCGGGCGGCAATCGAAGAGATGACGGCATTGGACCGGCAGCTTTATGAGGGCGCTCGGGCGGTTAAGGCCTACGGTTGATTGGTGGCTCGAGGTTTCCTGCTCACTGCCCGCGAGGCCATTGAGGACAGCCGCAAACCATTCAATTCAATGGCACGAAACGTGACTTCCACAATCGCCATGAGGCAGATCATGACTGTCAAACTTGTCACAAGGAATGCGGGAGAACCGAGTCGAGACACGAAGAAATCGTGGATCATGTAAATCTGGTCGCGGAAATAGAACAGGAAGACTGGATGACAAAGATAGATACTGAAACTGCGATCGCCGAGATATCTCATTAGGCCGTTCGAAAGAAGCCAGCTGGGACGCAGATATTGCCAAGCGGTTAAAATCGCGAAAATGATGCCAAACACCAACAGGTCTGGCCGCACGATCCGCCAATCGGGAACAAAACGAAGGGCTTCGGAAACCCATAGCAGTATCGCGATCGAGATACCCGCAAAGATTGAGACGGTTCGGTGAGCAATTGTCTCTAGTTGGGTGTGCCAGTTGATAAAGAAGAACGTGACCATTCCAAGCGCAAAAAACCAAAGGTTTGACTGGAAGGAGAAATAAGCCCAAGGGGGAGAACGCCCAGTATCAAGATCGATGTTTCCAATAATGATTCGGGATACGAGGCTAACGGCCAATGCCACGATAAGTAGCAATATTGCCCGGTTAGTTCCTGTCAAGGCGATCAGCAGAAATGGAAAAACTGCATAGAATAGCATCTCAACCCCAACCGTCCATCCAGCCCAAACCATCGACGCGTGCGGAACCAACCCGAAGGTGAAAGTAATGTTGGCAAAGATTTGCCAGTCGGGTGAGATAATGCGACCAGCGCTCAGATACTGCCTTAGCAATTCCGAAGCCAGAACCGCATAGAACAGTGGGGCGATCCGGAAAAGCGTTTGATCGCATACTGAACCAGCCAATTCGGTTGCCCGATCCGCCGAACATTGGTGTAGGAAAGAGAGAACGCGCTAAGAACGAAGAAGAGAAACACACCGTGTCCGAAATGGGTTGTTACAAACCAGAGCCAGTCGGGCACGTCGATCTTGATTTGCCGGTTTATGTGAAACAGTACAACCGAAACGGCTGCCAAACCCCTTAGCCCCAGAAGCGCCGGCATTGTGCCGCCTGCCGCTGGGTTAGAAGGTGTGGGGCGGTCGTCGCCAAGCGTGTTAAAGAGGTTTATTTTTGGCAATCGACTCAAGATCTTTCTCTCTGACGGGGTCCGTGCACTAACAACCAAGAAGGCCTTGTCTAGTCAAGTTGGTTAATTGGGCAAATCGCGCGGTTGGGTACTTGGGTCGTGGCACCCATCAGGGCCAGCGGTCGCATACACCGCGCGAACAGGCCGGACACAAGACCGCTTCTGACAAATGCCAATCACCCCAAAAGTTCTTGCTTTTCAGGAGCCATCCATACGGGACAAAGCTGACGCCGACGACTTTCAAGCCTTTAGTAGCCTGCAGCCAAACACCGGCATTGGTTATTTTCGCAGTGGTTGGCTGTCGGAAGGCTACTGGGCTATAGGCATGAAAGCTGAACAAACGAACTGGGTATCCTTACAACTAGGGTTTGCAGTACATGTGCGCGACGAGACAAAGTGTTCAGTAGGGCGATGAGTATCTTGCTTGCATCAACTTCCTTGCATCCTCGACTATCACGTGATCCAAAGCCGTAATTTCTTTAATGAGCGCCAATGATTTGCTATCAACTTCATTCTCAACTGGTGGGGATGCGTTGCTATAGGGCACAGTAATATTTGGTGCACCCAGATCAGAAAAAACTGCCTGGATGTTATTTTCAAAACTTTCAACAAAACCGATGTGATTGAACTCTTTAAGGTTTTGTCGGGCTCCCTCCAGAAGATTGTCGGGATTTATTACTCTTGGATCTTTGACAATATGGTTTCCTGGATCCTAAAGCATTTCACAACTAGGCCATCCAGAATGAAGTTCCCAAGTTTGCGTATTCCACAGTCGCTGAGCAAACTCTAGATCATCAACATAATTCAAGAATTCCTTGATGTCGTGATTTCTGGCTATAGGAACGAGCTTGTTGCTCTCATCCTGTTGTCTCGAGAGAAACCGGTCCATTGAAATGATCCTGTCCACAGGGTCTCTTAGGAATGTAAAGCTGTATCTCTCCCTCATCAAAGGACGTGCAAATTGAATGCCGAAGTGGCCCGAGACGAAATTGAACTTTGCACACCCGGCATGGCCTAACGTCAAGTAATCACCATGACTACAGACATGATCATTTCCATAGTGAAGCCGCGCTATTTCCTGCACCGAAGTGCCTGACTCGCATATTGGTCCAACTTTTAGTCCCACTTCTATATCTTGTATTTAACAGAGTACTTTGGAACAAACTGGAAAGTTAAATATATATTTTTACAATGTTTTATCCCTTTTATTAAACACGCCGGAACAGCAAAGAACGTATCGGAAAAGGAATTCAAGTCCCTCCACCCGCACCATATTTAACATAATCTTGATTATACCGTTGAGTTCGTGAATTCGATCCTAATTGTTCTGAGGTCTTCGCCACGGGATTCCAACCGCGGCTCACAATCCAGACCTCACCCTTGTAAGCCGAAGCAAATCGGTAAAACGTCGTGCTACCAGTGGCTTGTCTTGGACAACGGCTCCGATGCGAAGACTAAGAGGTTTCGCACCAACCTAGGGAAATTCCTATATTCTTCGACTTTGTCGATTGCGCGATTTTAATACCAGCATTCAATCCAATGCGTGGCGGCACCTAAGTGCAAGGTTTCGCGTAACAAATCGAAAGGAGACCAAGCTTCATGGAAGCTTTTAATGTGTTATTGGTTATTGCCTTTGTATTGGGCTCAATTTTCATACTGATGAACCAAGCCAAAAAAGCCAGGGAAATCTACGGCTTCAACATGGTTTTTAATTGGACATTTGTTTTGGTTGTCCTCAGCCTTGGAACATTGTTGTTTGGCGCTTTGATGAGCAACCCGAACTCCGAAACTTATGATCCTACAAATGCATTGGTTCTGAAGATTGCTACTGTTGCGCTGGTTGCCGGGGCTGGCTTTATCAACGTTCGGCGATCAACTGTAGGCTTTGGAATTTGGTTCACATTTTTACAGTATGTCGCCGCGATTGGTATCATTGTACCGATATTCGTCATCTTTAGCCAAATCCGCTCAAAAGGCGTGTTGTCAAACATGACGCGCTAAATGCAGCCCTGCCCTGCCAAAACAGTGCAGCGCCAGGATTTTGGAACTTGCATACCGATAGTTCCCGGTTTCTAGGGCACTGCTTCAGGCAGTAGCATCAAGGAGCAACATAGTGGACAGCTATAGGAACAGGAGCCTGTGCCAAGTGTTTGGCGTTCGGACAAAAATCGGTTTCGCCGTACTCTTTTCATTCATTTTTTTGGCGGCCTGCAAGCCCAAAGAAATCTCGTTGCGCCATATTGGTTCGGTGAAAAGCAGCAGCTCTTTATTTGGTATGAGCCTCGAGAATTGCGCTGTGCGATTTGAGCTGGAAAACGGCAATTCAGAAATCATTCACCACCTGGGCTTTGAGGTCACTGTAATGGACCCTCTGGCGGCACAGGAACCTAAGTACGATATATTCAGGGATAAATGGACAGGTGGTCCGCGTAACGCCTACTCAAGATCCGACCATGTGCGCTATGTCGACCTGCCCAGCGGGAAAAGCACCTTGTTTGTGGAGTTCCCGAAACAAGCTTGCGAAGCCTCATTCGAGGTTCACTTAACGGACATAAGCTGTCGCATCGGCGAAGAAGACTGTGCAGAAGCCGTTGTTTATGAGAACTGAGACTTTGGATTTAAGAACGCTTGGACAAGCGAGGATAACTATGAAGATCGTTAGGTTTATGGCCATCCCATCTGTGGCTCTAGTGCTTGCCGGGTGTTGGGGAGACCGAGACAAGTCTGCATTTGTTGATTTTTGCCTAAAAATGGGGGCAAGCTCGAAGGGGTATTGTACATGTCAATACGAACTGGCCAAAACCGATCTTGATGAGGAAGTTTTTGCCATTGTCATGGCTGGTGCAAAAGGAGACCAGGTCGAAGCCGAAAGGCTTCGAAAAGAGGCTGGATTTGAAGGGTTTCTCGATATGGCGGCCTTATCTATGATTTTGCTGAACTTTGAAAGCAAGACAAAGAAACAGTGCGGCAGTTGACATTCTGCCAGCCTTTGAAAAATTTACGTAGTTTTGCAATCTTCGCCTTTTGTCAGCGGGTACAGCAAATCGAAGCGCCACTTGGCTGCGCATTGTTATCATTTTGCGCGAACGTGTGTGTGCAACTTCGGCGATTTCCCTTTGATCTAAATAACTTGACGGACTGATCATTTCGACGCCAAGATAAACGGCATTGGTGAGTGGTATTTGTTAAGTGCGAAATGAAAAGAATTACTTATATCGACAAAGAAAGAACAAGTAATCTTCTTGAGTTTTCTGAAAAGCTGTCAAATGCAGCAACCGTTGATCTTGCTTGGTCACACTATTCCGACACTTTGTCTCAACTCGGAGTAAAGAGCGCAGTTTATGGCTTTTTCCCAAAGACTGTTGGCCGTTCGATTGCTTCCGAGGTTGTCGCGATGTCGTCTCATGTTGAAGAGTTCAACAAGCTGTACCTTGACGAGGGCTACATTGATCACGACCCATTTGCTCAATATGCGTTGACCGAAGATTACCGACCGATCTCGTGGCGAGACCCCCGCGCAAAAAAGTACCAGACTGAAAAATCGGATTTCTTTCTGAATTCTATGAAAGAGTTTGGAATGGCCTACGGAATTACTGTTCCCGTTCGGGATGCATCGAACTGGAAACTGGGCGGGACAGGCGTGTGTTTTGACGCTGAAAACGACAAAGAAGGGGACAAGATTGTTGCGCGCGCAACGCCGCTGATTGAAAGCATCGCCATGCTGTTTCATTCCCGAGTGCAAGAGGGCGATATGATGCGGCAGTTTTTTCCGCTCTCTTCCCGCGAAAAAGAGTGTTTGCTGTGGGTTGCCGCTGGTCTGACCAACAAGGAAATCGCTTTCAAGCTGTCCGTTGCGGACAAAACAATCGAACTGCACATAAAGAATGCGGCTAAACGCTTGAATGCGCGCAACAGAGCGCATGCAGTGTCGCGCGCGTTAATCTATGGTGTCATCGAGCCGTAAGTTGAAACTAAGAACCTCGCTTCCTTTGGGCATCCCGAACAAGTGCCGCGAGACGATAGAACCCATGCGCCATTTTGGTGTATGGTGTCAGCAGGAAGAACGCCAGAACCGAACCCAGATGGATCGCGAGCAGCTGGGGCATTAGAGTCGTTGAGCCAAGGGCGTATAGAACCAATCCGCTAAATCCTACGAAGCCAAGCAGCAGGATGAAGGCGATATCGCCGCCCCATGCCGACGGGTCGCCAAGATTTCGGTCAGATTTTCGCTTGAGAAGCACCATTGCGCCACACCCGAGTGTCAGAAGAATCCCACCGGAAATCCCGAACAACTTGGGCAAAGACCAGAAACTGTAGGGTGCGTGCAGACCAAAGCCGTAATGCATGACCGTCGCCACCGAGGTCGACGCAAAGCACAGCAGGAACCCATACATGATGGCGTGGTGAATGTGCCGTCGGCCCTGGCTGAACCGGTCTTCATCCTCGAAATTGCAGCCCTCACCATGGCCTGCAGCCAAATCCTGCATCTTGCCTGCGCGTTTGAAAGCAGTTGTCAGGTCAGAGATTTGAATCGGTTTGCCGCCAACCTCGGCCCAATAGCGCCTGAGGCTGATGGCTATGCTGAACAGAGGCAGCAGGAAAGCGGGCGCAAAGATTGCGACCATCGCATTGTGGGACAGGACGGCGTAAAACCCCTCGCCTCCGCTGGACCCGATGGCGCGGATAGCCCAGAACAACAGGGCAAATCCAATCACAAGCGCCAAGGCGATAACTCCGCCTTGCGTATGGAACCGGCGCGCCAGCGGCTGCGGCCATGCAAAGCTTTCCCAACTGTCCCTCCGCACCTCGGCCAAGGCTTTGGGCAGGTTCAGGTCGAACTCGTGTGGGGCTGTGTACTGGCAGGCATAGTAGCAACCGCGGCAATTGTGGCAAAGGTTGGCAAGTTGGGTAATGTTCCCGTCCGAGAAAGCGCGTTCCGCGTGGAGTGACGGGAAGACCGAACAATACCCTTCGCAATACCGGCAAGCATTACAAATCTCGGCCTGTCTGCGGGCTTCCTGTATCAATTCAGTTTGCATAAGTGGCGGCCTCACGTCCTGCGATGCGTCCGAAAACGGTTCCGATGGTCATCCCAAACCCTGCCAGATACCCCTGCCCCAAAATCGACCCGGCCATGGTTTCCCCAGCCGCCCAAAGGTTCTTGATTTTGCCGTTCGGGGTCGAACACTGCGCTGTATCGTCGACTTTCAGCCCGAGATAGGTGAAGGTCACGCCAGTTCGCAGTGAGTAGCCATAAAACGGAGGCTCCGTGATCGGGCGCGCCCAGTTGGTCTTGGGTGGGGTCAAGCCCGAGGTCGCGACGCCGTCCAATTCGGTTGGATGGAAGCCGCTGGTGTCGCCGCAGGCTGCGTTGAACTCGGCAACTGTTGCTGTCAGCTTATCTGCCGGAAGGCTCATCTTCGCGGCTAATTCTTCCAACGTGTCCGCCTTCAGCGGCGGAAAAACGGACGGCATGAATAAGTTCAGCGATTTTGCGTCAATGATAACGAAGCCAACCTGGTCCGCTTGCGCCGCCACCAGACGACCCCAGATCGCGTACCGTTTGGGCCAAACATCCTCACCTTCATCATAAAACCGTTCGGCGTTCTTATTCACAACGATGGAAAACGGAACGCAGTCCAGACGGGTCACGATACCCCCGTCGAATTTCGGCGCACGCCCATCAATGGCGACGGCGTGGCACTGTGTGGGGTCCCCGACACTTTCAACACCTTGATCCAGAAGATCGGCCAAAACAACGCCTCGGTTATATGGGGTCCCTCTGATCAGGAAGTTCTTCGCGGGCTCTCCCCATGCGCGGGTCAGCCAATCGGTGTCGGCCTGGAATCCACCTGAGGCAACGATGACAGCCTTTGGAGTGATGCGATGAGACTGGCCTTCATAGGTATAGTCCACCCATTCGATCTGATCGCCATTCAGCTCTAAATGCGTCACAGCGGCCTCATACAGCGCATCGACGCCCAGACCCGCCACTGTCCTGTAATACGCATTCACCAAAGACTTGCCGCCGCCCATGAAAAACGCGTTTGTCCGCGCAAGCGAGAGTGTTCCTGACAAAGACGGTTGAAAGCGAACCCCCCTCTCCTCCATCCACGGCAGGCATTCCTCTGACGTTCGTATGGCCAGCCGGGCCAGATGTTCGTCGGTTTTCCCATAAGTGACCTTGAGCAGGTCCGAAAGGTATTCGTCCTCGCTGTAGGCGTCGACCAAAGGGCCCAAAGGCCCATGATGCATACAACGAAAATTACGCGTGTGGCGCGAGTTCCCCCCGCGATAAGGTTTTGGAGCCGTCTCAAGGATCAGAACACGGGCACCGGCCTCGGCCGCCGTCATTGCCGCACACAGAGCCGCGTTTCCTCCGCCAATCACGGCAATATCGTAAGCTTCGGTTTGGGTTGCCATGATCTATCTGCCTACTGATTTTCGTCGATTGAACGGTCGCGTTCCTGCAACGCACGAATCCGCATTCGCTGTGCAGCCTGAATATGTGCGCGCATTTCGGTTTCAGCCGAAGCACCATCACGGGCTTTCAGTGCGGCCATGATGCGCCGATGCTCGGTCACCGCTGCCGCTGCTCTCTCGCTGTCCAACAATTGCGAAGGCCCCAGGATCAGAAGCGCCTTTTGTAAAGACAACATTGACTTGGCCAAAAACCGATTCTTGGCGGCATCCAGAAGCGTGGCGTGAAAAACCCTGTTGATCTGAGCTGCGTCAGGACCCGTGCCCGCCTCGGCAAGCCGGTCATTCAATATGTCCAACTCATCCAGCTCTATGTCCGACGCCGAACGGGCCGCCAGTCGTGCCGCAGTGCCCTCCAGCACCGCGCGCATTTCGTACAATTCCATCACTTCGGCATAGTCCAGACTGCGCACAGTCGCGCCCTGTCGTGGGACATGCGTGACCAATCCGTCCGCCTCTAACTGTCGGATCGCCTCGCGCACGGGGGTTCGGCTGACACCCAGACGCTCGGACAGTTCAATCTCGCGCAGGCGGTCGCCGGGCAAAAGCGCTCCATCGCGAATCTCTTCCAGCAGACGTTGGTACGTGGAATTGCCTTGTGGACCGGGCTGTAAGGCGGCGTCCTGGATCGTCATCACGAGCTCTCTTGCTTCTTTGCGTGCACTTGTATACACTTGGATACATAGCGTGTCAACGACGTCGGAACCTGAATCTTGCGTATCCTGTCAAACCAACCTTCTCTCATGACCAAGCGGGCCGTGACGTTCGGCCTTGCGGTTTTGGGCACGGGATTGTTCTGGATGTTGAACCTACCCCTGCCCTTTTTGTTTGGCCCGATGAGTGCGTGTCTCATTGCAGCTCTGGCGCATGCCCCCATGGAAGGGTTTGGGCAGATTTCGGTGGCCGCAAGAACGATACTGGGTGTTGCGGTTGGGGCGTCAATTACACCCGCCTTGTTTGCACAACTGCCCAAAATGGCTTCATCGATACTACTGGTCCCATTCTTTATCTTGCTAATCGCGTTGGTTGGTGTTCCGTTTTTTCGCAAGTTTTGGGGGTTTGACGCGAAAACCGCGTTCTACGCGGCGATGCCTGGCGGGCTTCAGGACATGATCATCTTCGGCACCGAAGCTGGCGCCAACCCTCGTACGCTGTCGCTGATCCACGGAACGCGTGTCCTGATCATTGTAACCCTCGCCCCAATAATATTGACGGTGTTCTACGATGCAGATCTGACCAACCCGATCGGGCAACCCGCGCGTGACCTTCCGGTGCATGAACTAATACTCATGGTGGTCGCAGCGCTGGTCGGCTGGAAAGGTGGTGAGCGGATTGGCCTGTTCGGCGCATCGATCTTGGGGCCCATGATTTTGACGGCGGCGTTATCCTTGGGTGATTTCATTCATACCCGGCCACCACGAGAAGCCATATTAGCCGCGCAGTTCTTCATTGGCTGTGCAATCGGAGTTAAATTTGTTGGGGTCACATGGACCGAACTACGCCGTGTTGTGGCGGCGGGCGTAACTTACGTGTTCGTTCTTGCCATTCTGGCGGCAGCGTTCACAGCAATAGTCACTACGCTGGGGCTGGGGCACCCTGTCGAAGCCTTTCTGGCTTTCGCTCCGGGCGGTCAGGCCGAAATGACTGTTCTGGCAATCGTGTCAGGTGCCGATCTGGGCTTTGTTATTACCCACCACCTTACGCGGATCGTATTGGTCATCATAGGGGCACCCATTGCCGCCAATCTCATTTTGAAATGGACAAAACCCGGAGCATGACTCAGCGCAACACCCTTGAACCTTAGAATTGCGCGACTCAGGTCACTTCATTCGGTACGCCGACCTCATTACGGCACAGGGCTACTTAGCGTAAATTTCGTACAATGGCTGAAAGGTGCTGTTTTTACCCTCGCGCGTGCGGTTTCTTGCTCAAAAAAACATGTGCAAACTTGGCAAGGCTGAACTAGTTTTTTAAATGCGCGATGCTTGCTGGATTGATGGGGATCGAAAACAGTGAAATCTGAACACCGCCTATCCGCACCTCCGCGCCATGAACTGCGCAATGTGCGGAATCAAGGCGTCGCGTTTCTGGGGCTGGCGTTTCTGTTCAGCATCTTCGTTAATTTGCTGATGCTGACAGGCCCGTTGTTCATGCTACAGGTTTATGACCGGGTTTTGGGCTCGCGAGCGGTCGAGACTTTGACTGCGCTTTTCTTGCTGGTTGCCATGCTTTACGCACTTATGGCGATGCTCGATTTTGCGCGCGGCCGTATCGTCGCGCGGTTTGGTGCGCGGTTCCAATCGCAACTGGACGAGCGTGTGTTCGAAGCGACGATGCGTCGGTCCCTTGTTCCGCAGGTGCGTTCTGCCCCGGCGACGGCACTACGCGATCTGGAGTCCATTCGAAATCTATGCTCGTCGCCCGTGCTTTTGGCCGTTATGGATATTCCGTGGACGCCAGTCTTTTTGGGTGCGATCTTCCTGTTTCATCCACTGCTTGGATGGCTGGCCGTCGGCAGCGGTGTCTTGCTTGTTGTAATCGCGTTGCTCAATCAGGCGATGACCAGCCGAAAAGTGGCCGAGGCCCAATCTGCAACTGCGCGGGCCAACGCTTTTTCTGAACATGCCAGGCAAGCAGCCGAGGTTGTGCGTTCGCAAGGAATGCAAGCAGACGTCACAAAACGATGGTTGAGCCAGCGTTCAGACGCCCTGCGTCAGTCAATTTCTGCTAGCGACTGGACTGGAAGTTTTACGTCTCTTACCAAATCACTACGGCTGTTTCTCCAATCAGCCATGTTGGCTTTGGGCGCCTGGTTGGTGCTGCAGAACGAAATGACCCCAGGCGCGATGATTGCGGGTTCGATCCTTCTGGGGCGTGCCCTGGCCCCTGTTGAGCAGGCCGTTGGTCAGTGGGGGGCTGTCGAGCGTGCCCGAACAGCGTGGGTCTCATTGAACCAATTCCTTGATCATACCCCACCGGAAGAAGAACGCATTCGACTGCCGGTGCCAAAAGCGCAGCTTGAGGCCAAATCTCTGACTGTCATCCCACCGGGCGCTTCAACGCCGACATTGCGGAATGTGAACCTGAAGCTCGAGCCCGGCAAAGCCCTGGGCGTCATTGGGAAAAGCGGGTCGGGAAAGACGACATTGGCCAAGGCATTATTGGGTCTTTGGCAACCTGCCGCAGGTGAAATCCGGTTGGGCGGTGCCACATTGGATCAATATGACCCCAACGATCTAGGCAGCCACATAGGGTATTTGCCGCAGCAGGTGACCCTGTTTAACGGAACAGTTGCTGAAAACATTGCACGTATGTCGGAAAACCCGGATTCCGACGCAGTTGTGGCAGCGGCGAAGAAAGCCAACGCACATGAACTGATCCTGTCGCTGGAGAAAGGGTACGGCACCTTCCTGGAGGGCAATGACAGCCAATTATCTGGCGGTCAGAAACAACGGATCGCTCTGGCGCGCGCACTTTACGGAAACCCCGTTCTTCTCATTCTGGATGAGCCGAACTCGGCCTTGGATGCAGATGGGACCGATGCGCTGAACGCGGCGGTACGGGGTCTTAAGGCTGCGGGCAAGTCGACAATCATCATGACGCATCGGCCACAAGCCATTTCTGAATGCGATGATCTGGCGGTTGTTGAAAAAGGGCAGGTGGTCAAGTCGGGCAGCCGAGATGAAGTCCTGAGCGCGATGGTGCAGAACGCTGGCGCAATCAAACGCAAGCTCAGCCCCGTAGGTGAATGATGGCTAAAAAATCCATTAAAAATCCAGCGCAGGTCTGGAACATGAGAGTACCTGCGTTTGTCGGATTCTTGGCGCTTGCCCTGCTGGTCGGCGGTTTGGGGTATTGGGCCGTCGAGACACGTTTGGCCGGGGCCATTGTGTCTTCGGGCGTGATCGAGGTGCAAAGCAATCGTCAGGTTGTCGAGCACCCTGACGGCGGTGTCGTCGGTGAGATATTCGTGCGCGACGGTGATGTGGTTGCGTCTGGCGATATGCTGTTGCGCCTGGATGATACTTTCCTGTCTTCCGAACAAACTATCGTCGAGGCACAGCTATTCGAGCTTTTGGTCCGGCGCGCCCGGTTGGAGGCAGAGCGGGACGGTCTGACTACCGCTGAACTTGCGGCCCTGTTGAGCAAAGTTCAACATGAATACGATATTGATGCCGATCTGATTTCAGGGCAGCAAAACCTATTCGACGCCAGACTAGAGACGCTGTCCCGGCAGGACGAACAACTCCGCAAACAAGTCGTGCAAATCGAAAGCGAGATCGAAGGCACGCAAGCCCAATTGGTGTCACTGCGGCGCCAGGTTGAACTGATCGAAGATGAACTTGAAGATCAGCAAAGCCTGCTGAATCGCGGACTGACACAAACCAGCCGTGTGCTTGCCTTGCAACGTGAAGAAGCCAGCCTGAACGGCGAAATTGGCCGGTTAGAGGCCGCTGTTGCGCGACTGCGAGGACAGATCGCCTCGACCGAGATCCAGATCGTTGAACTGACCGCAACCCGGCGCGAAGAAGCGATTACCACATTGCGTGATGTGCAAGCACAGGTCGCGGAATTGTCCGAACGCAGATTGTCCTTGTCTGAGCGCCTGACCCGCCTGGACATTCGCGCCCCGGTTACCGGAAGAGTGTACGGAAGTCAGGTATTTGCGCTGCAGTCGGTCGTACAACCGGGCGAGCCAATGATGTATGTGGTACCTCAGGATACGCCTTTGCTGGTGGCCGCACGCGTGGACGCGATCCATGTGGATCAGCTCCATGTTGGCCAGCCTGTGGCGCTGCGTTTCCCTGCGTTCAATCAGCGCGAAACGCCCGAATTGGACGGGCAGGTGTACAATGTTTCGGCTGATACATTCACCGACGAACAATCAGGGTTTACGTTCTATCGCGCCGAAGTCGAACTGAACGACGGCCAGATTGATCGGTTGAATGGACAAGAACTTTTGCCCGGCATGCCGGTGGAGGCGTTGATCAAAACTGACGAGCGTACACCGTTGTCCTATCTGGTCAAACCAATGGCTGACTATTTCAATCGCGCCTTCCGCGAATAAGGAAAGCCTTGCTAATTCTGGATCACTGCGCTTTCCCACTCCGCTAGGAATCTGCGACGCTTCAACCTGTCCAGAAACGTTAGCAGCGCGGGGTCCAAGCCGATTGCTTCACGCTCGGTCTCAGTGTCATAGGGCGCCAAAGGCGGTAGTGAAGAAGCGCCGGTACCTCGGCCAGACTGGTTTTCAACAAGGTGGCGCACAAATGATGAAGCGGCTTCGATCTCTGGAGTGCTTTCCAAAACCAATGCCGTACGCATCATGATGGTTTGAAAATCTGACGGTTGGATGATCTCAAGAACATCCTTACCGCCCGCTCTGGCAGAGACGTAGCTGCCCAGTACGTTATAGGCTACGGCAATCTCTCCGCTGACAAGGTCATCAATCATGTCGGCAGAACAGCAATACAGGCGAACATCCAGCCCGCCCATAACCTCCATCAGACGCCAGTAGGTTTCTGACGCGCGCGCATCCTGCGTGGCGAACAAATAGCCCAGACCGGATTGCCGGATGTCATAGGTCCCTACCCGCCCAAAGAAATCTTCCGGTCGGGCACGCAAGATTTCGATAAGCTGCTGGCGGGTCTCGGGTAAAGGGCCATCTTCGAAAGCGGCCCGATTGATCACGATTGTTGCGGGTTCGAACGTAAAGGCAAACAGGCTTTGGTGCCATTGCGCCCATGCCGGCAACTGAATGCCTTCAATGGCCCGGCCAAATCCGTCATTTGCCAGTTTCAGCTGCAAGTCCATTGCACTGGAAATAACGATATCAAATTCATCAGGGGCCGCTCGGACAATTCGGTCAATATCAGCTGTACCTGTCACCATGTAATCGACCGAGATACTGGGGTTGTCCGCGACAAACGCGGCAATCAACGGCTCGAACAGAAAGGTATCCGTGCTCGAGATCACGCGCAGAGGTGTTTGACCCTCTTCTGCATTGAAAACCTGTCGGTCCTCCCAAGCTTGAGCCAACGCAACCGTTGGCAAGACGCACAAAATCAAAGCGATAATGTAACGCATGCGCCGCCCCCTTGCCGATTGGCCAGTTCAAGCGTGCCGCCATGTGCCGTTGCAACATCCTGCACGATGGTCAGGCCCAAGCCGGACCCAATGGTGCCGCTTGCGTTTTTGCCGCGCTCGAACCGGCGCGTCAGCGTATCGATTTCGTTTGGCGGGAATCCGGGTCCACGGTCTTTGACACATATCTGAATGTGCGGGACTGACGAAACTTCGATGCGGACTGCACTGTCAGGCGGTGCGTATTTCAGGGCATTGTCGATCATGTTTCGCGCGGCGTTCTGAATGAGGATGGGATCACCCGAGTACAAAACCTGAGGATCGCCGTCCAAGGACAGCGTCAGGTCCTTCATTTCGGCGATTGGTGTCAAACGTTGCACCAAATCGTTGATCAGGGCGACGAGGTCGATTTCTTCCCGTTCCAGATGATCGGCGCGAAATGTGATCATCGCGTGATCCAGCAACTGCCCCGCGGCCCGAGAGCTTTCGTCAATGGCGCGCACCATCGAGCGCAAAGCCTCGCGGTTCTCTTCTTTTTCCACCCTTTGTAACGTCGCATCAGCATAAGACCTGACCGTAGCCAACGGGGTCCGCACGCGATGGGCCGCCTCGGCGATGAAGTCTTCGGATTGGCTAAGGGATTGATCAAGCCGACCCATCAAAGAGTTCAGTGAAGCCACCAATGGCGCCATTTCCCGAGGCACCGGTTTCCTGAAGGGGCTAAGGTCCTGCGGCCCCCGGCGGGTGACAGAGGTCGTCAACCTGTTCAACTGACCAATGGTCGAAGACGTGGCCCAAAAGGACAAGGCGGCCGCAAGAGCGAAAAACCCAATCCCAAGGACCGCCGCATTGCGAGAGATCTGGTCCAGAGTTTCTGCCAGTGCATCCTGCGTTTGCCCCAGTACGATTTCGATTACAGTCTGATTTTCTAACCCAACTAAAGTGCGGCTAGCGCTGACCTGGCGGATGGTTTCACCGCGAATTGTACTGGATTGAAACTGCCATCGGCTTTCACGCTGCCCTGTCAACGGTGACAGGTCTTCGTATCCAGAAAGGAATTCACCGTCTTGAAATATTGCATAAAAAACTCGATCGTCCGCCGGCGTGCTGAGCATTGCAAAAGCGCCGTATGGAATATCAACCTCAAGCTCGCCTTCACGCAGGGCCGCCGTATCCAGAATAGAGGTCACCGAAGCACCCAGAATATTGTCCTGCCCTTGTTGCGCGACCTGGGCCGCATAGTTGCGGACAGCAACAAACAGCAAAAACGCAAGAAGAGCAGCACCCCCGATGAGTGTCAGAACCAATCTGTTCCGCAGTGATCCTGAGACATTTGACTCAAGTGGCATGATCCAACCTGTACCCCAGACCGCGAAGTGTCGTGATCTTCAGTTCAGATGGCTCAAGATGTTTGCGTAGACGGGCCACGTAAACCTCGATCGCGTTGTCCGACACCATGTCGTCATAAGAAAACAGTCGATCTGTCAGTTTTTGCTTGGAAAATACCTGACCCGGCGCATTGATGAACAACTCCAGCAGCCGCAGTTCACGGTTGCGCAGAGAAACCGTCTGGTCGCCGACAGTCAGGTGGCCTGCCAGCGGATCGAACACGATGCCCCCCACTTCGATCCGTGTTCTTGCGTTCCCAGATTTTCGCCGCAATACGGCCCGGCAGCGGGCTTCAAGTTCGGCATGGTCGAAGGGCTTTGTCACATAGTCATCCGCCCCCAGATCCAGCGATCCGATTCGATCCGATACCTGACTGCGGGCCGTCAGAACAATGACAGGGGTGTCCCGATTGCCCGCGCGGTGTCGTTTCAGAAAGTCACGCCCATCCCCGTCTGGCAGCATGATGTCCAGCAGGATCAGGTCATAGTCCTGGGTTTCTACAAAACCCGTCGCATCATCCAAATTTGCCGCATGATCAACAACATGTCCGTCCAACCTCATCCGAGAACAGATCGCGTTAGCAAGGTCTGGGTTGTCTTCAACAAGCAAGAATTTCATGAGGCCTTGGTACTATTTTCAGGCGTGACAGGTTGATGTCAGGTTGATGTGATTTTGTTCCATCCAATCTGAGCCGCGACGCGGCCGGTTGTCAAATGGGAGGACATCATGACGACATTCACACTGGGCCGCCGCGCCCTGATTGCAGCTGTGGCCGCAATTGGCCTGACTGGGCCGGCGTTAGCTGACGGCCATCAGGTTGTGGACAGCATCCACTTTCTGATTCCCGGTGGTGCTGGCGGCGGCTGGGATGGTACCGCACGTGGTACGGGCGAGGCCCTGACAAATGCAGGTTTGGTGGGTACGGCATCTTACGAAAACATGTCAGGTGGTGGTGGCGGCAAAGCCATCGGCTATCTGATTGAAAACGCCGACAGCAACCATGGAACGCTGATGGTGAACTCAACACCGATCGTGATCCGTTCACTGACCGGCGTGTTCCCGCATAACTTCCGCGACCTGACTCTGGTCTCGGGCACCATCGGTGACTATGCCGCAATCGTTGTGGGCAAAGACAGCCCCATCAACTCGATGGATGATCTGCTTGCCGCCTTTGACGCCGATCCGGGTGGGACTGCGATCGGTGGTGGTTCGGTGCCTGGCGGTATGGACCACTTGGTGGCCGCGATGGTGATGGAAGCCGCGGGTAAGGATGCACTCGGGGTGAAATACATCCCGTATGACGCGGGCGGCAAAGCCATGGCAGCCCTGCTTTCGGGCGAGATCGCGGCGCTGTCCACTGGTTTCTCAGAAGCCGTTGATCTGGCGAACGCAGGCGAGGTCAAAATCATCGGCGTGACGTCGGAAGAGCGCGTTGATGCCGCTCCGGATGCGATGACCATGAAGGAACAAGGCATCGACACCACCTTTGTGAACTGGCGTGGCTTCTTTGCAGCCCCCGGACTGCCCGAAGATAAGCTGGCCGCCTATCAGGCCGCGATTGCCAAGATGTATGACACCCCGGAATGGGAAGAAGTTCGCGCACGTAACGGTTGGGTGAATATCCACAACTCGGGCGACGACTTCCAGTCATTCCTGGAGCAGCAGGAACAGCAGATCGGCGATCTGATGAAAAAGCTGGGCTTCCTCTGATACCACAATTGGCAGAGCGGGCCGCCGCTCTGCCATTCCCAAAGACAAAAAAAGGGAGGGGGCCTTATGGCGCTGGACCGCTGGATCGCGCTCATTCTTCTGGGTGTGTGTTTAACATATGGCTACGCTGCCTGGTTCACGATGGATAGCAGCCTGCCCCCTTTCATGCAGAGAAACCCCATCTGGCCCAGCACCTTCCCAAAAGTGCTGTCGGTTCTGGGTATCATCACCACCACGATCATTCTGCTGGGTTTTGAAAAGGCCGAGCCCAAAGAGGCTGATATCGACTACAGAAGGTTGGGTGAGTACCACCTTGATCAAGCGCTCATGCTCCTCGCTCTGATGGTGATCTACGCGCTTTGTTTGCGCCCTGTTGGGTTTCTGATCTCGACCTCGGCTTTCCTGATCCTGGGATCGTTCATTCTGGGCGAACGTAAGTGGCACATCATGCTTCCTGTCGCTTTCATCGCGACAGGTGCCGTCTGGTATCTGGTGCAGGAAGTTCTTGGCATCTACATGCGCCCCCTGCCGGGCATTTTCGGAGGCTGACATGCTTGAAGGACTTCTGATCGGCCTGCAAACGGCATTCTCAATTCAGAACCTGCTGATGGTCATCGCAGGATGTCTGATCGGTACATTCATCGGAATGCTGCCGGGCCTGGGCCCGATGTCAATCATCGCCATCATGATCCCGGTTGCAATTTCCATGGGTGACCCTTCAGCCGCGCTGATCCTGTTGGCCGGGGTTTATTATGGCGCCATCTTTGGCGGCTCGACTTCTTCAATCCTGCTTAACGCGCCGGGGGTCGCGGGTACGGTGGCCTCCAGCTTTGACGGCTATCCAATGGCCCGACAAGGCAAAGCAGGAAAAGCCCTGACCATCGCGGCCATCGCAAGTTTCGCGGGCGGCACTTTGGGCGCGGTCCTTTTGATGGTCTTTGCCCCTGCCCTGTCATCCGTGGCCTTGCTCTTTCACTCGGCAGAGTATTTTGCCTTGATGGTGGTTGGCTTGTCAGCCATTGCCGCCTTTGCGGGCACAGGTCAGGTGGCGAAAGCTGTCATCATGACGGTTTTGGGCCTGATCATGGCCACTGTCGGCGAAGGTGCGCTGTTCAACCTGCCGCGTTTCACCATGGGCATTATGGATTTGCAATCAGGCTTTGGCTTCATCACGCTTGCTATGGCCATGTTCGCTTTGCCCGAAGCACTTTTTCTGGTCCTCAAACCAAAGGACCTGAAAGGCGACGATGGTGAAATCAAGGACCTGCGGATCACCAAGGCCGAAGCGAAAGCCATCGCGCCTGTGGTCGGCCGTCAATCTGTTCAAGGGTTCTTCATCGGCGTTCTGCCAGGTGCAGGCGCTACTATTGCCAGCTTTCTGGGTTATGCGGTCGAGCGCAACATCGCCCCGAAAGAGGAACAGGAAGAATTCGGAAAAGGATCAATCAAAGGTCTGGCCGCACCCGAAACAGCGAACAACGCCGCGTGTACCGGTTCATTCGTGCCCCTACTGACGCTGGGCATTCCCGGCTCTGGCACGACGGCGATCCTGCTTGGCGCTTTGATCGCCTTGAACGTCACGCCCGGCCCGCGTCTGATGCTGGATGAGCCGCAGATTTTCTGGGCCGTGATCATGTCGATGTTCATCGGCAACCTCGTTCTGCTGGTGCTGAACCTGCCGCTGATCCCTTACATCGCCAAGGTTCTCTCGGTTCCGCGCAACTACCTGATCCCTTTCATTTTGTTCTTCACGCTGATGGGGGCCTATATCGGGCAGAACAACGCAACCGAGCTTTTGATACTTGTTGGCTTCGGTGTTTGCGCCACGGCGTTGAAATTCGCTGATTACCCGCTTGCTCCACTGCTGATCGGTTTCATCCTTGGTGGGATGATGGAGGACAACTTTGCCCGCTCGATGCAGCTCTATGATGGCATCGCCTTTATCTGGGAACGCCCGATGACTCTGGGTTTGCTGGTCATCGCAGCACTGCTTGTGCTTCTGCCCAGCTATCGCGCGCGTCGTGCACGGGCGCGGGCGGCTGGGGTTGCAGAAGGTGACTGAACCTCTGGCAGGAATACGGGTTCTAGATCTGACAAATGTCCTTGCGGGTCCGTATTGCTGCTATCAACTGGCGCTGATGGGTGCCGAAGTGATCAAGGTCGAACGCCCCGGTGGCGGCGACCTTGCCCGCGTTCTGGGCGCTGATCCCAACAGAAACAAAGCGGGCATGGGGATCAGCTTTCTGGCGCAAAATGCTGATAAGAAATCGGTAACGCTCGATATGAAATCGGAAAAAGGCAAGGCGTTGCTGAAACGCCTTGTCCAAACCGCCGATGTTCTGGTCGAAAACTTCCGACCCGGTGTGATGGATCGGCTTGGTCTGGGTTACGACGAATTGCGTGAGGTCAATCCAAACCTGATTTACTGCGCCATCAGCGGGTTCGGTCAGGATGGCCCGCGGCGGGACGATCCGGCTTATGATCAGATCGTTCAGGGCATCAGTGGCGTGATGTCCATCACCGGGGAACCAGACACTGCACCCTACCGCGTTGGCTACCCTTTGGCAGATACGGTCGGCGGGATGACGGCCGCTTTTGCCGTGTCTGCTGCACTGAACGCGAACCCGCGAGGAACTTTTCTGGATATTGCGATGTCCGAGGCTGTTATTTCCACTATGGGTTGGGTCGTGTCGAATTTTCTGGTTGGTGGTGTTACACCCGCAGCGCATGGAAATGAAAACACAACGTCTGCCCCATCGGGTACGTTTGCGACGCTCGACAGCCCAATAAACATCGCTGCAAACCGAGATGAACAGTGGCAGGCCCTTGCAAGACATCTGGGGCGGGACGATCTGCTAAACAACCCCGACTACGCAACCCGCGAGGACCGCAAACAAAACCGTCATGCCTTACGTGAAGCGCTAGAGCAAACTCTTCGAACCAGACCGGCAACCGACTGGGTTCGAGAACTTAATGCCATCGGCGTACCAACCGGGCAGGTTCTGACCGTTCCCGAAGCTCTTGCCGATGAACAACTTTCTGGGCGTGGCCTGATTGGCTCTGTGCGGGTTCAAAGCGAAGATATGAAGCTTGCGGGAAGTCCCGTTGTCGTGGACGGCACGCGGCGCATGCCACAAAGCGCGCCACCTGAACTGGGGGCTGACAACAATGCGATCTGGTCTGAAATCGGACTGTCCAACGCAGAAATTGAAGCGTTGAACAAGGAGGGGGTCATATGAGCGATGTTTCCGATTGGTGGACGACATCCATCATCGACATGGAGCCCGGCCGGATCGATCTGCGCGGTGAACCAATCCAGAACCTGATCGGAAACGTCAGTTTCTCGGAGATGATCTGGTTCATGGTGCGCGGGGATCGTCCTTCGGACGCGCAGGCCCGATTGTTCGAGGCCGCGTTGGTCGCGGCAGTAGACCACGGCCCACAGGCCCCATCAATCGCCACGGCCCGCATGGCCGTGACCTGTGGTCTGCCCCTCAACAACGCGATGGCAAGTGCCGTAAACATGTTGGGCGACATTCACGGCGGCGCTGGTGAGCAAGCCGTTACTCTCTACCACTTCGTGGCGGAACATCCTGGTGGTTTGGAGCAGGCTCTGGACGACTGGATAAAAAGTGAAGGAAAAATACTACCGGGTTTTGGCCACCGGTTTCACACCCCAACGGATCCGCGCGCGCCGCGTTTGATGGCAATGGTGTCAAACGCGGTACAGGACCAAGCGTGTGATGGTCGGTTCATGCGGATTGGACAGGCGATCGAGGTGGAATTGGCTAAACGGAAAGGAAAGCCCGTTCCGATGAACATAGATGGCGCAACCGCTGTTATCTACGCCGAACTTGGTTTTGCGCCCCCGCTGGCGCGTGGTCTGTTCTGCCTGTCCCGATCTGTTGGAATTTTAGCCCATGCGTGGGAACAGATGCAGCAAGGAGGCCGGAACAAGGGCCCGACCCCACCCGCCTATCGCTGGACCTATAAGCCTACATGAACTGCCGCTAAGCGGTTTTCAGATGCGGGCGGCGAGCCAACAGGTCCGCTGCAGCGCGGGCAATCATCAGTTCTTCATTCGTCGGGATCGCCATGACTACAACCCGGGACAGATCGGTTGAGATGATCAGGTCGTTATCCGCATTCGCATCCGGGTTCAGCTCGATCCCCAGCCACCCCATTCCGGAACACACCCGGTCACGTACCAGGCGAGAGTTCTCTCCGATCCCTCCGGTGAACACCAAGGCATCGATACCGCCCAAAATGGCCGCCATGGCCCCAAGTTCCCGCCGAATACGGAATGTGAAATAGCTGATCGCTTGACGGCTTTCGGGCGTGTCTGCCTTTTCCAAGGTGCGCATATCATTCGATAGCCCCGAAAGGCCCAGCAACCCCGATTTCCGGAACAGAAGGTCGGAGATTTCGTCGGCGCTTAACCCTTCCTGATCCATCAGGTACAGCACCACACCGGGATCAAGCTGGCCACAACGCGAGCCCATCGGCAGCCCATCCAAAGCCGAAAACCCCATGGTCGAACCGACAGATCGGCCCCCGATCATTGCACACATAGATGCACCGTTGCCCAGATGGGCAACGACCACTCGCCCTTCATGCAAAAGTGGTGCTGTCTTTGCCATATGATCCGAGATGTACTCATAGCTCAGCCCGTGAAAGCCATAGCGACGGACGCCCTTGTCGTAGTACTCACGCGGTAGGGCAAAGACGTCATTCTCCCAAGGATGATTGCGGTGAAAAGCTGTGTCGAAACAGGCGATCTGAACGGCATCAGGAAAACGTTCCATCGCCGCCTTCGCCCCGGCCAGATTGTGCGGTTGGTGCAAGGGTGCGAACGGAGACAGCTTGTCCAGCGCTTCTATGGCAGCTTCGGTAAGAGGCAGCGGCGCATCGATATTCGGCCCACCGTGGACAACACGATGCCCAAATGCAGTCACCTCGCTGTTTGGAAATGAACGCGCCAGCAGATTCAGCACCCAATCCAGGGCCGCAGCGTGATCATGGATTTCGCCGGCAGTGCCGGTTGCAAGAACACTACCATCTGAAGATTTCGCCTTAACCAGCGGATCGCCCTCGCCAATCCGTTCAACTGCTCCGGTGCAAACCATAATCGGATCGTCATTGGTCAACTCGAACAGACCAAATTTCATCGAAGACGATCCAGCGTTCAGTGTCACGACATGCGTCATGCGTGTGCTCCGGTTTGCGACATAGTAAATGCATCGTGCAGGGCGGCTACTGCGCAGGATGCCAGCCGCGCCTTGTCGTCATCAGCCCGGCTGGTCAGAATGATGGGCGCTTTGGCCCCCATCACCACCCCTGCCCCTTCGGCATTGGCGATATAGGTCAGTTGCTTGGCCATCATGTTTCCGGCATCCAGATTGGGCACCACCAGAATATCTGTTTTGCCCGCAACGTCCGAGACTATTCCTTTAGATCGCGCAGCGGCGAGGCTGACGGCATTGTCCATGGCCAGGGGGCCATCAACCAACCCACCTGTGATCTGACCGCGTTCTGCCATTTTCGACAGCAAGGCCGCATCCACCGAGGAACGGATCGCCGGGTTGACGGTTTCGATGGCCGACAGAATTCCGGCTCTGGGATTCTCAATCCCCAGCGACCGGGCCAGATCGATAGCGTTTTGGACAATGTCAATCTTGGTTTCCAGATCCGGTTCGATGTTGATCGCCGCATCCGTCACCAAAAGCGGTCTGGGCTGTCCGGGCACGTCCATTACAAAGACATGGGTGAAACGGCGACCCGTGCGTAGGCCATTCTCGCGTCGCAGCGCAGCCTTCAGCAATTCGTCCGTATGCAAGTGCCCTTTCATCAAGGCTTTTGCGCGACCCGCAGCCACAAGATTGACTGCAGTGTTGGCCGCACTGAAATGATTGCGCTCTGGCACAATCTCAAACCCGTCCAGTGAAGCCCCGATTTCAGCGGCGGCAGCGTGAATTTTGTCCGGGTCTCCGATCAAAATGGGGGTAATGATTGTTTCATGCGCCGCCAGCAACGCCCCACCCAGGGAATTCGGCTCTTCCGGGGCTACGATGGCCGTGGGCATGGGGGGAAGCGGGCGGACCTTGTCCAGCATCTCGTCAAAGTGGCGATGGCGTTTGACCACAAGCCCGGGCAATTCCAGTTCCGCAAACACCAGCTTTTTGTCCGGCGCGACCACGACAGCCTGCCCACTGACTATTACGGCACCATCGGACGGGCGTGACACGATTGTATCAAAGACAACTTCGCGGTTTGGCCGCTTTTCAACAACCGTGACTTTCGAGACCAGTTCATCCCCAGTATGCGCCCGTTCCACAAAGTCAAAGCTCTGCGATTTGTAGAGCGTCCCGGCCCCCGGCAGTACGTTCCCCAAAACAGCCGAGATCAAAGCCCCCACGAACATGGCAGGCGCAACCGCTTCGTTGATATGGTCGCCGTTACCATCTTCACTGGCCAGATGCAGCGGATTGTGGTTGCCGGAATTGTTGGCGAAGACATAAAAATCGTCGACCGAGCAGGTGCGAACCAGCTCGGCAGTATCGCCGACCTGAAGCTTGTCATAGGGTTTGTTGTGATACTGCATGAACTTTCGTTTCTGTTTCGGCACTTGGGGCGGCGCAGTGAACTCTCTTGCTGATACTCAGTTCAGCGTTCAATGAAAACAAAGCAATATGGCCGCCCGTGTTGGTCGATACATTATGTCCGGTATGCAACGGCTTCGTGTCGTTGCGCCCGGAAACTGAGCACATTGCTGATCAGGCGCGCCTCTTTCCACCGCCACCCTGTTTTCGCATCGTCAAACCGATCCGTTTTCTGGGCACATCCACCTCAACAACCCGGACCTTTACAACCTGCCCGGTTTTAACGACCTCATGCGGGTCTTTGACAAAGCGGTCCGCCAACTGGCTGACATGAACCAGCCCGTCCTGATGTACACCCACATCCACAAAAGCGCCAAACGCGGCCACGTTTGTCACGGTGCCTTCCAATACCATTCCGGGCTTCAGGTCAGTGATCTCTTCGACGCCATCGGCAAAGGAGGCGGTGACGAAACTTGGGCGGGGATCGCGCCCGGGTTTTTCCAGCTCGGCAAAGATATCCCGAACTGTCGGCAGACCGAATTCTTCAGTCACGAACTGCTCGGCCCGCAACCCCTTCAAAGCGCCATCGTGACCCATGATGCGTCGGATATCGCGCCCACAAGCCGCGACAACGCGTCGGGCGACGTCATATGCCTCGGGATGAACCGAGGACGCATCCAGCGGTTCCGCACCGTCCCGGATACGCAGGAATCCGGCGCATTGTTCAAATGCACGCGGGCCCAGCCGTGCAACGGACAACAGATCCTTGCGAGATTGAAATGGTCCATTCAGATCACGATGGGTGACGATGGCTTCGGCCTGAGAGGCGCCAAGACCAGAAACACGCGACAACAAAGGGGCAGAGGCGGTATTCAGATCGACCCCAACCGCGTTCACCACATCTTCAATCGCGGAATCCAGTGACTGGGAAAGCCGGTGTTGATCTACGTCATGCTGATATTGCCCAACGCCGATGGATTTGGGCTCGATTTTGACCAGCTCCGCCAATGGGTCCTGCAACCGCCGCGCAATGGACACTGCCCCGCGCAGCGAAACATCCAGATCCGGAAACTCGCGCGCAGCCAGTTCCGAAGCGGAATAGACCGAAGCCCCGGCCTCGGACACCACCACCTTTGTCGGCGCATTCACCGTCTTCGGCAGCAGCGAAAGTGTGTCTGCGACCAGTCGCTCGGTCTCGCGGCTGGCGGTTCCGTTCCCGATGGCGATCAGTTCGATCTGGTGGGTCGAGATCAGGTTGAGAATGGCCGCCTGCGCCCCTCGCAGATCATTCTTTGGCTGAAACGGATAAAGCGTATCGGTGGCCACCACTTTCCCGGTTGCATCAACAACGGCTGCCTTCACACCCGTACGAATACCCGGATCAAGGCCCAAAGTCGCCTTGGCCCCCGCCGGAGCGGCAAAGAGTAAATCCTTGAGATTGCGCGAAAAGACCTGAATAGCCTCGTCCTGCGCACGACCGCGCAGATCCCCCATAAGCTCGACCATCATGGATAGCGAAAGCTTGACCCGCCATGTCCAACCGGCGACCTTGCGCAGCCATGCATCCCCCGGCCCCTTGCCGCGCGTCTGCAGATGTGCGGCGACAATTGTTTCGGCACGCGCCGCGCCGAATTCCGGTTCAGGAGCGATGTCCAACGTGACAATCCCTTCTTTTGACGCGCGCAGCATCGCCAACGCCCGATGCGACGGTACATCGGCCCAAAGCTCGGAATGGTCGAAGTAATCGCTGAATTTTGCACCTTCCTTTTCCTTGCCGTCGATAACCTTGGCACTCAGCATGGCTTCGCGCTGCATGAAGGCCCGCAGTTCCCCCAACAGGACAGCGTTTTCCGTCAATCGCTCGGTCAGAATATCCCGAGCTCCGTTCAACGCGTCGCGCTGGGTCGGCACGGCCTCGGAAAGATATGCCTCGGCAAGCATCTCGGGCTCTGCATTGCGGTCGGCCAGAATAGCATCCGCCAAAGGCTCCAGCCCGTTTTCGCGCGCAATCATCGCCTTGGTGCGCCGCTTGGGTTTGTACGGCAGGTAGATGTCTTCCAATTGCGCTTTGGTCTCGGCCCGCGCGATGGATTTGCTCAGATCCTCGGTCAGCTTCCCCTGATCTCGGATCGAGTTCAGGATGGTTTCGCGTCGCGCCTCAAGTTCGCGCAGATAGGTCAGCCGATCAGAAAGTAAGCGCAATTGCGTATCGTCCAACCCGCCGGTGGCTTCTTTCCGGTAACGGGCGACAAACGGCACGGTAGAGCCATCGTCCAGCAGTTTAATCGCGGCCCCGACCTGTTCGGAACGGGCGTTGATCTCGGTAGCAATTGTGTGGGCGATACGGTCCAAGGGGGCCTCCTGAAAGGACGGTGGAAGGGTTTCTTAACCACCCGTTTCAACAAGTGAAAGACCCCAGACCTTTCAAGATCGCAATAATTCGGGCGGTTACTCGCGTCGCAAAACCGAAGCTTCCAAAGTCGCCTTCAGCAATTGCGCGTCAATGGGTTTGTAAAGCAATGGAAGGTCAGCCCGTGCGCAGTAATCGACAATATCCGGGGACCTGTTGGCCGAGATGATGCACCCCGGTAGCGGGCCAAACGCACGGACCAAAGCGTTTACAGCATCGATTCCGGTTTCATCGTTGTTCAACTGATAGTCGGCAACAATGACATCGGGCAGAATACCTATTTCGTGCAATAGTTGGACTGCACCCTCGCCACTTTCGGCTTCCAGAACCTCAACGCCCCAGGCCTCAATGGTCATGCGCAAGGCACTGCGCAAGTTCTCGTCGTTTTCAATCAGCAAGGTGACTGTGTTGCACGGCAAACTGGGATTTGGTGTTTGACGTGCAGATGGAACGCGGGCCCCTGCCGGTTTTGTCTTTGCCAGAGGGATTTCAACCGAAAAACCGGTGCCTTTCCCAACCTCTGACCGCAAGTTGATCGGGTGGTGCAACAGACCGCAGGCCCGTTCGACGATCGCAAGACCCAAACCCATACCTTCCGCTGCGCTGGCATCTGAGTGTAAACGCCGGAACTCCTGAAAAACGGTGTCTCTGTGATCAGGCGCGATCCCAATACCGGTATCCCAAACTTCAAGAGACACAGTTTTCTTGCGCCGCCTGACACCGACCAGAACCTTTCCCGTTTCAGTATAACGGATCGCATTCGACAACAGGTTTTGCAGGATGCGTCGCAGATAGCTGGCATCGCTGGTCACAACGGCGCTTGTGTCCACAAAGCGCAAATCCAAACCTTTGGCCTGCGCAATCGGGCGAAATGCATCCTCGATTTGAGAAAACATCTGCCCTAGTGAAACCGGCGACAAATGTACACGGGCCCGTCCCGAGTCCAGTTTCGAGATGTCCAGCAAAGCCTCAAGAATGTGTTCCACGCTGTTCAAGGCGCTCTCTGCTTTTGCGGCAACCGTCTGAGCATCCACTTGGTTCAATCCACTGCCCAGTGAAGCGACGTAAAGTTTTGCAGCCGACAAAGGTTGCAGCAAATCGTGGCTGGCGGCGGCCACAAATCGCGACTTTGATGCGTTTGCTCGTTCGGCCTCGTTTAGTGCATCCGCCAGCTCCATCGTGCGCGAAGCCACGCGCTGTTCCAGCAGTTCCTTTGCCTCATAAAGCGCCTCGGCTGATTTTCGTTCCGCCGTCACGTCGGTGAATGAGATCACGAACCCTCGATCCGGCATTTCCTGAGCAAAAACAGACAGGATTTTGGAACGACCCCGATGCATTTGAAACTGCAACGGGCGTCGTGAGGTTCTTCGGCGAACCCAATTCAGCAAATCCTGTTCATTTATTCCCTTTTGAAAGGAAATATTCGCGCTAAGGCGTTGAGACAGCGTGTCAAAACGTGTTCCCATCTGAAACTGGGTCATTGGAATGGCCAGCAACTCGCTCGCACGATTGTTCCAACCGATCAGGCGGTGTTTGTTGTCAAAAATACAAACGCCCTGTTCGATGTGTTCCAAGGTTGCCCGGATTAGCCGGGCCTTGTCATCCAGAATCCGATCCCTCTCCTGCCGTTCGATGCGCATAATGTCGGTCACATCGGTTTGCAGGATCACAGTTCCACCATCCGGGGTGCGGTGTTCGGACACCTGCACCCAGCGATTGCCAACCAGCCGGACGTTGAAGACCACATGATCTTCGCTGTGCCGGTCCAGACGGGCTTGACCCCAATCATCTGGGGTTACCCCTTCCGGCAATGACAAGAATTTGGACTGGCTTAACAGCTGGACATAGTCAGCAAAACCGAGCCCCGGGTTCAGCCATTTTTGAATGTCAGGCATGTGCGACCCGAAACGGCTATTGCAAAGCACCAGTTGCTCATCCCGATTGAACAGGGCAAACCCTTCCTGCACCGTTTCGATTGCATTGGCGAGGTCGGCCCGCGCGGCTTCGGTTTCCTTGTTGGCTTGTGCCAACCTCGCGTTGGAGTCGTTCAACAGCTCAAGCGCACGCTCAAGATCATCCGTTCGGGCGCGGACCTCTTGTTCCAGAACTGCCGCACGTTGGAACTGCGCATAAGCGGCCCCAGATGCATCGGTGGACTCTTCAACGCGCCGCATCAACGCCTCGACGATTTTGCGGAGCTTCTCATTCTGACGCTCCAAGGAGTCCGTGGGATCCGTAAGATGCTCGATCATGGGTTACTCTTTCTCGGGCGGATAGATCGCAACACCTGTAAGGGTCTGGTTCACGTGGATCGAATTGTATTGTTCACCGTAGGTCGAGAACCCAAACACATGATTGCGCGCCAGAATATCCGAGATGTCCCGCGTTTTCTGTTTTTCCTGCGCCTCCAATCGGCGCAGGATACAGTCGCAGCCCAGAATCGTGTCGGGTTGTTGCCTTTCAGACAGCGCCCCGATTTCCTCCTCCAGATGTTCAACCATGTCCCGTGGCTCTGCCAGTGTCAGAACGAGACCTTCATCGATGGCCGAGAAAAACACCAAATCCCCATTACCCGCCACTTGCTGAATCGCGCGCACATGGTGCTGCCCACCGATTTGGACGACCACAGGATGGGCGGCAAATGTAAAGGTTGTCAGTTGCTCTGGGTCTTTGCCCAGTATGCGTGCATATTCGCGGGCGGCCGGCTCGGCGTTGATCTCTTGCACAATCCGCTTGCCCGGATCAGCCTTGGTCACCACCATACGCCGCTGGGCTGGTACAAGGTGATCGGTTTTGAACACCCTGATCGGACAGCGCGTACGGACCTGGGTCAGAATGGCAGCATTGCTTCGCGCGCGGCCCTTGTGCAGCACATAAGTTTGCCCAAACCGCGTGCCATCACCGGCCGAACCACCAAACAGTGGGACAGGCCCTAAACCAACGGCAAGCTCAGAAGTCAGCGCATCCTCTTTGGTCGATAATCCATCAATCATCAGGAATGTGAACTCATGTGGCCAGTCGGGCGAGGACTCCATCATGGAATGACGGTTGTTGATCATCTTGTTGATGATGTTCTCTGCATCGAAATCGTCCAGGTCGGGAACCAGGACGGTGCGGGTTTCAAAGTGGCTCTTTGGCATGGCAATTGCGACGATCTTGCCTTCACTATAGCCATCATCGGCTAGCTCTCCGGCGGTGGTGCAACCCACGACGGGTGTTGGAGCAAAAACCTCCTCAGCCTCTGATATGACGGCAGACGCATCCGCATTTGAGCTCACGAAAAGAATGACAAGCGCAAAAGGCCCGTCACCCAGGTTACGTTCAAGCGTTTTGATTGCCTGAGCGCTGTGGTATTGGACGAAAGCCGTTTTGACGATGCCTGGCGCACGGGCCGGGGCCTCTGCCCACCCGAAAGCTTGGTCCATCGTGCCTCCTCCCTCAAAGCGCGACGATGGGGCGAGACTATGACGCTTAGCCCTGCTCTTGCAAGACACTGGCAAAAGACGCTTTCTTGGAAATCAAAACCGCTTGCGTGCGGCTTTGCACACCCAGTTTCCGCATAATTGCAGTCACATGCGCCTTTACTGTGGTCTCAGCAATTGAAAGATCATAGGCGATTTGTTTGTTCAGCTTACCTTCGCAGATCAATTGCAGAATACGCGATTGCTGATTTGTCAGCGTTGCCAAACGGTTGACCGCATCGCTGTGTTCATCGTCGTCTTCCGCTTCGATCAGCACGCAACCTTCAGGTACAAAGATATTGCCGGATTGCACCGTCTCGATTGCGGTACGAAACACATCGCGTTGACTGTGCTTGGGCACATAGCCTGATGCCCCGGCCTGTATCACCTGACTGACGACGCGGCTGTCCGTCAGCGAAGATACGACAATAACCGGAACACTCGCGGCCGCTTTCAGGCGGACCAGCCCGTCCAGCCCATCCACGTCCGGCAGGTTAAGGTCCAGCATGACGGCATCCGGCTTCAACCCTTGCGCCAATAGCTCCATGGCCCCTTCCAGCCTGTCTGCTGTGTGGATGTCGCCGATCTGCGCAACAGTTTGCAACGTCATCGAAAGCGCGTCGCAGAACAGGGGATGGTCATCAACAATCAGTACGTTCTTGAAATCTGCCCGGCGGGCGGAATCGGCAAGCATGTGGTATCGCCTTTTGTAGTCGGGTTGGCTCCAGCCTAAACAATCCTAACACTCAATGAAAACCACCCCTACTGGGCGAAGGTCGTAGATGACAAATGCGTTGCCTGCGGCGCAATGGGGCGTCAGAGTGGTTAACATTGCCCTCGCGCACGGCGGTGACTACGCCCAAGGTCTTATAGGCAGGGCAGCCAACGCCGCGTAGCGTAACAGAAAATGTTCGGAGACGTTTAATGGAACTCAGTGACAGTCGCGTCATAGCCGCGCCACGATCCAAGGTCTGGGATGCGCTCTTGTCGGCAGACGTTCTGAAGGAATGTGTGCCGGGGTGTCAGGAAATGACTGGCTCGGTAGAAGAAGGTTTCGAAGCGACAGTCGTGCAGAAGGTGGGGCCTGTCAAAGCGACCTTCAAAGGGGCCGTTACCCTTTCTGATCTCGTGGCGCTTGAAAGCGTGAAGCTCTCGGGTGAAGGTAAGGGCGGAGCAGCAGGGTTCGCCAAAGGGTCTGCAGAGGTCAATCTGGCAGACGCCCCCGAAGGTACTTTGCTGACATACAACGTCGACGCGCGTGTTGGCGGAAAGCTGGCCCAGTTGGGAGGACGGGTCATCGACGGCGTTGCCAGAAAACTGGCTGATCAGTTTTTTGAGAACTTTCAGAACGCTGTCGAACCTCAACCAGAGCCCGAGGCGGAAACTTCGGATGGCGGTGAGGAAAAGGAAGAAAAGAAAGGCTGGTTCAAACGCGTATTGGGCGATTGAACCATAAGAATTCAGGGAGGAGAAATTCATGAAGATTTCAATGACCGTGAACGGCAAAGCCGTAAGCGGAGACGTCGAAGGGCGGACTTTGCTGTCCGGTTTTCTGCGCGAGCATCTGTCTTTGACAGGCACCCACGTGGGTTGCGACACCGCGCAATGCGGTGCCTGCGTGGTGCATGTGAACGGCGAGGCTGTGAAGTCTTGCAACATGCTTGCGGCTGAAGCCGACGGAGCCGACGTAGGAACGATCGAAGGTCAGGCCAATGCGGATGGGTCGTTGAACGTGATCCAGCAGGCGTTTCAGGACCATCATGGACTTCAATGCGGGTTCTGCACTCCGGGGATGGTAATGAGCGCGGCCGCGCTGTTGAAGGACAACCCGCGTCCCACCGAGGCTGAAATCCGGAAATATCTGGAAGGCAACCTGTGCCGCTGCACCGGCTACCACAACATTGTCAAAGCGATCATGGCCGCATCCGGTCAGGACGTTTCCAGCATCGCCGCCGAGTGAGGCGGGCAAGAGTTTTCGACGAAAATTCTTTTCCAGGGAGGAGAACAAGCAATGCCCAAAGACAGTGGCATCGGAGCCAGTTCCAAGCGGCGTGAGGACGTACGCTTTCTGACCGGAGCAGGTAACTATACCGACGATATCAACGTACATGGTCAGGCCTATGTACATTTTCTGCGGTCCGACATTGCGCATGGTCGGATCAAATCAATAGACACCTCTGCCGCCGCAGCCATGCCCGGTGTGGTAAAGGTATTCACCGGCAAGGATTTCGAAGGCGTGGGCGGGATGCCCTGCGGCTGGGAGGTGACCGACAAGCACGGCGCACCCATGCAAGAGCCTCCGCACCCCATTCTGGCACAAGGCAAAGTGCGCCATGTGGGCGATCCGATTGCCGCAGTTGTGGCCGACAGCCTTGAACAGGCGCGTGACGCTGCCGAAGCTATCGATCTGGACATCGAAGAACTGCCCGCTGTGATCGACATGAAGGCTGCAGCGCAGGATGGCGCAACGCTGGTTCATGACGATCTGAAGAACAACATCTGTTACGATTGGCAGTTGGGTGAAACTGACGACGCCAAGGTCGATGAAGTCTTTGCCAATGCCGCGCATGTGACAACGCTGGATCTGGTCAACAACCGTCTGGTCGCGAACCCGATGGAACCGCGCGTCGCCGTTGGTGAATACAAGCGTGGAACGGACGAATATACGCTCTATACCACGTCGCAAAACCCGCATGTGATCCGCTTGTTGATGTGCGCTTTTGTTCTGGGCCTGCCCGAGCATAAGGTGCGCGTTGTAGCCCCTGATGTAGGCGGTGGTTTTGGCACGAAGATCTTTCATTATGCGGAAGAAGCGTTTTGCACCTTTGCTGCCAAGGCCTGTGGTCGTCCGGTCAAATGGACCTCCAGCCGGTCCGAAGCGTTCATGTCAGATGCCCATGGCCGTGACCATGTCAGCACTATCGAACTGGCGCTGGATGCAGATAACAATTTCATCGGTCTGCGAACCAACACCTTTGCCAATTTGGGTGCGTATCTGTCGACCTTCTCAAGCTCGGTTCCAACCTGGCTGCATGGGACACTGATGGCGGGCAACTACAAGACGCCGGTCATTCAGGTGAATGTGAAAGCAATGTTCACCAACACAGTGCCCGTGGATGCCTATCGTGGTGCAGGTCGCCCCGAAGCGACGTTCCAGTTGGAGCGCGTAGTGGATAAGGCGGCGCGCGAGTTGGGCGTCGACCCGATAGCGCTGCGTCGTCAGAACTTTGTCACTCAGTTCCCCTATGACACACCAGTAGCGCTGACCTATGACACCGGGGACTATAACGGGACGATGGACAAGCTTGAGGCCGCTGCAGATCTGGCAGGCTTTGCCGCGCGTCGCTCGCAAAGCGAAGCCAACGGCAAACTGCGGGGCTTGGGCATCAACTGCTACATCGAAGCGTGTGGCATTGCGCCATCCAACATTGTTGGGATGCTCGGGGCCCGTGCGGGTCTTTATGATGCAGCCACTGTTCGCGTGAACGCCACCGGTTCAATCAGCGTCATGGTAGGGGCACACAGCCACGGACAAGGGCACGAGACCGCCTTCCCGCAGGTTGTGGCCGACATGATCGGCATCGATGAATCGATGGTCGAAATCGTACATGGCGATACGTCGAAGATTCCGTTTGGCATGGGCACATACGGCTCACGATCGTTGGCTGTCTGCGGCTCGGCTATGGTCAAGGCAACTGAGAAGGTGATCGAAAAAGCCAAAAAGATCGCCGCACACCTGTTGGAAGCGTCCGAGGCCGATATCGAGCTGAAAAACGGTCAATTCAGTGTGGCAGGCACCGACAAGTCAGTGGCCTGGGGTGACGTGACCCTGACAGCGTACGTCCCGCATAACTTCCCGCTGGAAGTCGAACCAGGACTAGAAGAAACTGCCTTCTATGATCCGGCCAATTTCACCTTCCCGGCTGGTGCTTATGCCTGTGAGGTTGAGGTCGATCCGGAAACCGGTCAGGTCAGCATCGAAAAGTTCACGGCAGCCGATGATTTCGGCAACATCATCAACCCGATGATTGTTGACGGTCAGGTACATGGAGGCATCGGCCAGGGTATCGGTCAGGCCCTGCTTGAGAATTGCGCCTATGATGAGAACGGCCAACTGCTCAGTGCGTCCTATATGGATTATGCGATGCCACGCGCGGATGATGTACCGTTTTATGGTGTCGACCATTCCAGCCAAACGCCCTGCACGCACAATCCACTTGGGGTGAAGGGTTGCGGTGAAGCTGGTGCAATTGGCTCGCCACCTGCGGTGGTCAATGCGGTACTGGATGCGTTGAACTCGGGCGGCAAGGCGGTGGATCACATCGATATGCCAATGAGCCCGTCTCGCGTCTGGTCGGCGATGAACAGCTGAGGTGTTGGGGAGCGAGGGGCCAGCCCCTCGCGCTCCCCGGAGTATTTCCAAAAAGATGAAGGCCAAAGAGCGCCTTTCGGAAAGGAAAACGAAATGTACAATTTCGAGTTTGAAAAACCCTCGACCATTGCCGACGCCGTGGCTGCGTTGGGGGCTGAGGACGCGCAAGCGTTGGGAGGTGGGCAGACTCTGATCCCGACGCTGAAGCAACGGCTGGCCGCACCGTCCAAGCTGGTGTCGATGAGTGGCATTGCCGAGATGCAGGGTGTCTGCGTTGAAGATGACGGGTCTGTCTCGATCGGTGGGGCAACGACACACGCCACTGTGGCGCGCGAGGCCGCGGGGACTTATCCCGCGCTTGCGGCGTTGGCCGGGCAGATCGGTGATCCTGCGGTGCGTAACCGCGGTACCGTCGGTGGGTCGGTGGCCAACAACGATCCGGCGGCCTGTTATCCGGCCGGGGTTCTTGGGTCTGCGGCAACCATTGTGACCAACACGCGTCAGATCGCGGCGGATGCGTTCTTTGAGGGCATGTTCAGCACCGCACTTGAGGAAGGTGAAATCATCACCTCGATCCGGTTCCCTGTGCCGCAGGCTGCAAGCTATCAAAAGTTCCTGCAACCTGCGTCTCGGTTTGCGCTGGTCGGCGTTTACCTCGCCCGCTTTTCGGACAGCGTTCGGGTGGCCGTCACTGGCGCAAGTGAGGATGGCGTGTTCCGTTGGTCCGAGGCCGAAGACGCTTTAGGTAAGGAATTCCGCCCGGATGCGTTGATGGATCTTAGGATCAATCCAGCCAACATGATCTCGGACTTGCATGGTAGCAAAACGTATCGCGCGCATCTTGTATCTGTGATGACTAAACGCGCCGTTGAAGCCTGCATGTAAGTCTTTACACCTAAACCCGAAAGGCCCCGGTTCTGCCGGGGCTTTTTTCATGCCAGGCTTAAAACCTATCACCTTCGTTCTTACAAACTATCAGGCCGCCCGCTTGGACGGCCTGACAAATCTCAAGAAAACTGGCGTGACTATTCAGCCGCCTGCGTGCTCACTGATCCGTGTTTGTCACGCTGGCTGTCGCGGAACAGGGCTTTACCCAATGCAAGGCACATAAGACCCATCACCATGGTAAACGGCAGCGCGCCGATGATCATGGCGTTGCGCAATGCGTCCAGCGGGTTGTTAGCACCGGCTGCCAGGATCAGTGCACCGATCACTGCAGTCAGGATCACGCCCCAGATTATCCGATGCTTTACGCCGGTTTCCTGGCTGCCACCAGACATAATGGTGTTCATCACCAAAATGCCTGAGTCAGCTGAAGTGACCAGAAAGGTCAGGATCAGGATCACGCACATCACGTTCAGCATAGACAGGAGCCCACCGTCGATCATGTAAGACAGCGTCACGAACAGTTTGTTGGTGTTCGATGCACCGATGATCGCACCTTCGGCCGCGCCAGCCAATTCAAGGTCAATTGCCGTGCCACCCAGAACAGTCATCCAGGCAAAGCAGACAAGCGCAGGGGCGAACACACAGCCTAAGATAAACTCACGCACGGACCGGCCTTTGGAGATACGCGCAAGGAACAGACCCACAAAGGGCGAGAACGCGATCCACCAGGCCCAGTAGAACGTGGTCCAACCGGCCTGCCAACCAAACTGACGCCCTTGTTCACCTGCAGCGTATGCCGCCTCAAGGGTTGCTTCGTCCAACTGCGCGGCAGCGCCTTCCAAGCCACTTTTGAAGCCGTCAAAGCTGCCCCAAGCGTTGGTCGCACCACCCATGAGGTCTTTTGCGTGAGCCTGCGCTTCGGCAGGCAAAGCTGCTGCAAAGGCTTCCGCCGATAGCGGGCCATAAGCGTTAAAGCTAAGCGACAGGAAGTGCAGGATGTAATCGACCATTGCCGACCCATAGGTGGTCATGGCGAAAACGAACGAGCCAAATACGATGAACGTACCCAGCAAGATGACCGAGAGGACAAGGTTCAGGTTTGACAGGTATTTGACGCCACGTCCAACGCCCGACACAGCAGACAGGATCGACAAGGTCATAATCACGACAAGCCCCGTGATCAGACCCACTTTGCTTGGGGTTGGCACCTCACCACTCAGGTCCATGATCCAATCCATACCAGTGATGGCATACAGACCGTCAATGAATTGGCTGACGCCGTATCCAATGGTGACGGACACACCAAGGATCGTAGCAACAACGCCCAGAACATCGACAACATGACCGAAAAAGCCGTTGACGAAACGACCGAACAGCGGGGTCAGGGCCGAGCGAATAGTCAGTGGCATATCACGGGTGTAAGCGTAATAAGCCAGCGACAAGCCGGTCACGACGTAGATTGCCCAGGCATGGAAGCCATAGTGCAGGTAAGTGAAGCGGTAGGCCGATTGCAGAGCTTCGGGCGAGTTGCCTTCAACCGCGCCGGATACCACCACCGGATTCGACCCCCATAGTCCGAGAGGTTCGGCCGTGGCAAATACCATAAGCCCCACGCCCAGACCTGCGCCAAACATCATGGAAAACCAAGAAAAGTTTGAAAACTCGGGCTTTTCACCCGGCGTTCCCATAATCCGACGCCCCGTTGCCGGAATAATTGCGACGATGGCGAGAAAAAAGAAAAACAGGCCTACAATGATAACGTAGAAACTGTTGAAAATTTCAAGCAGCTTTCCATTCAAACTGCCCAGAGTGCTGTTTGCATTGGCAGGGAAAACCAAGGCCCACAAAACCAGGCCGACCATGATCGCCTTGCTGAGCAGGGCAATCGGGACGCTGTAGTTCTCATAGAAACCGGCATTCGCCGTTTCTATTTCAACGTCCGTAAAGGGTTCAGGTATCGACATGTTGCTTGCTCCTCCTTGCATATGCCGTTTTTTTTGGTGTGCGAAACTGAACTGAGAGGCGGCGGGGCACAGAGCAAAACGCTTTGTTGCACCAACCATACCATTAACGGGCTCTGCCCACTTTGGCTTGAGCTACGGTAATTTCACCACGTCTCCCGGCATGGTGTACCGTTGGATTCCTCCCGCTTTTTTCACCACTTGCGATGCCTCCGGTTCTTTTAGGCAGACTAAAAAGCCGCCGTACCAGCACTTAAAGCTGCAAGAGATTTTGCGTGTTTCGATTGGAGGACCCTATAAACGAGGTGGGAACAGGTCATTCAAAAAACCGACGCTTACGTCGAGCGAAGCGACCAACACATTCACACACCTTAGTGTTAGCGTAACCAAATGGGATTGGAGCACACCGAGGTTCGGAACCGACTGAAGCGGCCGGTCTGTCGCCGGGGAGGACGCGTCTTGTTCAGCCTATGCTGGCCGCGGGTCAGTTAACGGTACATGGCACATTCAGCGTATCCACCCCGAAGAGTTTTCCTTGTCGGACCGTGCCGCGCTTAAGTACGACCCGAACAGCCTCAGGCGCTTGGTGACCGAGCCTCATAAGCCCTTTGCTACTTCTGTCAACGCATGGTGAACCGAGATCGCGTAGCTGCGCGGTGCATAAACAGAAAAGGCCGCCCCCGCCTGGTTGCAGCGCAGCAGGCATCCCACATGGTGAATTGCGGTTCGGGTGAACGCGCCCGCCGACATCTCTTCAACATCAAGGACGGTAAGGCGTTGAAACAGGTCGACAACACCTTGTCCGGACACATCAATCCGAACAAAAGCATCCGTCTGATCCGTGATTGACGCGATGCCTGCCAGTGCATCCGCAAGGCGACGGGCTAAAACCAACGGGCCAGAAAACGCCTCTTCACACAGATATTGATCTGCGCCAAGCCAGTGCAAACTGTTGGCTGTACCGTTTTCGCTGCATCCAGGCGCGGGGATTGCGACAGAGCACAGGCTGGCCAACTTGGCTTTCAGCGCCTCCTCCTGACCCAAACGGGCTGAGATCGACGCCAAAGCGATGTCGTCACGCTCTTGAAAGGTCAGCGCTCCAATCACGTCCTTCCGAGGTTCGGTACCGCCCAAGGCGGCCTTGGCAACAAAATCACGCACGGAGCCTGTCTCCTTCAGGGTCAACGAAGTGAGCGCTGACAAGGGTTGCTTGGATGTTCACGTTGTCCACCGGGCTCACGATCTGAACCGTCTCGCCCAGACGTTCGGCGCCGCGCTGGACAAACGCAAGGCCGATGCTGCTGGACAAGTGTGGCGAATAGCCGGCCGAAGTGACATAGCCCTGATCGTTCTGCGGCAGATGCGACGCGCCTTCCGCAAAGACATGCGACCCGGCCAACACAGTATCTGAGGTATCAACGGGTTGGATGCCGACCAAAGCCAAGCCATCAGGATCAACCAAGGCCTCTCGTGCACTGAGCGGTGCGCCGATACTGTCTTTTTTTGTCGAAACCATACGGCCCATACCCAAGTTATGAGCGCTGACAGTTCCGTTGAGCTCATTCCCTGTCACATGACCTTTCTCGATCCGCAACACACCCAGCGCTTCCATCCCGTATGGGGTGACCCCCAAGGGTTGACCAAGCTCCATCAGGTGCCGGATCAACGCATCGCCGTACCGTGTGGGCACCGCAAGTTCAAAAGCCAACTCACCCGAGAACGAGATGCGGAACAACCGCGCCGGGATGCCGCCTGCAATGGTGATTTCGGCGCACCCCATGAAGGGAAAGGCGTCGTTGCTGATGTCAAAATCTCGATCAACGACCTGCTGCAACAGCTCACGAGATTTCGGGCCGGCAACGGCAAACTGCGCCCAGGCGTCGGTGGCCGAAATCAGCTGCACGTCCATGTCCGGGAACAGGCATTGATGTACAAATTCCATATGACGATAGACGCCCACCGCGTTGGCTGTGGTTGTGGTGACCACAAAGTGATCCTCGGCCAGACGCGCTGCAGTGCCGTCATCCATGACAAGACCGTCTTCTCGCAGCATCAGCCCATAGCGGGTTTTGCCCACCGGCAGCTTGGCAAAACCGTTGCAATAGACCTTGTTCAGGAACGCGGCAGCATCGGCACCCTGAACGTCGATCTTACCCAATGTGGTGACGTCGCAGACACCCACACTGCTGCGCACGGCCAGGACCTCGCGGTCCACCGATTGACGCCAATGGGTTTCACCGGGCTGGGGGAACCATTGCGCACGCAGCCACGGGCCAACTTCGACAAACACAGCGCCCTGTTCTTCAGCCCATTGGTGGCTGGGTGTCAGACGGGTGGGTTTGAAATCTTTCCCGACCGACCGTCCTGCCCATGCGCCCATCGACACCGGCGAATACGGCGGTCTGAAGATGGTGGTGCCTGTTTCAGGTATGCTCTTGCCCGTGATCTCGGCCATAACGGCCAGCGCGCCTACGTTTGCTGTCTTGCCCTGATCGGTCGCCATACCCAGCGTGGTATAGCGTTTCAGGTGCTCGACACTTCGGAACCCTTCCTGCTCTGCCAGCTTGACATCCTTGACCGTCACATCGTTCTGAAAATCCAGCCAGGCGCGGCCCTTACCAGGCACATGCCAGAGCGGAGATATTTGGTATTCTTCGTCTTTGCTTTCCGGCAAATCGATCCGTTTGGCTTTGATCCCCAAATCTTTCAAGGCAGCAAGCGCCGCATCTTTACCGGATGCAAGCGCGCCGGAATTGGTAAGCTCGCCTGCCGCGGCCCCTGCAACACACATACCCGTTGGCAGATCTGCCGACGGCACGAAAGCTGCAAGCGTGTCTGACCATTGCGGACGACCGCGTTGGTGACACGTCAGTTGCACATTCGGGTTCCACCCACCCGAGACACCCAGCCCGCTTACCTCAATCGGTCGGGTCTGACCGTCGGACAATTTAACAGTGATCATTTTCAACCCTAGACGACCCTGCGCATCCGTGACCTGCGCGCCCGCCAGCAATTCACACTCGGCAATGCGTTGCACGTCATGACGAGGGTCGATCACAGCGACAACTTTTACCCCTGCGCGGATCAAGTCTTGCGCGGCAAAGTGGCCTTCGTCGTTGTTGGTGAAGATCGCAACGCGCTGACCCGGTGTCACCGCCCAACGGTTTGCATATTCGCGCATCGCACCTGCCAGCATGATGCCCGGTCGATCATTGTTGGCGAAGGCGATGGGCCGTTCCGTCGCCCCGGCACACAATACCGAACGCTTCGCGTAAACGCGCCACAGAATCTGCCGCGGCTTGCCCGCTTCGGGCACCGCGAGGTGATCTGACACGCGCTCGAGCGCACCAAAAATGCCATGATCGTACACGCCAAACACAGTCGTACGCGTCAGCAGGCGGACATTGTCCATCGACGCTAGCTCGCCCAACGTCTGGGCAACCCAATCGGCATTCGATACACCCTCGAACCGGTCACTGTCGGCCAACAAGCGACCGCCCATCTGGCTGTCTTCGTCCGCCAGAATGACTCGTGCCCCGGACCGGGCTGCCGTCAATGCGGCGATCAATCCCGATGGACCCGCCCCGATCACAAGCACATCGCAATGCAGGTAACCTTTGTCGTAGATGTCCGGATCGTCTTCTTGTGACAGACTGCCCAAACCCGCGGCCTTGCGGATCATTGGCTCGTACAGCTTTTCCCAGAACGCTTTGGGCCACATAAAGGTCTTGTAATAGAACCCTGCCGTCAGAAACGGCGACAACCGGTCGTTGATCGACATCGCATCAAACGCCAATGAGGGCCAGCGGTTCTGCGATTTCGCCTCAAGCCCGTCAAACAGTTCGATCGTCGTCGCGCGCGTGTTCGGTTCCTGCCTGTTGCCCGTCCGCAATTCGACAAGCGCGTTGGGTTCTTCCGAACCCGCAGCCAGAACGCCGCGCGGACGGTGATACTTGAAGGAACGGCCAACCAGCCGCACGTCATTGGCAAGAAGAGCCGAGGCCAGCGTGTCGCCCTGATAGCCTTCGTATGACTTCCCATCGAAGGTAAAACGCAGCTTTTTCGAGCGGTCGACCAAGCCCCCTTGCAAGCGATTTTTCTGAGTCATTTCCCGCGCCCCATCTTGCGGGCAACGTCCCGCGCCAGTTCCGTTGCCAGAATTTCATGCGTCAATGTATTGCGGGTAACCACCAGCCAGGACCGGTCCCCCTGTTCATGAAACCAAAGCTCGCGATGCGTGCCCGCAGGGTTGTCCCGCAGGTAGACATAGTCGTGAAATTCGTCTTGCGCCGTTTCTGACTGCCAATCTGGCCGATCGATCAACGAGGCGTCGCCCAGATAGGTGAACTCGGATGCATCACGCGGGCCAAGCAATGGGTGATTGATAATCATGTCCTGGCTTCCTCAGTGCAGATTCGGTTGCGCGCCCGCGCCTCTTTCGTCAATCATCCGACCGGTTTTGAAGCGGTCGAGGCGATATCCGGTGGCGACCTCATGCGGGCGATCAGTGGCCATCAGATGCGCAAAGCAAAAGCCCGAAGCGGGGGTCGCCTTGAAGCCGCCGTAGCACCATCCCCCATTGAAATAGAGGCCCTCGATGCCCGTGTGATCGATAAAGGGTGATCCGTCCATCGACATGTCCATCACACCGCCCCACATCCGAAGCAGGCGCGTTCGGCCAATCATCGGCATGACAGCCATGCCCCCTTCAACAACATCCTCTACCACCGGCAAATTGCCCCTTTGGGCATAGGTGTTGTAGCCGTCGATATCGCCACCAAACACCAGCCCGCCTTTGTCGGACTGGCTGATGTAAAAATGCCCGGCCCCATAGGTGATTACACCGTCCAAAACAGGCTTTAGACCTTCAGACACAAAAGCCTGCAAAACATGACTTTCGATAGGCAGACGCATTCCCGCCTGCCCCATCACGCGACCAGACGAACCTGCAACAGCAACGCCCACCTTTTTGGCTCCGATGTAACCTCGGGTGGTTTCAACACCCAGAACTTTGCCGTTTTCGATACGAAACCCGGTGACTTCACAGTTCTGAATGATGTCGACGCCCCGCTGGTCCGCCGCGCGTGCATAGCCCCAGGCCACCCCGTCATGTCGCGCCGTGCCACCACGCCGATGCAGCAAACCGCCAAGGATCGGGAACCGCGCGTTGTCAAAATTCAGGAAGGGATACATCGCGCGCACGCCCTCTGCATCCAGGAGTTCGGCGCCGGAGTCAGTGAACATCATCGCGTTGCCCCGACGACGGTAAGCGTCGCGCTGCGAATCCGTGTGACAAAGGTTAAGAATACCGCGTTGGCTGACCATAGCGTTATAGTTCAGGTCCTGTTCAAGGTTTTCCCATAGCTTGAGTGAGAGCTCATAAAACGGCTGGTTGCCGTCCAGCAGATAGTTGGCCCGGATGATCGTTGTGTTCCGACCGACGTTACCACCACCGATCCAACCTTTTTCCAGGACTGCGATTCTGGCTGCACCATGCTCTTTCGCCAAATAGTAGGCAGTTGCCAGACCGTGACCGCCACCGCCGATAACGATGAAATCATAGTCTGATTGCGGCTCGGGATCTCGCCACGCGGGGCCCCAACCCCTGTGACCATTCAGAACCTGTCGCAAAATAGCGAGAGCCGAATACCGCATCTGGATGTGTTCCTAACTGTCTGTGCACCGGCGCATATTGAGGCAGGCGAATGGCCGCGTCAGTGCTTATTCCGTCATGCACTTTAACAAGAGCGACAAATTGCAGACGAGTATGTGACTGTTCTGATGAGATGTGAATGCAAGAAGCCTTTTGTTTTTCTCAGAAGCGGGAAACTATCGAGTTGAAAATCTACCAAACCGTTCATGCCCCAGATAACGCTTAGCGGATCGTTTGCCTGACCGGCTTTACGATTCAAACTCCGGATTTCCGCACGTTTGCGGCGAAACAGTATCCGATTCCATGAACCGTCTTGATAAAAGTCGGCTGGGTCGGGTCGGGTTCGATTTTTTTGCGAAGCCGTAATACGTGGACGTCAATTGTGCGGTCGCCGACTACGGTCTCGCGCCCCCGCGCCTTGTCCAGCAACTGATCGCGTGAAAAAACCATATGCGGGCTTGTGACAAAAGCTTGCAATACGTCAAACTCAGTCGTTGTCAGGGGCGTTTGCTGTCCACTATCTTTGGAGGTCAGCGTCCGTTCATGAGGGTTCAAAACCCAATTACCGAATGTGATTAGCGCAGATTCAGACCCGTTTTCAGAGGTTGCGCTCTCTTCAGTTCGGCTTCTGCGCAGTACGGTTCTGATACGCGCCAGAACCTCACGTGCTTCAAAGGGTTTGGTGATGTAATCGTCGGCCCCGAATTCCAGGCCGACAACCCGATCAAATATGTCATCGCGGCCCGACAAAACGATAATCGGGATATTGGATTCAACGCGAAGCTCACGCGTAATGTCAAAGCCATTGCGCCCCGGCAAGCCGATATCCAGCAGGATCAGATCCACGCCCCCATGGGCCAGAACCGCATCCATTGCAGTGCCGTCCGCCGCGCATGTGACCTGGCAACCCTGTTTCTCAAGATACCTCTGCAAGAACGAGGTGATCTGTGGATCATCATCAACAACAAGAATATGTTCTTTGACCATAAGGGTTTCCGGGCGGGCGTTACTGGCTGGCGCAGACCTGTTGTAACCGCGCGCGCTTGGATCGTGCAAGCCGCGAGCGGTAACAGTTTTCAGCATAACGTGCGACATCAGAACCTTAGAAAGCCCAGCCCCTGCCCTGGGGACATTGTTTCGGTTTCGGCCGGGATGACCGCCAAGCCGTCGGCCTGCGCCAGCAACGCGACCCGCCCGCTATAGGACGGGGCCATCAGCCGCAGGCGCGGCGCGCCATCTGCCGAAAAGCCTTCGATCTGGACCGGTCGGTATTCTTGCCGGCCAGCGCGGCGTTGCAGCGGTTCCGCCAGAACCGCTTGTTCCGGCACTTGAGGTGCGCGATGCAATCCGGCTCGTCTTGCCATCATTTGCGATCCGATAATTTGCCAGGTCACATAGGCCGACACTGGATTGCCTGGCAACCCGACATAAAGAGCATCCCCGCGCCGTCCGAACATGATCGGTTTGCCGGGCTTCATCGCAACCTTCATCACTTCGGTCCGGCCGCCGATCGCCTCAAACAAGCGTGGCATGTGGTCTTCATCCCCAACCGAAACACCGCCGGTCGTGATGATCAGATCAGATGTCTCACACGCATCACGCAAAACCTGCTCCAACAAGGCCGGGTCATCTTCGACCGGGCCCTTATCGGTCAAATCGATCCAGGGCTTGTCCAACAACGCCCGTAGCATATAGCGGTTCGAGTTGTAGATCTGACCAGGCCCGAGATCGTCACCCGGCTGTTTCAACTCGCTTCCCGTTGAAAAGATCGTAACCTTCAGCTTGCGCACCACATTCACCGCACCATACCCGGCAGAGGCCAGGGCTGCGGCTTCTCGTGCAGTAATCTCGCATCCCCGACGCAGGATCGGGGCGCCTGCCTTCAGATCTTCGCCCACCCTGCGGATATGCTGCCCCGGTTTCGGCCGGCGGGCGAACCGGATGCCGTTCTCTGTGACGTCGCAATCTTCCTGCATCAACACCGCGTCGAAATCGCTTGGAACCGGCGCGCCGGTGAAGATACGCAGGGCACTGCCCAGCGGGGCCGAATGCGCACCGCTGTCTCCCGCTGCAATGCGCCCGCCAACCGGCAAATCGAACAGCGGACCGTCGCCCAGATCATGAGTCCGAACCGCATAGCCGTCCATTGCCGAATTATCGAAGGCTGGCATGTCGACCTTGCTGGTGCAGTCCTCTGCCAGCACCCGTCCGATCGCTTGGATCAACGGTAATGTTTCCGTGTCGGTCAACGGATCAGAGACGGCCAAGCCGCGATTCAGTGCCTGCTCGACGGACAGGTACATATGAGCGTGGCGGTCACAAGCGCATCCATCAGCCATTTTGGTTCTCCAATTGTTCGAACAGCGCTTCAAATCCAGCCTGCTCAGCCTCACCGAGCTTGGGCAGATAGGCGCGCGCTTCTTCCAGGTTCGAGTTGGGATCGCCAACAACCAGCAGCATCACCATTCCGTGTCGGCCATGCACGCGGCAGCGAATACCATAGACGCCCTCTTTCTCGAAGGTCAGGTCCATCTCGGGCTTGCCCCTGATCTCGAAACTACGGGCTCCGACGGGGATCATTCGGATAATCGACGTTACCGTGTGACGCCCGGTCGACCCCTTGAAACGCACGGTTGCACCGGCGGGTACACGCAACAGGTTCGGCTCAAACCGAAAGGTATGCGCCGGGGTATCGGCGTTCAAATCGATGATCTGATGCACAACGGCAACCTCGGGAACATCCTCGGCCTGCGCGACAGGAGCAAATGCCAATGCCAATATCGCTGCACATGGTTTCAGCGAAAGTGTCATCTGTCCCTCCGGGTTCAGGCCGCCCGTGAAGGTTCCCCCAACAAATCGGCCAGCGCGCTTATCATCACCGGCCATTCGGCGCGGTGGTCTTCGTCGCGCAACTCGGTCAGCAATTGGCGACCAATGGACATCACCGCAGGGGCGTCGTCTTTGACATAGGTCAGGATTCGCTGCTCGGGGTTGGCCAGAAGGAACGGCACAATGGCAGCGCCTGCCTGATCCGGTGCTGTCACCGACAAAAGACGCATCGCTGCTTGCCGTACCGGGGCCGAGATGTCATCCAGCAGGCTACGCGCCACGTCCGGGGTGCCATCCCATTGGGTTAGGACGTGCATGGCGTCGATACGAAAGGCAGTATCTCCGGTTTTTATCATCGCCCGCAACTTACCTCTCAGCGCGTCTTGCGGTGGCAGATCGGCCTTTTGCAGCAATTTCAACGCTTGCAGTGAAAGGGTGGAATCTGTGTGCGAAAGCCCCTGAGTGATCAGGTCGACCAGTTGCGCTTCGCCCAGCTCTAGCCCGTTGCGCACAATTGAAACGCCAAGCGCTGCAAAGGCGTGTTGTGCTATGTCGGTTTCGGGGTCCTTGGCAATCTGAGCAAGCATGATCTGCATCCCGCGAATTTCGCCCAACAGGCGGATGGCAGACATGCGAGTTTCCCTTTCTAACGCCTCGGCATCGTCGTCCAACGCCACGCGACGGCGTTTGGGATGACGGGTCGCCTTGGCCAACAGAGCTTGTTCGCGCGGGCTAAGCGGCTGGACGTCGTCTTCCGCGGCCTCTTGTGTCATTTCAGCAGCAATAGCATCATGACCCAAGATCGCACCGAGGCTGGATGTCGGGCCATTCTCACCGCCTTCTGACACATCAAGACCCGCGTCTTGCAACGCGGCGATGTCGGTTAGCGGAGCGTCTTTTTCTTCCTCTTCTATTGCAACCGGCATAGGCGCCAATGCGTAGGACAACAGCAACTCGCGTCCCTGTTGTTGATTTACATGCGGGCGATCCATGTCAGTAACGATCAAGGCAAGAGACGCCACAGCCTTGAGCCGAACGGACCGGAAGGGCGAGCGACATGCACGCTGCAACCATTCAGCCGCTTCGCGCAGGGGCGAAGTCGCAAGAGCATCCACGATAGCCCATTGCAGGCGCTCAGCCTTGAGGTCATCGCTTTCAACAGAAAAAAGCGCATTCAGGCGATCCGCCACCAAAGTCGGCGCCAAAGCTGACAACAGGCCCAACGCCTGCGCCGAGACCTCGGGCTGTTGACCGGTGGCAAGGAAGTCCAGCACTTGCCAGCGCAAGTCTTCCTGATCCGCGATAGGCTGGCTACGATCCAGTCGATCGATCAGCGCCATTTGAACCTTGGCGCCGGGGTCACGCATCATACGATCCAGCAGTTCGGGTTCCGACAAACCGGACTGATTGAGCGCGGCAATCCGAATTTCTTCCACAGAGTCCGTCAATGCCTGCTCGACCAGAACCGGATCGTTGGGCATCAGTGCCTCATAGGCAATCAGACGAACAGCGCCATCCTTATCATTCAAAGCCTTGCGCAGAAGACCTTCGGCTTCTTCACCACCAATCGTCGCCAGGGTACGTAGGGCGCGGTGGCGCAAGCGGCGGTTTGAAGACTGTGTGAAAACGCCCAGAGTTGGCACGGCTGGTACGCCAATCCGTCCCAAAGCCTCGCAGGCAACATCGCCCAACTCCTGCCCATCTTCGTCCATCAAGGCTACGACAATGGGTTCAATCGCGGCTGCATCCCCCATCTGGCCCAACGCCTTGATGGCTGCGATTTGGGTGTCCAGCCAGTCGTCCCACTCATCCTGATGCAGCTCGTCTTCGTCCCACGTGATCTCGTCGCCTCGTCCGGTTACGAGTGTACGCAGATAGGGCGCGGCATCCGCTGCCTTCAACTCGGCCAGAGCGGTAACGCAGGCCAGTTTGACCTCACCACACGGGTCGTGGATCAGGTTTTCAAGCAATTGCGGGGCTGCTTCTTTCACACCCAATGCCCCTAAGGCTTGGGCGGCGTCCTGTCGGACGTCCTCATCGTCGTCCAGCAGCGCTTCGATCAGGGCCAGGCTGTTGCTGGCGCCTATGGTGGTCAGGGCCTGAATCGCGCGCAGGCGAATAACGTCATATTCGGATTTTGCATATTCGGAAAACAGGCCGGTGGCCTCGTCTCTCAGGGCGGTATTGGTCTGAATGTTCATATCAAGCTGCCATGTTTGTGTTGGGAAGGTTGGGAAGTGGAAGGCAGGTTTCCCAACCGATACCTGCCTTCCAGGTGGTCCCTTCTGCAGTGGGACCGAACCAGAGGGGCGGCATGGTGTCCGCCCCCCGGTATGCTGTCATCAGGCGATGTCACGCGGTGCAAAGGACATCGTGCGGAACGACGTTTTGTAGGGGCTGGGCCCCAGTTTGCGGACTTTGGCAACACCCATCTTGTAGTTGTAGTTGCCGCTGATCCAGTCGACGATCCGGCCCTCAAGCGCGTTTGCGGGCTGCTGCATGTGCAGGAAGTCCATGTAGACCACGCTTTTCTTGATGGCGGGCGTGACCATGGCCACGGCGGTGATCGCCGCTTTGGTCAGTTCGATATGCCCGTTCTCCATCAGCTTCGAGAACTGGAAGTCATCGCCTTCCACACCCAGCAGCGTGTGTTTATTGCCCGGAACCCGTTCCGAATACACCATCACATAGTCGCCGCTTTCGATGCCGCGCTCAGCCGCATCGTCGGGATGGATTTCGACCCAGTTTTCCGGCCAGCGCTGCACGATATACGGGCGACGGCGGTCGTCAAAACCGGATTGCCAACGCTCGTTGATCCGACCGGAGGTGGCCCAAAGCTCGCCTTCTTCCTTGTTCGGGCTGAGCCATTCCCAATAGTCCGAGAACAGGTTCCAGGGCGATTTCTGGATGTTGCACTTGCCGGTCTGGCTGTTGAAATGCGTCAGCTTTTTGTTGAACACATCCGCACCTGCCGCTCCGGTATCGGGCAACGTGCGGGTTGTGTCGTGCAAGCGCTTGGTTTCAATCAGCGTGACGCCATCGGCATCCAGCATGACCGGGCATTGTACACCATCGGTGCCGAACTCACGGACCTTCTGGTGCAGGCCTTTGCCTTCTTTCTTGGCCAAACGGTAAACAGCGTGGAAGTCCTTGCGCGACCCACGGGTAAAGCGCACGGCCTCTTCCGCGACCTCGTTCGAGTTCTGCCAATCGAACCCGTCAAAGCCCATCCGCTGCGCCAGTTGCCCAACAATCCACCAGTCAGGTTTCGCTGAACCGGGCGCATCATAGAACTTTTGATACAGACGCAGACGGCGCTCGCCGTTTGCACGCAGGAAGTCCTCTTCACCCCAGGTCGCTGCGGGGAACACGATGTCGGCATAGCGGTTGCCGATCGGGTCCTGCAGATAGATGTCCTGGTTGATCACCACCATGCCACCGCTGTCGGCGCGGGCCTTCAACGTGTCGATCATCTCTTGCTTGTCGAAAGAGGCGATCTGGTGCGGGTTGCGAACGGTGAGTTCTTCGAACTTGTCTGCCAGCTGCTGGCTACCGCACATGGATTGGATCCAGGTGGTGCCGATCACGTGGGCCATACGGGTATGGCCTGCGATCAGATACCGGTCAGTATCCATGGCACGGCGACGACGACCCGGCAGTTTCTCAGGCGATTTGTTGCGCGGGTATTTCCCGCCCTTCACGCCGCCCCGCTGGTGGCCACCGGCCCGGCCAATGACCTGACCCGGACGTCCGCCACACCCACAGATGATGCCCAGGGCAGAAATTGCCTGCGTGTTGCCGGTATTGTTGGACCAATAGAACCCTTTTTCGATCATGATCGATGTTTTCGGGCGCGAACCGTCATCCTTGGGTTTAGCAAGCCATTCGGCGGCCGTGTAAATCTTCTGCACGTCGATCTCGGCCATGGCCGCAGCGGTCTCAGGCGCGAATTCGTCCTGCGACAGAAGCCACTCTTTCCAGTCTTCAAAGCCCTTGGTCTGGAACTTGCCCCAGGTTGTCCGCCACTGCCATGGCGTGTTCCGGGTGCCCTGACCAAAGCCGGATGAGCTTTCCCATTTGTTGTTGACCCATTTCTTGATCCAGTCGCTGTCTTCCCAGCCATTTTCCACGATGACACGGGCAATGGCGTTGACGACCAGCAAGTCGGTACCGGGCAGAACGTCGATATGCAGACCACCCATCTTGACCGCATGGGCCACACCAGCCGAGCTGCGCGGGATCAGATAGATCTCTTTCTGACCGTTCTGCATCCCCTTCATCATCCACTGGGTATAGAGGATAGTCTTGGTCTCATATGGATCAGTGCCGCAGACCAGCAGGGTTTCCGCATCGCGCCAGTCCTCATAGGAGGGGCCAAAGTTGTCAAAGCCCGCATCCCTGAAACCGGGGGTCGAGGTCACATCAGACGGCGTGTCGTGGAAAGTGAAGTTGGCGGTGTTGATATGGCGCAGCGCGTATTTCGAGATCGCATAGGTGTTCTCGATATACTGATAGCTGAAGGTTTTCACGCCATATGCGTTGGTGCCGTGTTTGGCGATGACGTGGTTGCCCACCTCAGCCGCCACATCCAGCGCCAGATCCCACGGAACCGGCATCAATGTGCCATAGATTCGCATCAGCGGGGTCTTCAGACGGTCCCGCGTCGGTGTCTGCGGGTTATAGCATTTCTGCGCGATACACCCGCCCCGCAAGGAACTGTCGCCGTCGGTGTTGACGTATTGCGTGTCCTTGTCAGGAATGATCACCACGTGGTGCGGCTGACCTTTGTGCAGCACGATATTGTGCTGGTTCGGCGCGACCCAGGCACCCAAGGGTGCAACCGGGAAATCTTCGCCAAATGCGTTCTCGTCCGCAGTGGGGCCACCGGGCTTGGCCGTCACGGGCCAGCGGTAGACTTTGTAACCACAGGCCACGATGCAGTAATCGCAGGCGGTCGAGATGACCTCGGCACCTTTGGGCGGCAGCGGAACGTTGGTTTCGGGTACGTAATACGGGGTTGCCATGATACCGTTTCCCCTTATGCAATCAGGTTGTCGTAGCGGCCGTAGATCAGGCCGAACATGCCAACGGCGTAGATGTCATCACCGTCCAGTTCCAAAAGAACCTGAGGCAAAGACTGGTAGGCTTGCCCCGAAACGAGGATGCCGTGCCGTGTCACGTCATAGGTGGACAGGTGCAGCGGGCATGGGCCCAGCACCTTATGTTCCGGTTTGTAGCTGTCGTACATCGACCCGCCCTGGTGGGTGCAGGTGAGGTTGAAAGCCACAACGTCCTTTTGCGGACCGATGCCACCGCCGCTTTCCACGCCGGTCTTGACCAGGATCGAGTCCGAATAATCGCCCTCATCCGGGTAGTAGAATTCGACCGGAACATCCTGTTCCAGCTCGGACAGTTTGCCGATCAGCTTGCGCGGATAGGTGGATACAAGGGCGGGAACCTGTTCGGCCTGGCCGTGACGGGTGGGCATGGCCACCATCACGGCAAAGGTCGTGGCCCCCGAGGCGAACAGGAATTGGCGGCGGTTCACGGTGCAGGCCTTTTTGGCCTCGCCCGAACAGCTGCATCCGGTTGCGTTATGATCTGTCATGACGCTTACTCCTCTGCTGCCGCTGGAAGCGGCTGGTAATCCGGCAGATCAGGTTCTTCGACCAAGATCTCGTCACCGGACAGGGATTTCAGGAAGGCCACCAGATCCGCCTTTTCCTGATCATTCAGGCCAAGGGGTTGGATCAGCTGGGTTTTGTTGGCCGAGAACTCATTCTCGCCGCCGCCCTGGTTGTAGAATTCGACCACATCCTCAAGCGTCTCTAACATGCCATTGTGCATGTAAGGTTCGGTATAGAGGGTGTAGCGCAGGCTTGGCGTGCGGAACTTGCCCTTGTCAGCCTTTTCCTTGGTGCGGAAATAGAAGCCGGGGTCGTCCTTGGTGTGGCGATACATCTCTTCGGTCGAGCCTTTGGCATACAGCTCATACCGGAAGGTGACTTGGGCCAGGCCGTCATCTTGCCAACCGTCATAGGCGGGTACGCCGGTGTTGTAGTATTTCTCATCCGACAGCAGCGCACCGTTGTGGCATTCGGAACATTGCGCCTTGCCAGTGAACAACTCCAACCCGCGCTTTTGCTCGTCCGTCAGTGCCGCATCATCCCCGCGCAGATAATTGTCGAAGGGCGTGTCGGTCTGAACAATGGTGCGCTCAAACGCGGCGATGGCGCGCCATGCGTTCGAGATACGCGGCCATTGATCGCCGAAGACATCGTTGAACCGTTCGACATATTCGGGAACGAAGGCCAAACGCGCCTCCATCATGTCCGCCTCGCCATTGCCGGCGACTGCACCGCCTGCGGCGGATTTCGCTTGGCTCTCAAGGCTCTTGGACGAACCCGCCCAGAACAGTTTCCCATAGTAAGCCGAGTTCACAACGGTCTGGCTGTTGCGCCAGTGGGTTGTGCCGGGATAGCCAAACGAGATCGGTGCCTCGACGTCCCAGCCCACTTCGGGCAGGTGACAGGCCGAACACGGGGTCGACGGGTTACCGCCCAAACGCGGGTCGAAGAACAGCATTTTGCCCAGTTCGATCTTGGCGTCGGTCTGGGGGTTGTCCAGCGGGATGGGTGGTTCACCCAGCGCTACCAGTGGCGCATCAGGGTCGGGGTCTGCCCCGCCGATACCGGCCTCAATCTCCATACTGGTTTCCGCGATGGCCTGCGACCCAAGGACGGCAAACAGGGCAGCGGTGGCTATTGTGCCTGAAAGGTAAGACTTAAGGTCTTTCATGGGTCCACTCCTCAGTTTGTTGCGTCTTGCCAGTTTTCGATCGGCGCATAGTCCGTATCGATCTCTTCGGCGACGAATTCGGGGCCAGTCAGTGGCTCGCCAGACAAAGCCTCGAGGAAGGCCACCAGCTGTGCTTGCTCGGTCTCGTTCAGGTTCAGCGGTTTGATGCGCGGATCCTTGTTTTCGTCGTCACCGCCACCGGCGTTATAGAAGGCGACCACATCCTCAAGCGTCGCGATTGAGCCGTTATGCATATACGGTGCCGTATAGGTCAGCTCGCGCAGCGTTGGGGTCATGAAGGTGCCGAACGTGTCAGCGGTGTGGGTGCGGATATACGCGCCGGGATCGTCGCGCAGATTCATGTAGTTCTCGACGCCGAGGAACTTCATCATGGTCACGAAAGTGATGTGACGTTCCGGAGTTGCCCAGATGTCAGGATTGTCGCCAACGCCGATATTGTGCGGCAGGTCATCGGTGAACCGCTCACCCGAGTGGCACGAGTTACAGCCGCTTGCGTTGAACAACTCGTACCCCGCTTTGGCCTCATCCGACATCTCACCCGAGTCGAAAGGTGCCCCGCGCGAAATCAGCGTTTTCAGGTATTCCGGGATCGCGTTGCGAACACCGCCGTTCGAAGGCTCGCCAAATCCGGCGGCTTCGAACATCTCGACGTAGACCGGGTCCTGCTTGATGCGTTCCTGCATGAGACGCATGTCCATATTCATCGAGTATGTCTCGGTGATGCTTTCGCGGGTCACGTCGTTGAGGTTGGTGCCTATGCGACCGTCGTGGAACCACGCTGCGCGCTTGGCGCTGTTGATCAGCGTCGGCACGTTGCGGAAATGCAGGCTGCCCGCATATGCGTCTGACAGCGCTTGTCCGTCGGTGAACCCGTTTTCCGGCTGGTGGCAGCTAGCACAAGACAGCTCGGTGTCGCCAGACAGTCGCGGATCAAAAAACAGTCGCTTGCCAAGGGCCGCCTTGGCTGGGTCGAACTCTATGGCTTCTACCGGGCCCGGCTCATCCGCCTGGGCCTGGTGAACCGGGAACGCGACGCCCATCGTCAGCAGCGAAACTGTCGATAGCGCCGAGAACCATGTTCTGGCTTTGGTCATCATCTAAAAGCCCCTTTTTCGCTATTCCGATCTCTCGGCGTGGCCAAGGACCGGCTAAGCAAATACTAAGGAGCAGTTGTTTCGTGAGAATTTGAGCTTTGTTAAACTATGAGAAGAGATGTTAAATTATGTTACAAGCTCAGGTCATTTGAGATCGGATGATCCGGGCAAGCGACTGAACTTCCAGTGGTTTTTGAACCATGATGGGCGAGGCTCCGGCAACCGTTACCTCGGCATCGTCGAAATAACTGCTGATCAAAATCGCAGGCAAATCAGACCGCACTGCGCGTACGGATTCGATCAGATCTGTACCCCGAAGGCCAGGCATCATCAGGTCGCTGATCAGGATGTCATAGCCGTCGGGGTTCTCGCGAAACGCATCACGCGCTTTTAGCGGATCGGAATACGCCTCGACCCGATAGCCATATCTCGTCAGCAATCGACGGGTCACGTAAAGGATGTTCTCATCATCGTCGACCAACAGGACATGTTCGTCACCGGCCACGGCCTCGACCTCGGCCTGATCTTCAAGGCTGAGCGCAGGCATCAACGGATAGTACAGGCTGAAACAAGTGCCTTTGCCAGGCTCAGAATGAAGTTCAACACGACCATGGCATTCCTCAACCGTGTTGTGCACGATGGTCAGGCCCAAGCCGGTGCCTTTGCCAACAGGCTTCGTGGAAAAGAAGGGTTGGAATACCTGCTCCTGCAGGTCCTGGGCAATCCCCGGGCCGGTGTCACTGACATCCAGACGGATCACGCCGATCGCGCCGTCTGGCAGGTCATCCAGCGCATCCTTTTCGGCCAAGCCTATGCGCAACACAACTTCGCCGGGCTGATCGCCGATAGCTTCAAACGCATTGTGGCACAGGTTCAAAAGAGTCTGGAAGAACAGGGTGCCATCAAAATCGGAAAAAGCAGTTTCGATCTCTACATCAAAGCGTGTTTGGACACTGGGTGGTGCAGACACCCGAATAAGGTCCAGTGCTTCCTGGGTGGCTTTGACCATATCGCCACGGCGCGGGTTACGTGGTCTTTGCCGGGCGAAGGTCAACATCTTGCGGACCAACGCTTGCGCGCGGCGCGCAGCGATTCGAATATGGTTGACCGAGGTCTGGATGTCGTCATTCCCTTCCGCATCCAGTTCGATCAAATCGGCATTCCCGGTGATACTCATCAACACGTTGTTGAAATCATGCGCAACCGAGCCTGCCAGAATGCCCACTGCTTCCATCTTCTGCACTTGGGCAAATTGCTCATGCGTGCGCCGGGTTTCGGTGATGTCTTCGCCAATCCCAATGTAGTGGGTAACTTTGCCGTTTTGATCGACCAAAGGAAAAATTGCGGTCGACACCCAGAAATGATTGCCGTCTTTGCTGAGGTTCCGAAATATGCCGTACCAGCTTTGCCCGCGTTGCAGTTTCTGCCTTAGGTCGGTGTAAACCCCCTGCCCTGAATGTCCTGATTGCAGCATTTTGGGGGTGCGCCCATAGATCTCGTCGGCTTCGTATCCGCTGAGATCAAAGAACTTGCGATTGGCATATTCGATCTTCAGTTCGGTGTCCGTAATTATGATCGAGGCCGGGCTTTGCTCGACTGCCCTTGCAAGTTTGCGCTCGGCCAGTTCCACCTGTTCACGCAACTCCAATTCGGCTTTCAGACGACGATTGGTACGTAGGATGTTGGCGATAAGCAACGTGGTCAGGATCGCGATCACGCCGACAACAACAATCAAGCCAATCAGCAGGACAGAAAAGCGCCGCACCAGCTGTTCCCCTTCCGAGAACGCCTGAACCATATCTGATAAGCTTTGATCCCGCTCGGTGATCCAAAGCGCCTCGAGCTGGGACAGCGCTTCTAGTGCGTCGCTGTCATCGACCCGCACCAGAGCATCTATTTCTTCGGCACGCAGGCCGTCGGCTATGCCTGCTTCGATCTTGGGAATATTCCCGATATACTCGCGCGCCACCTTTTCAATCCGCTGCAACGCATCCAGTTCGATCTGCGAAGGGGCAGCATTTCGATAGGTCTCAATCGTTGTAAGCAGGTTCTGCGACTGCGTTTGCAAGATCGGACTGTATTCGGCGTCAAGCCGCAAGACGTAGTTCTTGAAGTTGTGGATCAGCCCGCCATACCCAAAATATCCCCGGATTTCCGAAATCCAATATCCGCGCGGGGTCGTCTCGACAGAATAACCCTGCCAAACCTTTCGCATCTCGCCGATACGGTCCGTTGTTTCTCGGGACATGTACAAAAATACCGAGAGTATAAATGCTAGCGCGACACCCATCGCGATGGCCACACCAAGCGGTGCGGTCAAAGATTTTTCTGGTGGGGCACCTTTGGTTGTCGCGGGTTGGCTCTTTGTGAACACCATTGTTCCTCCGACCTGATCCTTGCCGTTTGGACTTACCCTTGGTACCCGGACGACACACTTTTTGCGAAGCGCTTTAAGCGCGGCAAATCGTGCCTTCTTTGGGATATGCGGATTTGCTCAGACAATCTTGGCTGAGTGCCAGACGTTTTTGACCGTCATGTAATTCTCAAGCCCTTCGGTTCCGCCCTCACGACCGGACCCGCTGGACTTGACCCCTCCGAAGGGTGTTTCCGGCATCGACGCTTCAAGAGTGTTGATCGACAGGTTGCCAACCTCAACCTCATCGACAAGTCGGTCGATGTAGTCTGCCCTGTTGGTAAAGGCGTATCCGGCCAGGCCATAGGGAACAGAATTTGCCTGTTCGATTGCTTCGTCCAACGACGATACAGGGTTGATGACGGCCACCGGACCAAATGGTTCTTCCTGCATGACCCGCGCAGTCTCAGGAACGTTCAACAAGACCGTAGGTTGGAAGAAGTAACCTTGGTTTCCCAAAGGCGCGCCTCCTGTGGCGACAATCGCGCCTTTGGCGCGCGCGTCTTCGACCAATTCACTCAGCGCGCGCACGCGTCGGTCGTTGGCAAGTGGGCCCATTTCGACCTCAGCATCCAAACCGTTACCAACAACGGTGTCAGCAGCCCGCTGCACAAAATCACGAGCATATGACTCAAAAATGCTTTGATGCACAAAGAAACGAGTGGGCGAGGTACAGACCTGCCCCGCGTTGCGCATCTTGCGCACCGCGCCAGAGATGGCCGCAGCTTGTACGTCGGTGTCTTCGCACACAATGACCGGTGCATGCCCGCCCAACTCCATCAGAACGCGTGTGTCACTTTGCGCTGCCAGAGCGGTCAGGTGTCGCCCAACGGTTGTAGATCCGGTAAAAGCCACAAGGCGTACCGGATCCTGAGGGATCAGATGCCCGGAAATTTCCGCCGGTTCCCCAAATACCAAATTCAGAACACCCGGCGGTAACCCGGCATCTTCAAACGCCTTGGCGATATGTAAGGCCCCTGCGGGGGTTTCTTCTGCGGCTTTCAAAATCACCGAACACCCCGAAGCCAATGCACCGGCGATTTTCCGGGCCGGTTGGCTCATGGGAAAATTCCACGGTGAAAACGCGGCGACAACGCCAATTGGCTGGTGATGTACGGCGAATTTGTGACCCCAAGCCGCCGGAATGATACGCCCATAGGTTCGCATGGCCTCGCCCGCGTCCCATTCAAAGAACTCAGCGCCTCGGATCACTTCAAGTCGGGCTTGCTTGAAGGGTTTGCCATGCTCCAGGGTCATTGAATGCGCAATCACGTCGATGCGTTCGCGCATCAGGGCCGCAGCACGCAGGATTGTATCCGCGCGTTCGCGAGGAGACGTGCGGCTCCAGACGCGGAAGCCTTTGACAGCAGCTTCCAGCGCATCGTCCAGGTCCTTGACCGACGCGCAGGGCAGCCGTCCAAGCTCTTCTTCGGTCGCCGGGTTAATCACCGGGATGTCACGCCCGGTCTTTCGCCACGCGCCATCTATGTACAGTTTGAGCTCTGGATACATGAAGCTGACACCTCTTCTTGCCTTGTTTTCAAATCGCGCGACGCCTCGTATTACATCAAGTGAATTGAACAAATACGGGTATCACTTTGGCGAATAGCTGATCGGTTTACCCTGCGCCGCCCTGTGCAATGCTGTCTTAAAGGCCCGGCCGGCGGGCGACAGATCATCGTCTGCTCGGAAAGACACACCAATCGGCCCCTGCCCGAACGGAACCGCCCAGGCCAGCTGGGCAAGGTGCCCGTTTTCGACATCCTGAGCGACGACTTCTGCGGGCATAAGGCCGATCAAGTCGCGTGATTGCAACAGCGCACGGTTCGTCAGATATGACACCGACTCGATCAAAACTGGCGGCACATATTGCTGCTGGCCAACAAAGAAATGATCGACCTGACGCCGCAACGTGGTCTCTTGCGGGGGAAGTATCCAGCTGAATGGTTTGGTTTGGGCAAATGTCACGTCGTCCCAAGCGGCCAGCGGGTGCTGCGGACCAACAATGGCCAATATTCGATCCTCAAACAGTTTTTCCTGCCGGATCTTGTCGCGATGCCGATGTGAGGGCAGACGGCCCACAACCATGTCGATCTCGCCCGACAGCAGCCGGGGCATAAGGACCTCGTTGGTGCCTTCGCTGATCTTGACCGCCACATTCGGGCGGTCTTCCAGCAGCAGTTCAATGGCCGCAGGCAAAAGACTGGTCGACGCTGCAAGCAACGTGCCAACCACAACGCGACCCGAATTCCCTTCGTTTAGGTCATCAAGTTCCTGCGCAGCGTTCGAAACCTGGGCAAAGATCAGCTTCCCATGACGGATCAGGGTCTCTCCGAAAACAGTTGGGACCACCCCACGATTGGTGCGCGTGAACAGTTTAACTTCGAAGTCCAGCTCAAGATCCTGAATCATCTTGGTGGCAGCGGGTTGAGAGATCCCCAACTCGCGCGCAGCATTCTGGATGTTTCCATGCGCACCCACCGCGACCAGCAGACGCAGTTGGCGCAGCTTCAGCCGGGTCAACGCACGATCCACGATGCGGGAATGACGCCCAACCATGGCTAGAGAACAATCGGTTTGCAAAGCTGATCCAGCTTGGACAGCACGCTCATCGCCGCAAGCGCCGAGCTTCGCGGATTGTCGGGCAGAGCTGTGCCACTGATCCGAAACTGAAAGGTGCCAAAGTCGCCTTCGGCCTCGACCTCGTGAATGTTCTTCTGAATTGTCGGATCGGCGATCAACCGAACTTGTGTTTTGTCAAATCCAACACCCGCCAATGCAACAGCAGCCGCGACATTGGCATTCTTGGGATAGGCCAGCGCTGCTTCTCGGGCGGAACCCTGAAAATGCGTTTCGGCCTTGCTGATATTGCCTAAATCAAGGGATTGCTCAGCAAGCGACCCTTTCCACCCCGCAGGTGGTTTGCGCCCCACATAGGTAACGGACTTAAGCGGACCAACTGCAGCAGCGCTGAGGCAGTCCAACCCGCCAATGGCACCACTAGCCAAATGCAAGCGGCCCCCACCTTGTCGCGCGGCCCTGTCCAACCGGTCGGCAACCTGCTGATCCGCCAGCGCCCCGACCGAGACACTGATTATATCGGTGCCCCGCGCCAGAATGTCTGGCCCCAAACCGGCCAAAGCCTCGTGCCCTGCGCAGTCGAGAACCATATCAACACCATCCGGCAGATCCTCAACCGAGCCGACGGACAGGGGCGATTTTGAATCGACACGATGCGGCCTGACCATAATGGCCGCCAACTCGTGCCCATGTTCTGGCAAGGCGTGCTGCACATATTGCGCTATTGCGCCGGTTCCGATGACTGCAATTTTCATGCCTGAACCCTAGACCAGCAATGAAAAAATCTGAATTGGTAAGTTTTTGATATAAATAATTCCGATAGCCATTTCCCTGAAATTGCTCTGGATCGACTGTCGCGTTGTGCTTTTCATATGCTCAAAGCCACTGGGACTGCGCTAAAAATGAAATACTCAAAACACGACGCCAAAGCCTACGCTCGCGAAAACATGACGGGGATCTGGGCCGCGGCGTTGAATCCATTCAACGAAGACCTGACGCTGGACGAGGATGGACTGCGCGCCAACATTCGCCATTGGATCGACGATCTGGACATTCAGGGCCTGTTCATTGCCGGAAAACAGGGCGAGTTCTTTTCGATGAGTCTTGAGGAACGCAAGCGGAACTTCGAAATTGCCGTCGAAGAATGCGCGGGCAAGGCCGGCGTGATTGTCTCGGTCTCAGATCAGAACATGAATACGGCGTTGGAGCTGGCGCATCACGCGCAGAATTGCGGAGCCGACTACATCGTGCTGCACGCGCCGGTTCTGAGCTTTGTGCAGGATCGCGGTGAGGTTTTGTATCAGTATTACAAACGCTTTTGTGACGAACTGGATATTGGCATCGCCATGTGGAGCCATCCGGACAGCGGTTATCTGATGCAGCCCGAAGAATGCGCGCGCATAGCGGATCTGCCGAACATTGTGGCCATCAAATATTCGGTCCCGCGCGAGATGTATGTGAAGCTGACCCATATGGTGGGCGACAAGATCCATGTCTCGACCTCGGCCGAGCATGAATGGCTGGATAATATCCTGGAACTCGACTGGAAACTCTATCTTTGTTCCTCCCCGCCTTATCAGTTGCAAAGCAAGGTTGATCAGCGGATGAACGAATACACGCAACTGGCCTTTGCCGGAAAGGCGGATGAAGCGCGACGTGTGTTTGACAGCCTGAACCCGGTTCGGGATGCCATGAAACGCACGCGACCTGCAGGTAAACCCACGGCATTTGGAAAGTTTTGGCAGGAGTTACTGGGTCAGGTCGGTGGCCATGTGCGTCCACCTATGCTGGAACTAACCGAGGCTGAAAAGACGATCATTCGCAAAGCCTTCGACGAATGCGGCCTGCGCGTCTAAAACGGTTACGCGCTGAGCTTTATAAAGAAATCTGATAGCTAGATGCTGATAATTTCTTTGCTGTTATGGAAAAACGCGCCAAACTTTCGGGGATAGGGAGTGGGACATGTCAAAACTGAAAGCATTCAACTTCAAAGCCTGGATCGACGAACACCGCCATCTGCTCAAGCCACCTGTAGGCAACCGACAGGTCTGGGAAGATGCCGATCTGATGGTCACGGTTGTTGGTGGGCCGAACAAGCGGACCGATTATCATGACGATCCTGTGGAAGAGTTTTTCTATCAGCTGGAAGGCGACATGGTTCTGAAAATCTTTGACGGCGAGGAATTCTATGACGTTCCGATCCGCGAAGGTGAAGTGTTCCTGCTGCCACCGCATGTGCGCCATTCTCCGCAACGCCCACAGGAAGGCTCGATTGGGCTTGTGATCGAACCAAAACGCCAGACGGGTGAGCTGGATGCAATAGAATGGTACTGCTTCGAATGCGGATCACTGGTGCATCGCGCAGAAATGCAGCTAAAGTCCATCGTTGATGACCTGCCTCCGGTTTATCAGAAGTTCTATGCCTCGGAAGAAGATCGTACTTGCCCGAACTGTCAGGCGGTGCATCCGGGCAAGGAACCGCCCGAGGGCTGGGTTACATTGTGAAATAAGATCAAAACAGGGGAAGTCATGAAACATATCGCAAAAATTGCCGCCTCTGCGGCTGTGCTGGCAATGTCATCCGTCGCCGCTCAGGCCGAAGAATTCCGGTTGGGCCTGATCACACCTCCACCGCACATTTGGACCAAAGCTGCTGAGGCGTTTGGGGCTGAATTGAATGAGGCCAGTGGCGGCGCGCATTCGGTGTCGGTTTTCCCGGCGCGCCAGCTGGGGAACGAAGCTGAAATGTTGCAGCAATTGCAAACCGGTGCGTTGGACATGGCCTTCATGACGGTGGCCGAGGTTTCTAACCGCGCGCCCGAGTTAGGGGCTTTTTACGCTCCCTATCTGGCAGATGACATTGGTCACGCGGGTCGCATCCTGCGATCCGACACGGCTAAATCCATGCTGGAACCGCTGCCAGGACAAGTTGGCGTCGTGGGCTTGGGATATGGTATGGCCGGGCTGCGCCAGATCGTCAGCCGCGGCGATGTTTCATCCGCCGAAGATCTGTCAGGCCTCAAGCTGCGGATCACGCCATTCACGCCGATCCTCGACTTCTACAACGCGGTAGGTGCCGCGCCCACGCCGATGCCCTTGCCAGCGGTCTATGATGCACTGGCCAACGGCCAGGTCGACGCCATCGACATGGATGCCGAGCTGATCTGGGTTCTGAAGTATTATGAACACGCTGACACCATCGTGCAGTCGGATCATATGATGTTCCCGATGGTTGGTCTGGTATCGGCCAAGGTCTGGGCTGGTTTGTCCGAAGAAGACCGAGCGATGATTTCTGAACTGATGGCCAAACATGTCGACAGCACCATCGACGCCTATGTCGAAAACGATTCTAAATGGCTGGAGCAGATCGAAGGCACGGGCAAAGCCTACAAGAAGGTTGACGCCGCGTTCTTTGGCGACGCGATTGAAGAGTGGAACGGGATCTGGTCCGAGAAGACCTCCTCCCTTGACGCTTTGCGGCAGACTGCGGCAGAAACAAAATAACGAAAACGGCATGACGAAAAGGGCGCAGGTCGAACCTGCGCCCTTTCTTACGGGAGAACAGCGATGCTGTATCGGCTGTCGGCTGGCTTGGCGCGGGTCGAATTGTGGTGCGCTGCCTTTCTGGCGGTCTGCATAACCGTTCTGATTTTGCTGAATGTCGTGACACGTACAGCGGGCAACGCGCTGTTCTGGGTCGATGAACTGGCAATTTATGCCATGGTTTGGATGACGTTTTTGGGGGCATCTGCAGCGTTGCATCATCGCAGTTCGGTGTCGATTTCCATCCTCACCGACAATGTGCCAGATCACGCTAAACGGGTAATCCGCAAGACGGTCGATGTGGTTGTGTTTGCCTTCTCCGTTGCGATGCTGTGGTTCTGTTGGCGCTGGTTTCTGCCGCTGGACATAGCGCGCAGCGGCTTTGACACAGTGGCTTTTCAAGGACAGACGTTCAATTTCATTTATGCCGAGCCGACACTGACCCTGGGCCTGCCAAAATACCTGTTCTGGCTTGTCATGTGGCTGTTTGCACTTGGTGCAACTTTGCATTCCACCATGCACTTGCTGAGCGCCCCTACGAAGGGAACGCAAACATGAGTCCCATCGTCTTTCTGGCCACCCTTCTACTGTCTGTTCCTGTGGCGATCGTACTGGCCATCACGGCCATCTGGTACATTTGGGAAAGCGGAAACACGATACTTTATGACAGCTTCGCGCAGAAAATGTTCGGGGGTCTTGAGAACTATGGCCTTCTGGCCATACCCCTTTTCATGCTGACAGGGGAGTTGATGAACGAAGGCGGCATGACCCGACGCCTTGTTGCGCTGGCGCGGGTGTTTGTTGGCGGATTTCGTGGCGGGTTGGCTTATATCAACCTTCTGGCCAATATGTTCATGGCGGCGATCATCGGCTCTGCCACAGCACAGATCGCGGTGATGTCGCGCGCCATGGTCCCTGCGATGGATGAAGAAGGTTATGACAAAGGCTTTGCCGCCGCGACCACAGCCGCTGGTGGCCTATTGGCCCCGGTCATTCCGCCATCGATGATGTTTGTGATCTTTGGTGTGCTGGCCCAGATCCCCATAGGTGATATGTTCATTGCGGGTATTTTGCCGGGCTTAATTCTGGCTGGTGCTTTCGCGCTGGTCATCACTTTGATTGGTTGGCAGCAACAATTTCCCAAAGGCCGCTGGATGACGCGGGCCGAGGCTATACGGTCCCTGATCAGCGCAGCTCCGGCCCTGCTGATCCCGCTTTCGATCATCGGCGGCATCCTGTTCGGGATCGCCACCCCGACAGAGTCCGCCGCGGTTGCCTCCTTGATCGCCTTTCTTGTGGGCTGGCTGGTTTATGGCGACCTGAAGCCGCAAAACCTGGCCGAGATGTTCAAACGCACCGCTGCTAATGCCTCGATGATCCTGTTCATGATTGCGGCCGCCAGTGTGTTTGGTTGGGTCATCATCTACGAAGAGATACCGCAGCATCTGGCCGGGTTGATCACATCCGTCACCTCGAACCCCTTTGTATTTCTGCTGATTGTAAATCTGGCTTTGTTGCTGGTTGGAATGGTGATTGATGGCATTGCAGCGATTATCCTGATCACGCCTATCCTGCTGCCCATTGCAACCGGGTCCTATGACATCAGCCCGTATCAATTCGGCATCGTCGCCTGCCTGAACCTTGTGCTTGGTTTGCTGACCCCGCCTGTAGGGATCGGATTGTACATCGCCTCATCCATGAGTGGCACATCACCCGGTTCAATCCTCAGATCGCTGTGGCCTTTCCTGATCGCGGTTGCTTTGGTTCTGCTTTTGCTTAGCTATTTCCCCAGCCTGTCGACGGTGTTGATCTAAGGTTGATCCCAAAAGCCCACCAACCCAAGCAAATTGACAGGAAACATCCTGTCCTCGCACCGCGCTCTTGACCCGCCCTGTCCTGTCGTTCTTGATGAGATCAAATACTCTTGTCGGCTCGCAAGCCGAGCTTAAGGGTTAAACGAAAAAGCGGAGAGCGTGGCACCGCATCGACGATGTCACGCACAAGGTCAAATGGCTGATATTGCAAACTGGCTGAGCAAACATGGCTTGTCCAAATATGCAGATGCCTTTGCCAGGCATGAGATCGAGTTGGGTGATCTCTCGGAACTCAGCGATGATGACCTTGTAACCATTGGCCTGCCCCTTGGGCCAAGACGCCGTTTCCTGAAAGCTGTTCGCCAAGGTGCTCAAGGTCGATCCGGCACAGAGGCCAATATCATTGCTGAACGCAGACAGCTGACAGTGATGTTTATTGACCTCGTGGGCTCTACACCGCTGTCGCAACAGCTAGACCCCGAAGATCTGGCCGAAGTTCTGAGATTGTTCAAAGAAACTTGCGCAGCAGCCGTCGCAGCCTATGACGGCCACATCGCCAGCTATTATGGCGATGGCATCATGGTGTTTTTTGGATTTCCGCACGCGCACGAAGATGATCCCGAACGCGCCATTCACGCAGGTCTACGAATTATTCGCGAAATCCCTGCCTTGCGAACGCATGCCCAGCTTCAGGTTCGTATTGGCATCGCAACCGGACTGGTCGTTGTGGGCGATTTGCGTGGCGAAAAGATGTTCGAGGATGGCACGGCAATGGGGGAAACTCCCAACCTTGCCGCGCGGCTGCAGTCCATGGCGGATCCGGGCACGCTTATTGTCGCGCCTACAACCCACGAACTTGCGGGTGACACGTTTGAATACGTGCGTCGTGGGACGTTTCAACTGAAAGGCTTCGCCAAGGAAGTCGAAGCTTGGCAAGTCACCGGAACGCGCCAAACCCTGAGTCGGTTCATGGCGTCCGGTGACATCGCGATGAACTCTCTTGTCGGTAGAACGCTAGAGTTCAAAACACTGCACAGCAAATGGGATTTGGCCCGCCAGGGGCATGGTCAGGTGGCGCTGGTGTCAGGTGAGGCGGGTATCGGTAAATCGCGTCTGATTGAAGAGCTGAGCCGTACGATCCCCGAAGCCTCTTTCCGGCACATCCGTTTCCAATGCTCACCTTACCATGATGCAAGTGCGTTATATCCCGTTATTCGCCAACTTGAGACCGCCGCAGAGTTGAGAGCGGACGACAGTGCGACCCAGAAATTGGACAAGCTAAAACGCGTTTTGGGCGCACAGTCCGATAGTGTGCTGAAATTGGCCGCGTCGCTTCTGTCGGTTCCGTTCGAGGATCAGTTGGGACCGCTGGATCTGACGCCTGAGCAGCTCATGAAACAGACCCTGGATATGTTGGTGGACCATCTGGTCACAATGTCCAGGAAGGCCCCGATTTTGGTGCTTTTTGAAGACGCGCATTGGGTCGACCCGACGACAAAGACGCTGCTGGATCTTTTTGTCGATCAGATCGGCGACGCATCAGTTCTTATGGTGATGAGTTATCGCACAGGTTTTGACCCGGACTGGTCATTTACCTCAAATCTCACTCATGTTGATTTGAAGCAATTGAGCTTTGCAGAGATCAAGGAGATTGTAAACGAAGTCGCCGCTGGGACAGCCGTTCCAAACGCAGCCTATGACCTGATCGCGGCGCGCTCGAATGGGGTTCCGCTTTATGTTGAAGAAGTCACCAAGGATCTGCTGGAAGCCAGTTTCCGGCCAGATAGCCCGGATGACTTTATGCCTGACCAAACCTCAGCGTCGTCATCAGTTCCGAAAACTCTTCATGACGCCTTAATGGCCCGACTCGATCGATTGAGCTCGGCCAAGGAGGTCGCCCAGATCGGAGCGGTCATTGGCCCGCAATTCTCGTACCCCTTGATCGCGCAGGTTTCGCGTTTTGATGAAACGGCCTTGCGGGCAGGTCTGGATTTGTTGGTGGACGCAGGGATCATGACGCTGTCGGGAACAGAATACGAAGAAACCTTCAGTTATCGGCACGCGCTGATCCGCGACACAGCGTACAATAGCCTTTTAAAGCGAGAGCGCCGAACGCTGCACGCCCGCGTGGTTGAAACACTGAACGAGGCGGAACACCAAGACACCGCTGTTGGACCTGAAATTCTGGCCCATCACTACACGATGGCGGAAATGCCAGAACAGGCGATCGATCACTGGTATCTGGCGGGTCAACGCGCTGTGGAACGATCAGCTGGGGTGGAAGCAGTGACACAGCTGGGCAGAGCTATCTCTTTACTGGAAAAGCTGGATGAATCCGTTGACAGGGATCGCAAAGAAACGCGGATACAAATTTTGCAGGCTGGCGTTCTTCGTTCAACCGCAGGCATAGCGGCGGATGAAACAGGGGCGGCTTACGCACGAATTCGCGACCTGTGCAACCGGCTAGGTGAAACCGAGCAGCTGTTTCCAGTACTAAATGGCCTTTACGCGTATCACCTTGTAAGAGGCGAGTACAATTTGGCCAGGGACACGGCTTCACAATTGCTGGACCTGGCACAGCTGACCAAGGAAACGCACCATATCATGATCGCCCATCGGGCCATGGGTGCGGTCTTGCTGCACATCGGGGATTTGGAACCGGCCTGCGATCACCTGAAACAGGCGCTGGAGTTATATGAACCGGAACAACACGGCCGCCTTGCTTATGTGTATGGCACCGATCACGCAGCCATCACATCGTGTTTTCTGAGCATCGCAGTCTGGATGCGCGGCCAGCCGGATCATGCGCTCGAGATTCAACAGCAGGCAGTTTCGGCGGCTCAAAAGTTGAACCATGCGCACAGCCTGGCGCAGTCTTTGACCTATCTTTGCATGCTTCACCTGCTCCGGCGCGAGCCTGAACAGGTCTTTGATGTTGTGGCGTGGTTGGAAGCTCTGGCCATAAAGCACGCTTTTCCGTTCATGACGTTGACGGCAAATGTCTGGCGCAGCTGGGCGGATGCGTTGCTTCATCCGGACCAGAAAACTTTCGGCGCATTCCGCAACGCTGCCGAAGCGTGGTGGGCCAGTGGGGCGGGAAACTACAAACCCCTGTTCCTGACTGCATTGGCCGAGGTCTCATTGAACGCAGAGGATGTAAAAACAGCGCAAGATCTTCTGGGCGAGGCACGCATGCAGCAAGATTTGACCAACGAAGGATGGGCGCAGGCTGAAACTGATCGAGTTGAGGCAATGGTGCAGTCCTCGGATCAACCGGCCGACGCCCTTTTTGCGCGCGCCCTGAAAACAGCGCGCGAACAGCAAGCCAGAATGTTGGAACTGCGAACTGCGGTGGAGTATTTGCGGACCTGCGAGCGCTGCGATTTTGCACCACAGTTTCCACCAGACGTGGACGGCATTCTAAGCACGATCACGGGGGGGGCACAGAACCGAGATATCGCAGACGCTTTGGCCGTGCTCGAACATGCGAAAACGTCGTAAGTGTATTTTCAAGCTGGAGGGTAAGTGGACCAGTTCAAAGTCTTCCAGGCTGAATTTTACCGTTCAATTTGTCTATACGTGACTTCGACTTACGACTCTCAGAGGTTACCTCTCGCTCGGGTCGCTTTCCGCGTAGTCGCGCAAAACATCGATGTCCGCGATATCGGCATGGTTTCTGTTAATTTTGACACCCACAGATTTCAAACGTGAAAACGCGCGGCTGAGGCTTTCGGGCTTCATTCCCAGACGGCCAGCAATCAACATCTTGTCGTAGGGCAGCTCTACTTCGCACGCGCCGCTTTCGATTTCACATAGATTCAGCAGGAACTCTGCAACGCGCTGCGCGCCCGTTTGCGCCTTGAGCTGCTCAAGCTGCGCAACAAGAGAATGCAGGTGCGTAAAGGTAGACGCCAGGATCGATACACCTATTTCCGCGTCTTCCCGCATTAGCGCCAACAGTACGGGGCTGGGAATGTGCATCACTTCGCAAGGTGACACTGCTTCGGCCGAGACTGGGTAAGGTACATCCCGAAGGGCCACGGCCTCACCAAAACTATCGCCTCGCGTGAAAACACTGACGACCGCTTCCGCACCCGTAGGTGTAACCCGGAACAGCTTGACCCAACCGGCCAGAACGACGTGAACGGCTTTAGCTTCTTCCTCTTGAAGAAAAATCGTCTCGCCCCGGTCATATTTTCGCCAGACGGCCTGACGCAACAAAGTATCGACATGCTGCTCGGGCAAGCTGCGCAATAGCAGTGATTGGCGTGCGATTGCCTTTTGTGCCTCATGCGACATGCAGGCATCCCCCTGTTAGTCCGTTCCGGGCCGACCCCGGGTTATCATCCCTGGGCAAAGCTATGCCAAAGCACGCTTAGTGTTGCCAGCCCTATTCTTGCGCCGAAACTTGACAATTGTCATGTCACGACCAAGTCGACTGCCTTAAATTCAGCTCAAAGCCAGTTATCCGGGGAGTACGTCAGATGGACTTCGAGCGTTTTTTTAGCCAGAGCCTCGACACTTTGAAAGATGAAGGCAATTATCGCGTTTTCATCGATTTGCAACGACGTTGTGGGGCGTTTCCGAACGCGCGGCAGACGGATGGACCGGTTCAGCGAGACGTTCGAATCTGGTGTTCGAACGATTATCTGGGCATGGGTCAACACCCCTCGGTGATCGCCGCCATGCACGATGCGCTGGATCGCTGCGGAGCTGGCGCAGGCGGAACCCGCAACATTTCAGGCACCACCCATGACCATGTGGTACTTGAGGCTGAGCTGGCTGATCTGCATGGCAAAGAAGCGGCGCTACTGTTTACCTCGGGTTATGTTTCAAATTGGGCCGCGTTGGGGACGCTGGCTGCGAAGATTCCGGGTCTGATAGTTTTCTCTGATGCGTTGAACCATGCCTCGATGATCGAAGGCATCCGCCACTCACGGGCGCAGAAGGTGATCTGGAAACACAACGACCTTGCGGATCTGGAAGCCAAACTGGCCGCTGCTGACCCCAACGCTCCCAAGATGATCGCATTCGAGTCTGTCTATTCGATGGATGGCGACATTGCTCCGATCAAAGAGATTTGCGATCTGGCCGACAAATTCGGCGCAATGACCTATCTGGACGAAGTCCACGCCGTCGGTCTTTACGGCCCACGCGGAGGCGGTATTGCCGAACGCGAAGGGCTTATGGATCGTTTGACCGTTATTGAAGGTACGCTGGGTAAGGCTTTTGGTGTGGTGGGTGGGTATATCGCTGCCTCTGTCGCACTGTGCGATTTCGTGCGCAGCTTTGCCAGCGGGTTTATCTTCACCACCGCATTACCGCCATCCATCGCGGCAGGCGCTGCGGCCTCAATCCAGCATTTGAAGCAATCGACCACGGAACGTGACTTGCAAAAACAACGGGTAGCACAGGTTCGGGCCCGGCTGGACGCCGAAGGCATTCCGCATTTGCACAACCCCAGCCACATCATCCCGGTGATGGTTGGCGATCCGGTGAAATGCAAGTTCATCTCGGACACCCTGCTGGAAGAATTCGGCATCTACATCCAGCCCATCAACTATCCCACCGTTCCCAAAGGCACCGAGCGGTTGCGGATCACGCCGTCTCCGGTTCATACCGACGAGGATATCGATCAACTCGTCGGTGCGCTGTCAGCTCTATGGCAGCGCTGTCAGATCGCGCGCATGCCAATGGCCGCACAATAGTTCAAAGCACCCCTTTGCTTGAAAAACTGCCGCCCTTCGGGGCGGCACATTTTTGTTCAGAGCAGATAGAGGACGAATACGATCAGTGCAAAGCCTGTCAGCGCAACGGAAAACCCTCGCAGCCAGGCCGGGCTGGTTGCAAGGTCGAGATACTGCGCCAGGATGATGCGGCACTTGAGAAGCGCAAGAGCCAGAATACCTGCACCAACGATTGTAGGTCCAAGCGGTAACAGGGTCAGCAGCGCCGACGTTATGCTGAGCGCCAACAGGTTGAACCACGCGCGTGTAAGTGCGTTCGGGAGCCTCCGGCGGGAGTATTTGTGAAAAGATGAAGACGCGGGCATCTTTTTATCCCAACTGGTAGATCACGGGGAACAACATGATCCAGACCAGATCGATCATGTGCCAGAAATGCGCGCCTGCCTCGATGTTGCGCGGGTCGTCGCGCCAGGCCACCAGGAGAAGGAGTCCGACCCCGGCCAAGACATGGGCGGCGTGGAAGCCAGTCAAAAGGTAATAGAACAGAAAGAAGGGATGGGTTTCATACGTGATGCCTTGTTCAGCCTTTCCAGCGTATTCCGCGCCTTTGATAACAAGGAATACAACCCCTAGCGCAGCCGCAAACACAAGTGCAAACCGTGCTTTGAACCGTTCCGCAGCGCGGCGCCAGTGCAGAGCTTGCGCGGCAAGGTAACCTGACGTAACCAGCACCGCAGTGTTGAAGGCAGCTCCGGTGCGGTAGAGATGCGATTGCGCCTCGGCAAAGCCCACAGGATCGGTCAGCCGCACGCCCATAAAGGCAATAAGGCCCGCACCGAAGACCAGCAGTTCCGAGATGATCAGAACCCACATCAGCAACTCGCCAGGAAGCTCGTCAATCAGAGAGGCGTTGCTCATGCCCCGACCAGTTGGCGGTAGATCTGTGGCAGGGCCATGGTCAGGCGGTGTGGATCGGGGATGACGGTGAAACCGCCCTGACCAAACATGCGTGGGAACCAGCTTTTGCCAGTTTTGTCGATGGTGACGCCAAAAACCGATTGCCCGGCACGGCGCGCCTCACGTACCGCCATGCAGGTGTCTTCAATACCGTGGCGACCTTCGTAATGGTCGAGGTCGTTGGGCTTGCCGTCTGTAATAACCAGCAGCAAACGGCGCTTGCGGGATTGGCTGGCCAGGTCGGCAGAGCAATGGCGGATCGCCGAGCCGAGCCGGGTGTAGTGACCGGGTCGCAGTGAGGCAATGCGTTGCTCGACCTTAGCCCCCATTGGTTCATCGAACCGCTTACAGCGCTGCACATAGACACGTTGACGTTTCAGAGAACTGAACGCGTGGATGGAGAAATCGTCGCCACAGGCGTTCAGACCCCAGGCAAGCGCGGCCAAAGCCTCGCGTTCGATGTCAATCACGGCGCGGCCTGTGACCGCGCTTTCGGTCGAGCGGCTGACATCCAACAGAATCGACACCGCCAGATCACGGGCTTCGGGGCGCGATTGCATCCAGATGCGTTCGTTTGCTTCGCCGCTCGCCTTTCGCTCGGTCTCGGCGCGTACCGCAGCCTCGATGTCCAGCTGGTCTCCGTCCAGATGGCCTCGTGTCATCACTCTACCAGGGCGCAGAGCCTCGAACTGGCGTTTCACAGCACGGATACGACGCGCTGTGGCGGGATCCTTGCCAAACTCGGCCGCGTCTTCGCGGATGTCGGCATCTGAAAGCAGGACATTGACGTGATCCGGCAGGTATTGCCCGGTGCGCACGTCCCATTCAGGATAGAGAATCCGACCTGACAAGCGCTCGCGATTGACATCCTCGGGCGCCAGGTCCAGATGCAATTTCAGTTTGGTTGGCGGCGCTTTTGAGATCTGACCCAAACCGATCTCTTCCTGATCGTCAGCGGCTTTCTTGGCGTTGTCAGGATCGTCGTCATCGACGCGGCGGTTGATATTCAGGAACTCGGCCCAACTGAGGACCGCTTCGAATTTGTGCAGGATGAAACTGTCGCTGCGCTCGGCCTGATCGGATTTTCGGCGGCGGGCCCGATGGGTTTTCTCACCAGATTCTTCAGGTTCGCCCTCAGTCTCGGGGTTTTCCACCTCGTTATGTTCTGAAAACCCAACCGCCCGCAATTCGGGCCACAGGGGAACCGGTCGGAAATGTTGATAGCCCCGCGGCGCAGCCATATCGTCATCTACCAGAGACAGAAGTTGCTCGGCTCTTGAAGACAGAGAGGCAGGATCGCCCAGCCTATGACGGACAAGCTCTTCTACTGCTGCCTCATCGGGCGGCAGGTCGGGAACGTTACGGTGATGCAGAACGCCCTTGCACAGCTCGGTATAAAGCGGACGGAGCCCGGGGGCGTTATCTAATGTTGCATCGACCATATGTTGAGCAGCGATCAGAGCGCGCAGGTCAGCGCGTAATGGGTCATCTTCGTCGATGCGGGTTCCGGCATGAGCCGCAGCCGCGGCCAGCCAGACATAAAGTGCGCCATTTGCTTCACGCGCAGGGAATACAGCCAGGCGATCCGGTAGCCGAAGCACTTCACCGTCAAACGATGCGCGGGGCATTAGTTCGGCCTCAGTCGCCAATCGGCGGCGCCAACTTAAACGGTGGCGCGAAACCTCGGGTGAGACCGGGCGTAATTCTACGCCCGGGCTACCCCCAAGTCCTCGAAAGAGGACAGCCAGCCGCCCCGCGACCTGAGACAGGTCAACCGCGGCTCCTTCATGCACCTGGGGTGCATCGAGGCGGCTGGCAAGGGTGTGCCACAGTTTCCCGATCGTTTCTTCGGGTTCCCATGGCTCAAAGTCGATCTTGACCATCGGCCGGCCTCACCCAAAGACAGCCGTGACAAGATCGAGGAGCCCGCGTTTGATGTCCTCGTCATCTGTCAGAGGTTCAACCATAGCGGTGAGGATGGCGCGGTCGGTGGACATGCCTTGCGCGATCAGCGTCGCGGCATAAACGACCAGACGGGTGGAAACGCCTTCCTCAAGGTCCTGACCCTTGAGCCCGCGCAGCTTGTTCGCCAGTCGCACCAGTGGTTTGCAGCGTTCCAGCGGCAAACCACTTTCCTGAGCGACGACTTGCGCTTCCATTTCAGGCGAAGGGAAGTCGAACTCGAGAGAGATAAACCTCTGACGGGTCGAGGGTTTCAGGGTTTTCAGGATATTCTGGTATCCGGGGTTATATGAAGCCACCAGCATGAAGCCGGGCGCGGCCTCAAGCTCTTCACCTGTGCGGTCAATCGGCAGGATGCGCCGGTCGTCGGTCAGCGGGTGTAGGACGACGGTGACGTCCTTACGGGCCTCGACCACCTCATCAAGATAGCAGATCGCGCCTTCGCGCACCGCCCGGGTCAGGGGGCCATCGACCCAGACGGTTTCGCCACCTTTCAGCAAGTAGCGCCCGATCAGGTCGGCTGCGGCCAAATCATCATGACAGGCCACGGTGTAAAGCGGGCGGCCGAGTTTAGCCGCCATGTGGGCCACAAAGCGGGTCTTTCCGCAGCCTGTCGGACCTTTCAGCAGAACCGGCAGGTCGTTGTTATACGCGGCGCAGAACACATCGCATTCATCGCCTTGGGGCAGGTAGAAGGGGGCGTTTGCCGCCCCCTCATTCAGTTTCATGGAGCCGTCCATATCCATCACTCCGCAGGGGTTTCGGCTGCGCCGGGTTCAATGACCTCTTTCCGGGGCACCCAGATCGAGTAGATGAACAGCAGTGCACCAAGAACAACAACCACACCGGAACCAAGACGCATCCAGTAGAAGACTGCGATTTGATCCTGCACATCCATGAAATAGTCACCAACCACGCGCTGCATGTGCGTTTGCACGGTACCACCGAAGGTCAGCACGAAGGTCATGAAGACCATGCCGCTGGTCATCAGCCAGAACGAGCCCATGTTCAGCACCTGGTTATACGGATCCCGGTTTTTAAGGATTGGCATCGCGTAGGTGAAGATCGCCAGGTTGAGGCAGACATAAGCACCATAGAAGGCCAGATGGCCGTGTGCGGCAGTGATCTGCGTGCCGTGGGTATAGTAGTTCACCCCGTGCAGCGTGTGCAGGAAGCCCCAGACACCGGCGCCAAAGAAGGCAAGCGTGGCACAGCCCAGCGACCACAGCAGCGCGGCCTTATTCGGGTGATCACGGCGGCCTTTCCAGACCATGACGAAGGCAAAGGCCATCATTGCAAAGAACGGGATCACCTCAAGGCTCGAGAAGATCGACCCGATCCACTGCCAGTATGCAGGCGTACCGATCCAGTAATAGTGGTGCCCTGTGCCAAGGATGCCCGAGAACAGCGCGGCGGCGACGATGACATACAGCCATTTTTCGACAATCTCACGGTCCACACCGGTCAGCTTCAGCATCAGGTAGGCCAGGATCGAAGCCATGATAAGCTCCCAGACGCCTTCCACCCACAGGTGGACAACATACCACCAGTACTGTTTGTCCAGGGACAGGTTGCCGGGGTTGTAGAAAGCAAACAGGAACAGCAAAGCCAGCCCCCAAAGGCCCAACAGAAGGATGTTGGAGATGGCCGTCTTTTTGCCCTTCAAAACGGTCATCGACACGTTGTAGAGGAACATCAGCGCGGCCACGACGATGCCCGCCTTGACCCATTTGGGTTGTTCAAGGAACTCGCGCCCCTCTTTGCCCAGAAGCCAGTTGCCTTCAAACAGGTTGAAGACATAAGTTACGACCACACCTAATGTACCGACCACAAGAATGATCAGCTGAAGGTAGGCCAGCGTTGGCGAATGGATTTCGCGCTCGGTCTCTTCCGGGATCAGGAAGTACGCCGCACCGAAGAAGCCCAGCAACAACCAGACGATCAGAGAGTTGGTGTGCAGCATCCGAACGATGTTGAATGGCAGAAGCTCACTCAGGAAGTTTGGGAATACATAGATGAAACCGGCCAGCAGGCCGCCGATCACCTGTATTGCGAACAAGGCCATGGCTACCGCAAAGTAGGCATAGGCGATTTTTTGGGATTCGTATTTCATTGCTCCGTTCCCTTTCTCAGCCTGCCTCGTTGGGCGGCCAGTCCTGAGCGTCGATATTGTCCGTCCAGATCAGGAAATTGGTCAGGTCGCGGATCTCTTCGTCGCTGAGATTGAAGTTGGGCATCTGCCGGCGACCGGGAATGCCGGTCGGTTGTGCTTCCATCCAACCCTTGAGGGATTCAAAGGCTGATTCCGGGTCATCCAGCACACCCCAGCGGGTCATCACATTGCCCACTTCGGGGGCATAGTAAGCCCCTTCCCCAAGGATCGTATGGCAGTTGATACAGGCGTGTTTTTCCCAGACATGCTTGCCGCGGATCACGCTTTCATCAAGTTTGGCGGCGTTTTCCGAATTAACGATATACAGGTGCGAATGGGCCGACAGGGCCAGAAAGATGAGGATGAAGAACAGTGACCCGCCATAGAATATGTTGCGAGCCATGCTCTTTGTCATGACTTCTCGCATCGCGCTCTCCTTTGCGCAGATTAGCTAGTGTTGTCAGCATGGCGGGCGGCGCGCATCCATGCCTTAACGAAAGTCAAGACATTGGATGTGACGCGATGATGTCTCTAAAGTTCTTTATGAGCACCCAAATCGCGCCCAGAAATTGACTTAAAATCACACGATGTTAACTGATATCGCGTGAGAGTAGCCGGAGAGTGTGCCAACACTTCGGATCAGCAGTAAAATAGTGACGGGTTAATCGATGGCGAACTATTCATATATCGGCTATGTGCCGGGGGTTATTTCACTAAACTTCACTGGGTTTAACACCGGCAATATCACGCTTTCGGGGACTTACGATGCCGCGACAGATCGACGGGTCTTTGATGTAACTGACGCGGCCGGGGGTACGCTGGTCAATGGCGCCCCCGACAATGGGACAGACTTTAACGGCGATCGGTTCAATAACGAATTTGGCGATGACCTGACCCAGACCGGTGTTGTGACCAACCTTGATGGTTCTGTCACGATCGACTCAGGTGCGATCTATCTCGAGGAATCGTACAGCCTCAGCAAGCCGGGTGGCGGCACCATAGACGTATTCCGTGTCGAGGTTGAAGGTAATCTGGTCGGATACATCACCTCAGAACCTCTGGTGGCAGGAACGACTTATTCCTTTGTCAGGTCAAACGTAACACCGACCAACGCACCTGACACAACAGACCCTACCGCAATTATCGATGTTCCCTGCTTCGTGGCCGGAACACGGATCACGACACCTGAAGGCCCTGTTTCCATAGAAGATCTGCGTGTTGGGGATTTTGTTGTAACAGCCGATAACGGGCCGCAAGAAATACGCTGGATTGGTTCGCGTGTGTTGGATGCGACCGATTTGGCCGCGCGCCCAAAACTTCTGCCCATTCGGATAGCAGCTGGAAGCCTTGGCAAAGGCCTGCCGGAACGGGACCTCTTGGTCTCGCCACAACATCGGATGATGCTTCGTTCACCCATCGCCGTTCGTATGTTCGACAGCGCAGAAGTTCTGGTCCCGGCGCACAAACTGGTTGGCGTTCCGGGCATAAATGTGGACGTGATGACGCAAGACGTCGTCTATTTTCATATTCTGTTCGACCAGCACGAGATCATCTATTCCGAAGGCGCCCCATCCGAGAGCCTGTTCACCGGTGCCCAGGCCATGGCCAGTATCCACTCGGACGCGCGCGCTGAAATCCTCGAACTATTTCCAGAGCTTGCGCAACCAAACTACATCCCACAGCCAGCAAGACAAATCCCGGATAAGGGCAGGCGCGCACGCGCTCTAGTCTCTCGGCATATCAAGAATGAGCGCCCGCTGATTTCCGAATGCTAGGTCTCGGAGAGCCAGTTGGGCTCAAAGCGCCTTTGCCACCCGAGGTCCTGTCAAAGCAGGCCACATTGCGAAGACATACAGCCCAACCGCTGCAATCCAAAGGCCGTCAGCCATCAACATGGCGGTCATATAGCCGCCTGTCAGCTCTGACCCCAACCAACGCACCAAAGCCGCAGCGGCCATCAACCCATAAGCAATCACCATCGGAGACGGTGCAACAAGCGGGCGGCCACTGTGACCCAGAGCAGCGCGGCTCATGACCGCGAGGGTCATGCCGCCCACGCAACCGATCCCTAGCAGGTGAATCGCGCCAACCTCGTTGCCAAACCCAATAGCTGCCAGCCCCCAAAGAATCAGTCCAAGAGCCAACATTCCGAGACCTAAAAACAAAGCCAGAAGGATTGGCTGGCGCATAGCCCATCGTGCTCTCCAACGGGCCATGCGCGATAGTTGCACGCAGCCCAACACCAGAGCAACAACACCTGCCACTGGACTTGTTTGCAGCGTCAGCACAAGCAAAGGCAGAAGCAGCGCCAGAAACATCGCCGCCTTGTCTAGCTGCGGCACCGAAACAGGCCAGGACGCCTCTGGCTGACCCGCGCGTTTCATTGCATTGCGGGTAAAAGCTGGTGTGATCCGGCCGCCCAGAATCGCGATCATCGAGCAAAGAGCAAGCAACCCTGCCCGGACCCCTGTGTTCAAGGTATCAGTGGTTGCTCCGATCCATTCCAGATGGACCATCAGGTTGGCGATCCAGATCAAACCCAGAAGATACACAAACACGATGTTTTGCGGCTTGGGTCGACGGATCAACTGACTCGCAACTTTTAGTGCCAGAATTGGCACAAAAATCAAATCCAAAAAGGCCACGAGCAAGGGCGACAATGAACCTGAAAACCAGACGGCCACCCGCCCGGCAATCCAGAGAAACGCGACAACAGTAATAAAGCGTGCCCGCGCCTCGGGGGCACCGGTCCAATTTGGAACAGCGGTCAGGAAAAACCCACCCAAGGCCGCTGTCGCATAGCCAAATATCATTTCATGGGCGTGCCACATAACCGGTGGCATGGCATAGCTTTGATCCCAAAATGGCAACAGACCGTCCAGCGAAGCCAACCATGCGCCCCAAGCTAACCCTGCGAACACACCATAAAGACCCGCCAAGAGGAAAAAGACACGAAATCCCTCACTGAAAACGCGTTTTATCACAGATGCCATGACCGCTCTCCATAGCCTCACCAGTGGTTACGCAAGCTCTATCGCGGCGGGTCTTACGCGGCCTTAACCGAAATCAAGCCTCGCTTAAACATGTGCGAAATTCTCAAGTTTTATTGGTGTTTCAACAGTTGAATTATTGCCTTTAAGTCTCAGTTTGCGCCCCTGCCGTTGACTTTGGTCAAGGATGACATCTCCGTGATGGCTCAGTCTCTGCCTTGCCTCACCACGCAAATGGAGAGTGATCATGTCACTTGGAATCAGCTACAACAAAACTGGCCGCGCATTGGGGGTCGGATTGGCAATGTTGTTGGGCAGCGTCGCTGCTCCAACCTTCGCCGAAGAGCCAACTCTCAGCAAGGAAGCCTTTGAATCATCCAAACAACTGTACTTTGAACGCTGCGCCGGCTGTCACGGCGTGCTGCGCAAAGGGGCGACAGGTAAAAGCCTTGAGCCATTGGTGGAAACCAAAAACGCCGACGGTACCGTAACCGAATCCGGCACCCTGAAACTGGGTCAGGAACGGCTTGAAAAGATCATCGCCTGGGGGACCGAAGGCGGGATGAACAACTTCTCGGACGTTATGTCCGAAGAAGAAATCCGCGATATGGCGACCTACATCCAGATGGAGCCGCCCCAGCCACCGGAAATGTCGCTTGAACAGATGATGGCGACACGCAAGGTCTATGTCGAACCCGAGGACTACCCGACCGAGCCACTACATGGTCGCAACTGGGAAAACTTCTTCGTGGTCATCGAGCGTGACGTGGGCAAAGTGGCTGTGATCGACGGTGACACAAAGGAAGTTCTGGCGCACATCCCGACGGGTTACGCCGTGCACGTTCTGAAAGCCTCCGAACATCATAAACTGGAAGAACCCGAAAACCCGGGCCGCTTCTGGTACACGATGGGTCGCGACGGCAAGATGACCAAGATCGACCTGTGGCAGAACCCCGAGAACATGTTGGTGGCCGAAGTGACCATTGGCTATGACGCCCGCGATGTGGCCGTTTCGGGCGACGGTAAATACGTGATCGGTGGGGCCTATTGGCCGCCGCACTTCGCCATTGTCGACGCTGAAACCATGGAGCCTAAGAAGGTTGTCTCGACCCGCGGCTACAACGTCGATGGGGACTATGTGGAAGAGGCCCGCGTGGCTGCGATCTACACCACTCCAAACGAACCCACCTGGATCGTTGCCGTGAAAGAACTGGGTCAGTTGTGGCAGGTCGATTATACCGATCTGGAAAACCTGCGGATCGACAAGATCGACAGCGCCAAGTTCCTGCATGACGGGTTCTTTGACCCGACCGGCCGTTACTTCCAGATCGCCGCAAACGCGTCGAACAAGATGGTTGTGGTCGATACCGAAACCCACAAGCTGGAAGCTCTGATCGACACCGCGCCGCTGCCGCACCCTGGCCCTGGCGCTAACTGGGATGATCCGAACTGCGGCCCTGTTGCCGGCACAACCCACCTGGGCGAAGGCACCGTGACCGTTTGGAGCAACGACCCCGAAGGCCGTCCGGATGATGCCTGGAAGGTCTGCTACGAAGTCGAAACCGACGGACCCGGTCTGTTCATCCGGACACACCCGGAATCAGACTACATCTGGGCTGACCAGACCAAGCACCCCGAGCCTGAGATCCAGCAATCGGTGCAGGTCATCGACAAGGCAACCGGTGAGATCGTGAAAACGATCCAGATCACTGAAGAGGAAGGCAACGTCGCCGTCCACTTCGAGTTCAACCAGGATGGGTCCGAGGTCTGGGTTTCCAAGTGGAACCGCTCGACCTCGAAAGAACCAAACGGTGAGATTGTGATCTTCGACGCCAAGACGCTGGAAGAGATCGGTCGCGTGAAGGGACTGTTTGCGCCCACCGGCAAGTTCAACGTCTACAACCGGTCGAACCACGTCACCTGACGGGTTTACACATGAAACAGAAAGGGCGGGCCCCTCGCCCGCCCTTTCTTCGTTTTCCCCATCAGCTAATCGCGCCGGCCTGACACGCCGCGCCAGTCAAGACAGCCAAGACGGAGCCCGGAAATGACCTCCGAACCTGATAAAAAACCACCGATCTGGCGCCGGTATTTCCTATGGGGGATGCCCGTGGCCGGCATTGCCGCAGCCTTTGCTGCCGGTATCATCTTCTGGGGCGGGTTCAACACCGCCATGGAAGCCACCAACACCAAGGAATTCTGCGTCTCGTGTCACGAGATGCGCGATTTCGTCTACGAGGAATACACCGGCACGATCCATGATGTGAACCGGTCCGGCGTAGGGGCTGTCTGTTCAGACTGCCACGTGCCCAAGGACTGGACCCACAAGATGATCCGCAAGATAAAGGCGTCCAGAGAGCTGTACGGCAAGATGGTCGGATCCATCAACACCCGCGAGAAGTTCGAGGCCAAACGCGTTCATCTGGCCATGAA